>JAPOOS010000282.1 GCA_026713305.1 Paracoccaceae bacterium
CAGGGCTCAACGAAACGATGAAGAACGGGTTCCGCAGCTTGACGAGGTGGTCGATCTGGCCAAACAGCTTGGCGCAGGGCTTTACCTGGAGGCAAAGTCAACAGGCGCCGCTGAAGAAGCTTGGAGGATCCTGGACGAAAAACAGTTTCGCTTCGCCGCAATCGGCTCCTTTGTGGTCGATTGGATTGCTCGCTTGAGGGAGGACGGCTGCCCCTATCCGCTGTCGGTGCTGGTGCCGGCCGGAGTCGACCCGTTTGAGCGCTGCGCACCGGCAAAGCCGGATGTCATGCATCTGTGCTGGCTCGAAGCCAGCCTTGCCCCGCAAACGCTGGTGACACGGAAGCTGGTGGATCGGTGTCAGCGCAACGAAATGGCGATGGTGCTTTGGCACGAGGACCGACGCGAAGCGCTGGATGTGCTGGAAAGGCTGGATGTGCTGGGAATCTGCTCGAACCGGCCGGAATGCCTCAAGCCTTCACGGTCGCATTCCAACGGAGCCCCGGCAATTGTCTGCCACCGTGGCGCCAACCATCTCGCACCGGAAAACACTCTTGAAGCGGCACGGATCTGCATTGACCAGGCGTTTGACTGGATTGAGCTTGACGTTCGGACAACGGCAGATGGCCATCTTGTCGTTGTCCATGACGCGGACGTTGACCGTACAACAAATGGTTCCGGGCTGGTCTCCGAAATCACCCTTGCCGAATTGCGCCAGCTTGACGCCGGCAGCTGGTTTTCCCGTGAATTCAAGCATGCAAGGGTTCCCCTGTTGAAGGAAATGCTCGAGCAAGCCCAGGGCAAGGCCAGCCTCTACGTCGAAATCAAGGACGCCAATCCGGAAAGGGTGGTCAATGAGGTTGCTGCTGCGGGAATGATGGATCATGCATTCTTCTGGTGCATGTATCCCGAGACCATGCGCCGCATGAGATCTATGTCGAACGAAGCCAGACTTATGGCGGTCCGGAAGCGCTATCCCTCGCTTGCGGCTGCGGCAAATGACTACAGCGCGGACATCATCGAGTTCGAATTGGGCGTTGACAACCTGGATGAGGTCGGCCTTTGCAGGGATCTGGGCGTTCAGTCGATGATCTACAGCCTCACGGATGATCTGCATGAACTGCAGTCGATGTTCGATTCAAAGCCCGATCTCGTAAATGTGGATCGTCCGGATCTGTTCAAGATGGTCGCCAGCTATCCGCATTTGATGCCGGACGTGCGGCGGCTTCGCAGCACACGCCGTTCGCCCGCCCGAGACGCCGCATGACGGATTGCAGTTCCCGCCACAGCCCCTGCGTTTGTCGGCATGAAGGAGCGAAAGTGGCTTGAAGGCTGTGGGCAAGCCTGAATGGCGCTTCGAGCTGGTTGCCGCGGCAGTGATTCCAGCCAGGCAGATGCATGCCTGCGAATCCCCGCGATGTCCGTTTCGCGAAAGACATTCCTGTGGCAGCCTCCGGCGCTGCGTGACAAGCTGCGCCGGGGCAAGGCACGTGATCCTCTCGGCCAATTCAGCCTGAAACTCAGATGTCGGTGTTCAACTCCGGCAAAGCTGGATTTCGCGGCAACTTGCCTTCGCTCAAGTCGTTGTTGATCCGGTTGATCAGAGAACGAAGATCCGGGTTGGTGTGCAGCAGAAATCCGTCCAAATTGAAGAACACGGCTTCAAACTTGGCCCTCGACGGCGGATACATCAACATCCCCTCGCAGCAGGGCTTCCTGCCGCGCGACAAGGCTTCGCCGATGCGGCGTTCGCTGTCGCTTTGCTTGCTGCCGAGAATGCGTTTCGGAAACTTGAAGTAGCCGCGCAGCTCAGCGGAATAGTTCAGGCGCGCAACCCGAATCATGGTCTCGGGCTCGTCGCGCCTGCCGGTCCACAGGTAGAGCGGATGCTTCAGCTCCCCGCGGATTGCCATGCACAGCAAATGAGTCGCCACGCTGCCGGATGGAACTATGGCCGGAAGATTGCTGAGATCCGTCTTGTCCCTGTGCACGACAATGCCCCGGTTGGTCATGCCGTCCGTGTCGCGATACAGCGTCATCAACCCCAGCCGGTTGTTCTTGGCAATCTGCATCGCAGCAAGGTGGTTGCCGCTGAGAATCTGCACCGGGGCGCTGCGATTGATCGTGCTCTGGCGCGCAAATTCCCGCATGTGCCGAGGATTGCTTCCCGACTCGAGCCCTATCTGGAACCGGACCGAAGTGTCGGGCAGCGACACCAGGCGACTGAGCGCAAGTGTCTCGGGACGCGAGTTGCCCGGCGAAACCGTTTGCAGGCGATAGGCCTGCGGCATGTCCGCAAACCGGTGGTCCGGCGAATGCAGCCTCACGATCGTGCGCAGCGACGAATCGACCGAAAACCCCGACAGATCGAACTGCAGCACCTTCCCGGGCTTGATGTTGCGAAGCAGCCAGGCCAGCCTCGTCAGGCGTCGATGCCTTTTGCGGAACCTGTATGGCTGGTCGCCAAGATTTTCCAATGCCTCCTCGTAGCCAACCCCGGACGGCAGCAGCGGCTGCAGCGCGTTTGGAAGGTTCATCTCGACGATGTCGGCATGCGAGGCAAACCCGTCGGAGCCGTCGGAAACCCTTGCCTCGTTGACCATGGCCTGCAGGGCATCGCCGGAAATCGGCTCCTCGGAGAAGTGATGCGTGCCCGTCGAAATGTACAGCGGCGCATGAAATGCCGACACGTCAAGATTGTCGGCGTCCGATTCCAGACCCGAGAACAGCGCCTGGGCATGAATTTCCACCTCGCCGGCCAGGTCTCTCGGCCGCAGGGGATTCTCGCCGCGGCTTTCCAGTTCGTCGATGATGGCGTCGAACTCGAACCTGATCAGTTCAACGAGCCTTGACTGCTCCTGGGGGCTGAGGACGATCGAACGCGACAGCACGCGGTTGGCGACCGAGTCCGAAACGCTGTGGCCTTGAATGGCCTCGACGGACACGCTGCCGGCGTCGAATCCGTCTTCCTGCTCGAGCTGGCCGAGCACTTTCCAGAACCCCAGGCGCCGGGCAATGTCGTGGTTGGACTGCAGCACCTGCGCCGCAGCCTGGTCTCCGACGCTGTTGAGGAAGTCGGGAACGTCGTCAAGCAGGAGCGGATGGGACCTGTTTCCGTCGACGCTGGCCCCGAGAATGCGCAGCTTGCGGTTGCGCTGCTGCAAAATCCGCATTTCCGGAATCAGTCCAGTGGCAACCGAAACAACCCTCGGACTCGCCACCTGCCCGTACCGGTTGCCGCGTCCCTGTGCCTGGATGTACTTGATGATGTCAAGCGGCGTTTCCATCTCGATCAGCGAGCGCGGGCGCCGGTCGGCGAAACCGGGACCCGCATGATAGGAACCGCCCGTGGCGCCAGCCTGATTGTAAAGCAGAACGTCGATCGAACCTTCGTTGAAGGCGTCGACGATGTGCTTGCGGTTTCTGTTCTCCTGACGCCGGATCTGGCCGGCACGGTAGCCAAGCGCTCGGCCCGTGATTTCGCCGGTGGTGATGCCTCTTGCCGCCAGCTTTTCGTGAATCGCGTCGATCGGCGAGGCCGGCAGATCTTCGGGCAGAGCGGCAATCAGGGCATTGATCCGATCGGACATCGCCGCAAAGCGCTCGTCAATCTCGCGGGCGTCTCGCTGCTCGTCTTCAAGCCTCACCCGGTAAATTGATTCGACAACCCTGGAAATCTGATCCGCCAGCGTGAGATTCAGCGGCTCGCCGGTCTGGCCGGTTCGGCCCTTGGCGGCCAGCTCCTTGAACAGCTGCGCTCCGGTCGAATAAAAGGTTATCAGAGGCTTGCGCCCTTCGTTGATCTCGTTCAGGGTCTCCTCGACGACCTGGTCGATCTTGATGGCGTTGATCGTCAATCTTGCCAGCCGCGCCAGCAGGCCTCCCGGCATTGACGAGTACTGGTTTAGCGCATTGGTCTGTGCCCTTGCGGTGGCTTCGTCGAAACCCTGGCGCAGAAGTTCGAGGTAATGCACGCCCTGACGGCGGCCAACAAGACTGGCGACACGCAGCGAGCAGTCCAGAACCCTTTCCAGCAGTTGCGACACCAGGTCCATGATGCCCTGATACCGTTCCATGCGCGCATCGTCGGGAAGCCGGACATCGAACTCCACGCCTGAAAGATCATGGTCGCGACGCAGCAACACGCCATCCTCCGCAAGCATCGTCGTGAAGGTTTCCTGGGCGACGGCGCTGCCGCCGATTTGCCGCGTCAGCGTGCCCAAAAGATGCGTGTCCTCCGAGTACGGCAGCAGTGGCCGGTAGAGACTGATCCCCTCCTGACTGCGCACCGGCGTCGCCGAGGCAAAGACAACATTGCCCGGTTCAACCGAGTTGATCATGTCGCGCAGAGCGGCTCCGGAGTTTGACTTGGGATTCAGCGCGTTCTGCGATTCGTCGAGGATGATCATGGTGTCGGGATCGATGGCTGTCTGCGCCCAGCGACGGCTCGGCGAATCCTCCTGGCCGCGAAACTGCGAATAGTTTGTGAGCAGCAGATTGCAGTTGGACGGCCAGTCGCCATCCAGGTACAGGCGCTTTCGTTTCTGCGCCGACATTGTCCTGCAGTCGGGCGGGCGTTCGCCTGTCTCGGTGTCTTCCGGATACTGCAGGCGAACCGGCCTTGTGGCAAGAATGACCGGTCTGGCCTCGGCGATGGCCCCCACGGCAACCATGTCCCGCCATACGTCCGGTATGTTGATTTCGCTGTTTTCGGTGAAGTAGAGCACGCTGAAGCCGTTGCGAAGGTGCTGACGGGCCATCGCCGCGAGACTGCGGCCCTTGCCGATGCCGGTCTGATCGGCAAGCAGAAAGGCCCGGCGGCGGCGGGATGCAACCTCCCTCAATGCAATTGCGTCAACCTGTTCGGCGAGCAGCGCGATCTTCAGTTCCTCGCCGGTCATGCCGAGCGAGTGGGCAACCGCCCTGTCGACACCGCCCCGCGTTTCAAACATGCGGGCGGCACGGCGCAGCGACTTCGCGGTGGCGCCCTCCAGCGCCTTGGGAACCATCGTGAACGGCGCCGACAGCCGGGACAGCGGCGTGTAGCGCCGTTGACGCTGGTTTTCCTCGAGTTCGGCCACGGGATCGGGATCGGTTGCGTCGACCGTCCGGCGCCACTCGGAAATCCTCTTGCGCGAACGAATGATTTCCAGGTGGAGAGAGTCAAGATCCTGAAGCTCGGACACTCGGAACGTGCGCCGGGCCGCCATGTGCAGGCTCGTGTCGACGCCCTGGCGGCGCGCGCCCACGAACATGACGGACACCGTTGGACCGTCGTGATGCCCGGTCGCAATGTGTGGCTGGATTTCCGCAACGCATTCGAGCACGTGGGCACGGCCGGCCACGTGTCGCACCGCGTCGATCGAATCGCTTTCGGCGCTGCCCCGCATGATGAAAATGCTCAGCCCCTCGGGGTCACGCCGCGCCAGTGTGTTCTGGACCCTCTCGACCAGCCGCTCGGCGTCCACGGCAAACAGATCCTGCACCTGCTGTGCCGAACCCATGGCGCTGCCAACCGGCGGCAACCCCATCGCCAGGCGCGGCAAGCCGGCAAACTCCACGTCGGCGATGCCGAGCGAAACTCGGCGCAGGAAAATCAGGAACCAGACGGATGGCGAAAAGCTGGAAACGCCGGTGGCGGCCTCGTCCAGGAGGCCGACAGTGTTCCTGGCCAGCCTCGACGCATCGTGGTAGGCCTTGCGGGAGCCGCCGTCGCTTGTTGCCTGATCGACGACCCGGCGAAGCAGCATGTCCCGCACCCTGGCCGCCACATCCTCGGGTTCCAATGTCGACTCGGCGCCCTTCGCTGGCTCGCAGGCGGCCTGAACCACGGTGTCGAACTGCTCCTTCGTCACGAGGCCGCGCCGCGCCATGCCAATGAGGCTTGCCGTGATGGACGCAAGGTCGTCGGCATGGCGTGCGCGCAGGAACATGGTCGGATCGGTCTTGGAGCTTTCGGTGTCGTAGCTGACCGCCCCCTCCTTGGACACAATCTTGCGGTATCTCGTGCCCTTGCGGTCGGCGAAGACCTCCTCGTTGCGAAAGTTCCTTCCCAGTTGACGCCTGTCTTCGGCGCCGGAGACAATTCCCTGGGGTATCGGGCGTCCGAAACGCGAGTTTCTGTAGTCAAGCGTGAACGGATATGAATGCAGTTCGTCCGTCGGGATTTTCACCAGCGACGCGCCCAGGCAGGCGGCCAGCTTGCTGAAGGAGACCGGCCATTCCCGGTCGCTGGAGTCAAGCACCAGCACGTCGTCCTTGTCGGCTTCGCGAAATCCGAAGTCAATGGCCCGCTGGCGCACGCGGGCCGCCAGCGGCGAGGCCGTGAACTGCAGCAGCACGCCCTTTTCCCCGTTGGAGCGGATCATGCGGCGCAAAATGGCGCAACTGCCTTCGAATTCGACCCAGTTCGTCGTGGTGCGGGTCCTGTCTTGCATGGCGTCCCTCGCTGCGGGCAGGTTTTGCCCGAACTAGACGCCAGCGGAGATTCGACAGCGCGTGCACAAGCCGCATCCGGCCCCGACAGGCCGACAGCTAGTTCGGTTCCGTAGGATCGTGAGCCCGGTCCAGATTGTTGTGAAGTTCCGGTCCCGGACGCGATTGCGACGTTTCTAGGCGATTCTTGGGCAATTGCAAATCGTCGATCGTCAATCTCCTCTCCACGGCCTTTGCATCGGCCTCCGGTCGGGCACGGATGCGCTCGGCCGCCTCCGCAACCAGTCTGCGAAAGCGATTGAAGTGGCGTGACCGCGCATTCGGGTCGGAGGGCGTGGCAATCGCGCTCCTCGGCACGCAGGCTCCTTGCGCTCTTGCCTTGGCGACGAAGAAGTCCCCTTCGCCTCCATACCTTCCGAGCACGGCCGTTGCGGTCGCGAATCCGTAGGATGGAACCGGATGCAGCGACAGTCCAAGCCTTTCGAACTGCCTTTCCAGGTCGGAACTTTGCACGTCCTTCCAACCCGAGTTCGAATAGGCCCCCTTGGCCACGTCGTCGAGTTCTGCGAGCAGATGGTTTTCGACCGCCATCCGATCCTCCTGCTTCGACTGGCGCAGGGCGGTCGCCAGCCTGCCTCCGAGATCTCCCGTCATGTAGGAACCGATGGCAACATTGTGGTGCATGCCGCGATCGATCGACTCCCCCGACACCGGGCCGACCGTCATTGCTTCCATGGGCAGGAGATCGAACTTTCCCCTGGCCTGGACGATTTCCTCGAACATGGTGTGGTGCGGCTCCGCGAACTGGCGAAGCACCGCCTCGTCCAGGGGGAGGGATTCGCCGTCCCGCCAGCCCCGCCACAGGGTCAGCGTGCGCCGCCGCGGTTCCTTTCGATCACCCTCGCCGATCAAGGCCAGCAGAGCCGCGTTGTGCTCGCTGAAACAGCGTGACAGGGATTCGTAGAGTTGGGCGAGCGAGTCGCTCGTGGTGGCAAGGTCGTCATGCACGATGTAGGCGTTGTAGATGGTGGCGCCGTTCGAGCGGAAACGCCGCACGTTCTTGTCGCGGTCAAGCGAAGGCGAAATCTGAATCTGCTTGCCGACCCGCAGCTCGGCGTCGGGGGCGGCAAACCGGTTGGCCCAGGTGCCGATGCACAGCTCGCCAACTCGGCGAACCGAGTTCAACCCGATGTATCCTCCGGCCGGCGTCGCCGATCTGTGGCTCTCCGACGCAAGGTCCGCAATCTTCGGCGTTCGCAGGTTTGTGGGCGTGGTCCGGATGGCAAGGCGAACGCGCTTTCCGTTCAGCGATCCTCCCATTGCCACGCCCACTGCAAGGCCCGGATAGCATCCCTGCAACTCCGAATCCGGTTCATAGCTCTCTATCTTGACGACCAGATTGCCCAGATATCCCCTGCGGGACGAGCTGACGTTTCTGTCGGTCATGCCTCTCTCCTCGAGTTTGCGTGTTTGCGAAGCGCAAGGCGGGCATCCACTCTCATTGGACCCGCCCTTCGCGACCGGAACCGGCTGCCCGGTGTCCTTTGGTTGAAATTGCCATGGTCATTCAGGGGCGCGGCGCCCGCGCCGCTGCGGAGTTTCTTCCGACAAGCGATCCGGCGCTGGCGGCCGGTCCTTGAAGCCTTCCGACGCCGTGCCGGATTGCCGTCGCAGTGGCCTGTCCGCGCTGCTTCAGCGTTTGCTCAACGCCTTCGCCGAGGTTGGCTTCGGCGCCGATCCACTTCATCACGCGATCGGGAAACTCCGAAATCAGCGAAAAGCTGCGTTCGATGATGATCATGTAGGCCACAACCACGAGGGCGCCGGTGGCAATCAGTCCGAACACGCCGACAAACGGCGATGAATTGACCAAGGCGCTCATGGCGTAGTACAGACCGGTGTCCAGAAGCGCCGCGGCGATCTTGAACAGCGTCATGCCGACGAAGTATCCCACCACCATCAGCGACGGCGTCAACAGCAGCGACAGCAGCAGGTGCCAGCCTCTCCTCCCGGCATTTCCCGACAGTCCCTCGCCGTCGAGTCGCAGATGCGACAATGCCCACATGGCGGCGCCGACAACCGCTTCGACGACGGTCATGAAATAAAGCACGACGGCCACAATCCAGTAGAAGAACGGCAGCAGCGGAAGCACGAAGGACTGCGTTACGCCAATGGCGGCCAGCGGCGCGGCAATCAGAAAGGTGACCGTCACCGCGGCAGCTCCCGACAGGACCGAGGCGGCAAGGCCGCCGACGATCAGGGCCGCGGCCGCATCGAGAAACCAGTTTCCCATGTTGACCACCCCAACAATCGGGTCCTCGTCCCACGAGGAGGGCGACAGTCCCTCGATCATCGCCTTCACGCCGCCGGAAAAGCCAACCTTCCAGATGCGCCCGAACAGGCCGCCGCTGCCCGGCGCGAGCGTTTCGTCCAACACTCTGTCCGGCAGCACGAATCCAAGCGACGTGAGGCGCGCCGTCGCATTCTCGAATTCGGCGATCAGTTCGTCCCAGATGCGCCTGGTTTCGTCCACATGGAGGTATTTGCTGGCATCCACCGGCCTCACCAGCCTGCTGACCCAGCCTCTGGCTTCGGCCTCGCCGACAACCATTCGGTTGAGCCGGTTGGCGTCCTCCGAAATGTACTGCGACTCCCTGGCGCCGACCGATGCCCGCAGCAGCCCGGTGACCTCCGAATTCAGCCTGGCAATGGTCATGTACCAGTTGCCGGCGCTCAGCCATCCCTGCCCGGAACATCCGGCGTCCCCGACCGAGCCGCCGTCGCATTGCCTTCCCGAAATCACGTCGACGAGCGCCTTGCGAGCCGCTCCGCTTCCGCCGTCCTCGTCGGACATGATTCTCATGATTTCGGCGTTGCCGTCACTCAGGCGTGCATTCGCCCGTTCGATGGCGGCGGCAACGTCGTCTGCAATGTCGGGGTGGACCGGCTGCCGGTTCAGAGCTGCGGGCCATTGCAGCGCAACGATCCGGTTGGCGTCCTCGATCAGCGAACGAAGCACGCCGCCATGCAGGCTTTCGAACCGGGAGGCAACCGCCGCCGCCGACGGCCCATGCATTCGCTCCACGTACGGGGGTGGTTTCGGAATGCTGTAGGAACCGCAAATCCCGATCCGCCTGCCTCCGATCGAGGTGATCAACTCAGCGCCGTCGTCGCTTTCCACCGCCGTCAGCGTCACGCGCTGCGAACTGCCGGCGACTTCGAGCTGATGGTTGGCAATCTTCATGCACAACTGGTTGCGGTAGACAGTCGCAAAGATCTGGGCATCGAAGGACGGCCCCGAACCGGTTACGGGAACATCTCCCGAAACGATCCTGGCGGCTCCGTACGTCCAGATCGAGGAGGCAACCGCTGTCGAACCCTTGACCAGCCATGCCGTGGCGGACTGGATGACGTTGTACCCGCCGAGGCCGGGAGCGGGAATGAGCAGCGCAACGGCGAACAGAACGCGCAGCGGCGCCCACAGCGACGACCACCGACTGCCCATGACACGGCCTTCATGCGCCGTCTGCAGCAGGGCTGCGGCGCAGTTGTACAGGAACAGACAGCCTGCAACGAAAAGCATCACGACATTGATCGCTCCGACGAGCGTCGAGAATATCGTTGCCTCCCCGCGTCCGCCCATTGCCGGAAACAGGGGCCCGAACAACTGGTTCAGCAGTTGCTGGCTGAATTGGTCTCCGTGCCCCGCAAAGAGAAAGTTCTCGAGGTCACGGACAATGTCCAGTGCATCCGCACCTTGTGCATTGGCCGGTTGGGCTGCAATCTGCAACAGCGACAGCAGCACGACCCCGCCCGTTGAAATACGCAGCAATGTGTCACTCGCGCCCGATCAGTGTGCTGGAGCAAGTCTGGCACGGGCAGGCGCAACTGCGAAGAGCCGATCAGGGGGAATCGTCTTGAAAGTGGATTTCCTCTGTGGACAACCCGAACTCGGCGGCGCGTCCAATAACGCGGCTACAGGCCGAACCTGTCCTTGAACCGGTACCACCACGCCGCTCCGGTCGTGACGAGGGAACGCAGGGAGGCGCCGCCGGGAATGATCGGCTGCGGCAGTGCGGCAAACAGATCGAAGCGGCTGGTGTCCCCGTCGACCGCCTCGGCGAGCAGTCGGCCGAACAGGTGGGCGCAGTTCACTCCCTGCCCGCTGTAGGCACGCCCGTACAGCATGTTCTCCGCGATGAACCCCAGCTGGGGAAACCGGTTCGAGGTCACCGCAAACATGCCGTCCCAGCGGTATTCGATGCGGGCGGAACGCAACTGCGGAAACACCTTCCCCATGTGCGCCTCGGGAAGCTGTCCAACCGGCCGCTTGCCAAGTCCGCCGTAGTTGGCGGAACAGCCAAACAACATGCGCCGGTCGGCCGAAAGACGGAAATAGTCGGGAATGAACCGCATGTCGTAGACGGCGGCGTTCGTGGGCAGCAGTTCCCCTGCCAGTCCGTCGTCAAGCGGTTCGGTGGCGACGATTTCGGACCAGGTTGGCAAGATGCGGCGTGACATGTCGTGACCGTCGATTTCCAGGTAGGCGTTGCCGCACAGCAAAAGCTTGCGGCACTGCACCTCGCCCTCTGCGGTGCGCACGCGCACTCGCCGGCCGCCGCATTCGATCGAGGTTGCCGGCGAGTTCTCGTAGACGGCGCCGCCGAGGGATTCGAACGCAGCCGCCTCTCCCAGCGCCAGGTTGAGAGGGTGCACATGCCCGCCGGAACGATCCAGGAGACCTCCGCAATAGGACTCGGAACCGACGTGCCGGGCCATTCCGGCACGGTCGAGAAGCTCCAGCTCGTCTCGTTTCGTGCCCTGCGAGTGGCTCAAATGCTGTGTTTCCAAGCTGCGCATGTGCTTGCCATGGCAGGCAGCCGCAAGGCTGCCGTCCCTGAGATCGCAGTCAATTCCGTATTCCGCGACCCGCTGCCGAATGATGGCAACGCCTTCGCCTGCCATTGCCCGGATGCCTTCGGCCGCGGCGCTGCCGAGTGTCTTCCGAATGCGATCGAGGCTTCCGACAAACCCGTTGATTGCCTGGCCTCCATTGCGGCCGGATGCGCCCCAACCGACACGGGCAGCCTCGACAACCGCCACGTTGCAGCCTGCCTCGGCCAGAAACAATGCCGCCGACAGACCGGTGAAACCCGCGCCGACTATGCAGACGTCGCTGTCAATCCTGCCGGTCAGCCGAACCCGGCGCCGGGCGCCGACGGCCGACGCGGCGTAGTAGCTGTCGGGATGAGCGTCCGAAAACCGCCGCGGCGTCAGTTCAAGACGCATCACGCAACCTCGAGGTAGGTTCGATGCTCGAAGCCGGACACTTCCTTCCTGAACCGTTCAAGCTCGTACCGCTTGCACGTGGAGTACATGTCCATCAGCGACGGCGAGAAAATCCCCGCCATTTTGCCGCTGTTCGAGAAGTCGTCTATCGCCCGCGCCCATTCGTATCCGATCGGCGGCAAGTCGCGGTCATAGGCGTAGCCCTGGGCGGCAGGTGGCGGCTGCAGCTTTCGCTCCATTCCGTCCAGGGCGCAACCCAGCATTGCGGCGAGAGCCAGGTAGGGATTGGCGTCGGCTCCCGGCACTCTGAACTCGATCCTGCGCGCCCTGCCGTCGCCGCCGGGAATGCGAACCGCGGTGGTCCTGTTCTCGTATCCCCAGCTGGCATGCGTCGGAGCCAGCGACCCTGTCTGCGGCCGCCGATAGGAGTTCATGTGCGGCGCATAGGTCAGCAGCGAGTCCTGAATCCCGTCAAGAATTCCGGCGACGGCCCGATGCATGAGCGGCGAACCGGCGGCGCTGCCGTCGTCGAACAGATTGCGGCCGCGCTGGTCGCACAGGCTGAAGTGAACATGCATGCTGCTGCCCGATTGGCGACCATAGGGCTTGGCCATGAACGTCGCCACACAATTGTGCCGACGCGCAATGCCCCTTGCCAGCCGCTTGAAAAACACCGCGTCGTCGGCCGCCTTCAGTGGATCGTGGCTGTACTCGAGGTTCATTTCGAACTGTCCCGGGCCGTTCTCCGAGGTCGTTGTCTCAACCTTGATGTCCTGCCGCTCGCAGGCGGCATGCATGTCGGCGAACAGCGCTTCAAGGTCGTCCAGTTCGTCGATCGAGAGAATCGTGTCGCTGTCCAGCGGCGTGCCGGTGACTGGCGAGGCAATTGGCGTCGGGCGCGTTCCGCCGGGACGAACCAGATAGAATTCGAGCTCGAAGGCGACGGCCGGATGCCATCCCCTGTCGGAAAGGCGTTTCACAACCGCGGCCAGCCCATGGCGGGGATCGCCGGCAAACGGCGTGCCGTCCTCGTTGGCCATCCACGCCGGAACAACGATCGTGGGTTCGGCTGTCCAGCCGACGGGCAGCGGAGCCCGGCCGGTGGGAAGGCAGATGCTGTCGCCGTCCCCGCTGATGCGCAAATGCTCGTTGAACGCGTAGTCCTCGCCCCAGATGTCGCAGGCCAGAATCGACGCCGGCATGCGGGCGCCGTGTTCGAGCACCTTGCCCAGCATCGACGGTGGAAACCGCTTGCCGCGCAATGTCCCGTTCAGGTCGCAGACGGCCAGCCGGTAGGATGAAACGTCCGTGCCGCCTTGTGGCGGGATGTTTGTCCGGGCGCCTGACCCTTGACTTGCCTTACCGTGCATTCGGCATGTCTCCGCTGCCTGCAGCCATCGTTTGCCATTCACCTTGGGCGCCTACACGAGCCCGGCGATCTTCAGGCCTCTCTCAACGATTGCCACATCCTGTGGATTGTTGACCTCCCAGATCAAGCGGCCCTCGCTGCTGACCGGAACGCACTGAATGGAGGTTCCAGTCTCCAGAAAGCGCAGCTGCTCAAGCCCCTCGGCGGTTTCCAGCGTTCCGGGATCGGCATTTCGATAGGCGTTCAACGCTTCCACCGTGTAGGCGTACACACCAACATGAAACAGCGCCGGGGTGGGTTCGTCGTCCTCGAATTCCTCGCCGCACCAGGGAATGACCTCCTTGGAAAAGTAGAGCGCCTTTCCGCTGTTGTCTGCAACCACGGTTGTGCCGCCGACGGCGCCTCGCCGCCGCTCTTCGCGCAACTCCCTCAGCATTCTGCCGTCACAGCCAAGCACCGGCGTCGCAACCTGGACTCCCCTGGCCATTGCCTTGTGCAGCGCTTCGATGAACGATGGCGGGGTCAAGGGAGCGTCGCCCTGCAGGTTCACCACCACGCCGTCGGCAAAGCCGAGGATTTCGGCTGCCTCGGCACAACGCTCCGTGCCGTTTCGGCATCGTCTCGAAGTCATTGCCGCCTCTCCGCCAAAGCTCTCGACCAGTTGGCGGATCCGCTCGTCGTCGGTGGCGACGACAATGCGATCGACGCCTCCGACGAGAAGGGCAGCCTCCCACACGCGTTGCACGAGCGGCTTCGCCCGGCCCGATGCGCCGCGCAAGTCCGCCAGCGGCTTGCCCGGAAAGCGCGTCGAGCCGTATCGGGCTGGAATGACCATCAACGTTGGCATTGCAACCGTCGCCTTCACTCCCGCATGCCGTCGGCAAAGGCCACGAAGGGCGGCAGAGGCCGCCCCGGGTTGCCGTAGCTCAGGGATTTCCCGCCGTCCAGACTTACAACGTCGCCTCCGCTGGCGCGCAGGATGGCATGGCCGGCGGCCACATCCCATTCGTTGATTGAACTGTACCTGGGATAGATCTCGGCCTCGCCAGCCGCCAGCAGTCCGAACTTCAACGATGAGGAACAGTACGTGCATTCCTTCGCGCCGTGGTCCCGGACAAACCCGGGGAGTTTCCGATTGTGCCGCATCGACCTCGACACGACAATCCGCGGCGGCCTGTGCGGCCGTCGGCGACCGGGACCCAGATTCAGGCTGCGGGAACGGCGACCCGACCTGTCGACATGGCAGGAGACCGCCGCATGCGGCCCGCGGCTGTGGAACAGGCGGCCCAGCGCGGGTGCGAACATTGCCCCGAATGCCGGCCGGCTCCGTTCGATGCACGCTATGTTGACGGTGAATTCAGGCAGTCCACGAAGAAACTGCCAGGTTCCATCGAGCGGGTCCACAAGAAAGAAGGTTCCCTGAATGCGCCGATGGGATTCATGCGCCTCCTCGCTGACGACCGGGACATGCGGGAACGCCTCCCGCAGGCCGGAAGCTATGATCCTGTCCGCATCCAGATCCGCCTGTGTGACCGGCGAACCGTCCGCCTTCATGACCGGCTCGGTTTCACCCGCCTCGAAAGCCTCGAGAATCCTGTGGCCGGCAGCCAGGGCCAGCTCGACGCATGCGTCCTCCAGGGCTGTCGGGTCCGGAGCGTCCGCCCCTCTGCCGCCGGGATCCGGATCGCTGCAACGCGGTCTTCCCGACTGCACGTCCGTTTCTGCCTCTCGCACGCGTTGTCCCCTGCCAATGGCCAATGCTCACGCGTACTGCCGCATTCATGCGGGCGCACCCGATGAATGCCTTCGGCCTGAGCGTTCGCTCCATGTAGCCCAGAGGCGGCCTTCCATGCAACAACGCCGCACCGGTCCGGACCGGCAAGCGCCGGATGGCATTCGCCGCGAAACGGCGGCGAGACCGAAAATGGGCGGCAAATCGGTCAATTGCAGGGCAGCGCCAGCGCCAATTCTTGAACGAAGCCCATTTGCTTCCTATATTCCGCTCGTAACCTGCCAGGCAGCGTGGCAGCCGCTACATTTCGGGGCCATGCACCGACTCCGGTTTCAAAGTTAACGGATTCACCTGCATCAAGGACAACATGGAATGACAAAAGTAATCGGCATTGATCTTGGCACCACGAATTCGTGCGTTTCCATAATGGAAGGCGCGGATCCGAGAGTTGTCGAAAACGCAGAGGGCACGCGAACAACGCCCTCCGTGGTCGCCTACACTGAAAAGGAAACACTGGTGGGCCAGGCGGCCAAGCGTCAAGCCGTGACCAATGCCCGGAACACCGTGTTTGCGGTAAAGCGGCTGATAGGGCGGCGGTTCGACGATCCCTACCTCGCCAAGAACATGG
The DNA here is from genome assembly GCA_026713305.1 of Paracoccaceae bacterium. Taxonomy (GTDB): domain Bacteria; phylum Pseudomonadota; class Alphaproteobacteria; order Rhodobacterales; family Rhodobacteraceae; genus MPNP01. The sequence goes on from JAPOOS010000282.1 coordinate 15,451, forward strand.
AGACGCTTCCCTACAGGATCGTGGCCAGCAAGGACGGCGACGCCTGGGTGCGAATAAAGAACAGGAACTACTCCCCGGAACAGATCTCGGCATCGATCCTCCAGAAAATGAGGGAAACCGCCGAGAACTATCTTGGCGAAAAAGTGTCCAAGGCGGTCATCACCGTGCCGGCCTACTTCAACGATGCCCAGCGACAGGCGACAAAGGACTCCGGAAAGATCGCAGGGCTTGAAGTGCTCCGCATCATCAACGAGCCGACCGCCGCCGCCGTTGCCTATGGCCTGGACAAGAAGGAGACACGGACCGTGGCGGTCTACGACCTCGGAGGCGGCACGTTCGACATCACCATCATCGAACTCGACGACGGCCTGTTCGACGTCAAGTCCACCAACGGCGACACTTTCCTCGGCGGCGAAGACTTCGACATGGCAATCGTCAGCTTCCTTGCGGACGAGTTCGCCAAGGAGAACGGCGTTGACCTCAGAAAGGACACGCTGGCCCTGCAACGCCTCAAGGAAGCCGCGGAGAAGGCCAAGGTGGAACTGTCCTCGAGCATGGAAACGGAAATCAACCAGCCGTTCATCTCCATCGACATGAACACAAGGCAGCCTCTGCACCTGGTCAAGAAGCTGACCAGGGCAAAGCTCGAGGCGCTGGTTTCCCCCCTGATCACCCGCACGCTCAGGCCATGCGCGGAGGCGCTGAAGGATGCCGGCATCGGTCGCAAGCAGATCGACGAGATAATCCTTGCCGGCGGCATGACCCGCATGCCGAAAGTCGTTGAGGCGGTTGGCGAGTTCTTCGGCAAGAAGCCCGGACACGGCGTCAATCCCGACGAAGTTGTGGCCATGGGCGCCGCCATTCAGGCCGGCGTTCTCAGCGGCACCGTCAAGGATGTCGTGCTTCTCGACGTTACGCCGCTGTCGCTCGGCATCGAGACGCTGGGCGGAATTTTCACGTCGCTGATTGACCGCAACACGACCATCCCGGCCAAGAAGTCGCAGATCTTTTCGACGGCGGAGGACAACCAGACCGCGGTCACCATTCGGGTCTTCCAGGGTGAACGCAAGATGGCGAACGACAACAAGCTGCTTGGCCAGTTCGAACTCCAGGAAATCCCTCCGGCGCCGCGCGGCGTGCCTCAGATCGAGGTAACCTTCGACATCGACGCCAATGGCATCACCTCGGTCACGGCGCTGGACAAGGTCACGCAAAAGCAGACCTCGATCACGATTCAGTCGTCCGGCGGCCTGTCGTCCGAAGACATTGATCGGATGATCGCCGAAGCGGAGGAGAACGCCAGGCTGGACGAAGAGCGCAAGGAGCTTGTGGAAGTCCGCAACAACGCCGACGCCTTGCTCCATTCAACGCGCAATTCGCTCGACAAACATCGCTCGAAAGTCGATCCCTCGACAGTCGAAGCCATCGAACTGGCCGCGTCCGCACTCGACGGCAGCGTCAAGGGAGACGACGTGGAAGCGATTCGCGCGGACATCAAGAACCTCTCCGACGCCGCCATGCGACTCGGACAGGCCTTGTATGAAAGCCAACAGGCGGAAGCGCAGGATGCCGGAGCCTCGTCGGGCGAGCCGGACTCCACTCAGGACGACGACGTCGTTGACGCCGAATACCAGGATGTCGATGACGATCGAAGAGAAAACAGATAGTGACAGGGAATCGGTCGCCGCGTGACGCGGTGGCCGTCCATCAAACGGAATGAGGATCGCAAGCATGCCCAAACGGGACTTCTACGATGTGCTTGGCGTTCCCAGAGGCGCATCCGACGAGCAGATCAAGAAGGCTTACAAGCAGAAGGCCCGCACGCTTCATCCCGACAGCGCAACCGACAATCCCGATGCCGAATCACAGTTCAAGGAAGTCAACGAGGCCTACTCGACGCTGAACAATCCCAAGAAGCGGAAGATCTACGATCACTTGGGACACGATGCCTTTTCCTCCGGGGCGGGAGCGCAGGGATTCTCGGGCGCCGACTTCAGCCAGTTCACAGACGTCTTCGATTCCTTTTTTGGCGACATCATGGGGAAGAGCCGGAATTCGGGCCGCGGCTCCGATCTTCGGTACAACCTCAATGTCTCGCTCGAGGAGGCGTTTTTCGGCGCCGAGAAAACAATCGAGGTGACCGCCGGCGCTCTCTGCTCGGACTGCAATGGCCGCGGAACCGCCACCGGCATGGCGCCGACAACGTGCTCGGTTTGCGGCGGGTCCGGGCGCGTGCGGCAGAGTCGCGGCATGTTCATGTTCGAGTCCAGCTGCGGAGCCTGCGGCGGCAAGGGCACGCTGATCAACAATCCCTGCCATGCCTGTTCGGGTTCGGGGCGCGTGACCAAGACACAAAGGATCAACGTTTCCATTCCGCCTGGCATCGAAACCGACAATCGGATTCGCATCTCCGGCCGCGGCGAAGCCGGAACGCAAACCGGAATGCACGGCGACCTCTACGTGTTCATCACCGTCGAGAATCACCCGGTTTTCGCGCGCAACAACAGCGACCTGTATTGCCAGGTTCCCGTGTCAATGGTAACCGCGGCGCTGGGCGGCCAGATCGACATTCCCAACATTGACGGTGGCCGCAGCATGGTGAGAATTGACGCCGGCAGCCAGTCGGGCAAGCGCCTGCGCCTGTCCGGGAAAGGCATGCCAATCCTGCGCAAGTCCGGCATCCGAGGCAATCTCTATGTCGACATTCATGTGGAAACTCCGGTTAATCTGACGCAAGGGCAGAAGGAACTCCTGCGCAAGTTCGACGAGGCGGGCAGTTCCTCGAACAATCCGCGTTCCGTGAGTTTCAAGGACAAGTTGAAGGGATTCTGGGGACCGTCCCAGAAATCATGACCTGCCGGGCCGCTGCTGCCCCAGGCGGCCCACTGTCAGGACGGAAGGGCATACTTGTGGCGACAGCAACAGACAAAGAGATCGTGCAGTGCCTTGTCGGCAATGGCGTCCAATTCATCACTTCCCTTCCGTGCAAGCAGCTTGCCGGGGTAATTGATCTCGTTGAGCGGGAGCCGGGCATGCGCCATGTTCCGTGCACCAGGGAGGATGAGGGCCTGGGAATGTGCGTGGGAGCGCATCTCGGAGGCAGGAAGAGCGCCATTCTCATGCAGAACACCGCCCTCGGCGTGATCGTCAACGCCATCGCCACGCTTGTGCAGTACTATCATGTTCCGGTCCCGATGATCGTCAGCCATCGCGGCGAAGTCGGCGAGCCGGTCGCCTGCCAGGTCGAAATGGCATTGCACACTCGGCCGCTGCTCGACATGTTGAAGATTCCCTCCTACTCGTTCACCGACCCCGGCCAGATCGAGCTCCTCGACGGAATACTTGGACATTGCTTCATGAGCCGCAAGCCGGTTGCCGTGCTGGCTCAGGCCTCCTTCTGGAGCAGGGCACAATGAACAGATTCGAGGTCCTCAAGACGATTGTTCCGGTTGTCCGGGACAGGTTGGTGGTCTGCAACATCGGTTCACCGTCCCAGGAGCTGAGATTTCTCTGCGACCAGGACTCGAACTTCTACATGCTCGGCACAATGGGCCTTTGCTCTTCAATCGGCCTCGGCCTGGCCATGTCCTGCGACGAGAGCGTGATTGCCATTGATGGCGATGGTTCAATCCTTACGAATCTCGGTGGACTGGCCACGATCGCCAACAATCCCTGCAGCAACTTCGTGCTTCTGATCATCGACAACGGCAGCTACGGCTCCACCGGCGATCAACCGACCTACGCCGGTGCGCAAACTTCACTCGCCAAGGTTGCCCAGGCATGCGGTTGCAAGCACGTGGTCGAGTGCAGCGGCAAGCATCTTGCAGCCACGCTCGAGGATGTCCTGGAGCGCGGAACCGGCGGAGTCATCGTGTGCAAGTGCGATCCCGGACAGGTGCCGGCGCCGGTCGTGGATCTTGATCCCGTCGTCATTGCGCACCGCTTCAGCGCACGGGTGTCCAGAGGCAGGCTGGATCACGCCGGGACGAGTTCCGCCAATGCCGCTTGACTGACAACCCGACGCAGGCGGCGAGCGAACTGCCCGCAGCGGAATGCCTGCGCAGTCAGGGAATGTCAGCATTCCGTTGAAAGCGCTCACGTGGTCTCAAGTAGCCGGTTTTGCAGTGCAGTTGTTTCGGTCAAGTTCCCGCTCCTGCCAGGAGAACATGGAGCCCAAGTCGGATGACCCCAAAGCCCACTGACACCAGCCCGATGATGGCGCAGTACCTGCACATCAAGCAGCAATATCCCGATGCGCTGCTGTTCTATCGCATGGGCGACTTCTACGAGCTGTTCTTCGACGACGCCGTCGTGGCCTCCAAGGCGCTCGACATCACGCTGACGCGCCGCGGCAAGCCGCCCAAGGCAGGCTATCCGATGTGTGGCGTGCCGTTTCATTCCGCTGACAGCTACTTGCAAACCCTGATCCGCAACGGCTTCAAGGTGGCAATCTGCGAACAGCTGGAAGAGGCGGCAGAAGCCCGGAAACGCCGCCGCAACAGTTTGGTCCGACGGGATGTTGTGCGGGTAATGACGCATGGCACTCTGACCGAGGACGAGCTGCTCAGCGCACGGCAGCACAATTTTCTTGCTGCCATTGCGGAATTGAGAGGCCGGCATGCGTTGGCGTGGGCCGACATGTCGTCAGGCCAGTTGCGTGTGATGCGATGCGCCGCCGCCGCCCTGTCCTCGCAGCTGGCGCGCATTGCGCCGAGCGAACTGTTGATCCCGGAACCAATGGATGCCCGGCTTCTCGGCGCCGAATTCGAAGGCGGGAACCTTCTCACTCGCCTGCCGGCGGAGAGTTTCGACAGCATGGCCGGCGAACAGCGTGTTGCAAAGCTGTTTGCGGTCAAGTTTGTCGATGGCTTTGGAGACCTGGACAGAGCCGAACTGTCGGCGCTGGGCGCCATACTCGGCTACATCGAGCGGACGCAAAAGGGCAGCGCTCCCCTGCTGAATCCTCCGGTGCGCGAGCGACTGGAGGCGACCATGCAGATCGACGGCGCCACGCGACGCAACCTTGAAATCACCCGCAACCTTTCCGGCGGTCAGGAGCATACCCTGTTGGCTTCGATGGATCGGTGCCTGACTTCCGCCGGAGCGCGCCTGCTGCATCAGAGACTGTCGGCACCTTCGCTCGATCTGGAAGCCATTCGCGGCCGCCTGTCGGAGATATCCCACTTTCTTTCCACGCCGGACCTGCGCCGCACAATTCGCGCTGCAATGCGGCAGGTTCCCGACATTAGCCGAGCCCTGTCACGCCTGAACCTTGGACGCGGCGGCCCGAGAGACCTTGTCTCCGTGCGAAGCGGCCTCGCGCAGGCCGCCGTCATTCACCGCAGTCTGGAAGGCCAAGTTGACCTGAACGACTCCCTGGCGGCGGACCTTGGCCTGCTGATCGATCAACAGCCAACAGCCGACCGCCTGGAACAGGCCATAGTCGCAGACCCGCCCGTCATGGCAAGAGATGGAGGCTTTGTCGCCTCCGGCTACAGCGAGGAACTCGATCAGGAGAGGAAAATCAAGGCCGATGCGCGCGCGGTGATCGCAAGCCTCCAGGGAAGCTATGTTGAACTCACCGGGGTCAAGTCGCTTCGGATCAAGCACAACAACGTGCTCGGCTACTTCGTTGAAGTCCCGTTGGCACATGCCAAGCTTCTCCAGGAAGAGCCGCTGTCCAACACCTTCTCGTTGCGGCAGACCATCGCCAGCGGCGGTCGCTTCGGCACCGCCGAGCTCGCCGAGACGGCCTCTCGAATACTCAACGCCGACAGCCGGTGCCTCGAACTTGAACTCGCGATTTTCGAGTCCCTGCGTTCCGAACTGTCCGAGCGGGCTGCGCCCATTTCGGTGATTGCAAACTTGCTGGCGCGCCTCGACGTCGCCACGGCCCTGGCCAAGGCCGCCGAGGAGGAGAAATGGACACAGCCCAAATTGGACGACAGCGGTCGACTGTCGATTTCCGGCGGCCGCCACCCGGTGGTCGAGCAGGCGATGCGCACCTCCGGCGACGATGTCTTCGTGGCCAACGACTGCACGTTCGGCGGTCGGGACGAAACGCCGCGTGTCTGTTTGGTGACCGGGCCGAACATGGCTGGAAAGTCCACCTACTTGAGGCAAAATGCGCTCATCGTGCTCATGGCCCAGTGCGGTTCCTACGTTCCGGCGGAAAGCGCCCACATTGGACTGGTCTCGCAACTGTTTTCGCGGGTTGGCGCCGCTGACGAACTGGCGCGCGGACGCTCGACCTTCATGGTCGAAATGGTGGAGACCGCTTCGATTCTCAATCAGTCGGATCGCAATGCGCTTGTCATTCTTGACGAAATCGGCCGCGGCACGGCAACCTACGACGGCCTTTCGATCGCCTGGGCAACGATTGAGTACATCCACGACGTCGTTGGCTGCCGGACCCTGTTCGCCACTCACTATCATGAACTGACGCGGCTGACATCTCGCCTCAAGAGGCTGCAGAACCTCACGATATCGGTTGCCGAATGGGACAATGACGTAGTGTTCCTGCACGAGGTCCGAGAAGGGTCCGCCGACAGATCCTACGGCGTGCATGTCGCCCGGCTGGCTGGAGTTCCGCCTGCCGTGGTCGACCGGGCGACGGAAATCCTGGAGCTGTTCGAACGCGATGAACGAGACGGGCGCGGCAGAACGGCAACCGTGCTGGACGAACTGCCGCTTTTCGTTGCAGCCCGGAACTACGGCAAGGCGGCCGCTCCCTCTTCTCCGATCATGCAACGGGTCCGGGAAGCCAATCCTGACGAGATGTCGCCCGTGGAGGCGCTTTCGCTGATCTACGAGCTCAGGCGACTGCTCGACGAAGGCGGGCGGGAAATGGAGAGCTGACTGCCGCAAGCGCTGCCCGACAGGCTTGCACCTGAACGCGGCGAGTGCATACAC
>JAPOOS010000072.1 GCA_026713305.1 Paracoccaceae bacterium
CTGCGGTCTTCATCAAGGATGAAAATGCCAAGCGTCTCAATCTGCTTCGCCGAAAGTGTCATGTCGTTTCTCCCGTCCGGGTCTCCGCCTGCCATCGGTTGCGATGCTGAACGACGGTTTCCGCCATGCCAGGCAGCGCCTCCGCCGGTTCACAAGAATACAGTTCACCGCGCCCGCATTCAAGATGCCGGCGGCAGGCGGCGTTGCCGGAGGCGACTCGGGGACGGGACCGTGTTCGCATTGTGGTGCTTGACCATGCGCTAGCCTTGCTCAAAGGTGATCCTCGTTCACGACAGACTGACGCCAGTCAGCCTGCCGACCAACAGTCCCGAACTCAATCAAATGGAGCAGTTTTGGCACTTTCTGAAATCCAACAATCTGTGCAACCGGATTCATGCGACGGTTGCGGAAATACAAGAGACTCTGAAGAAGGCTTGGCAACACTGTGCCGACGATAGGGATCAAATTAAGTCGCTTATTACCCAGGCATGAGCCAGAGTGTGTTCGCCAAGCAGGAAATGAACGGAATGCAATCAAGCGCCCTGCCGTAGCCGCCCGTGGACAAAATTGGTTCTCGAAGCATCCGATGTAACGGAAGTCGTCAGGCTCAGTTGGCGGCGTCAACTTTCGGTTCCTCGGGATCAGCGAGATGCAGGACAAGGTTGGATGAGCATCGAACAAAAACGACGCGGCCTCGCAGGCCTCAATCGAGAATGGCGGCATGTTCATCGCCTTTCTGCTGTTCAAGACGTTTCTGCTGGCACCGGCGGTCTTTGCCTTCAAGGTTTCGGTCGAGAACCTGCCGGTTTCACTGATCTCATCGACCGGCAGTTTGACGCTGAAGAAATGCTGCAAAATGACGACGATTCCCAAGAGCCTCGAAGATGCGGCCACCGTCGATGGGGCCAATCGGGTTCAGGTGATTTCGCTGGTTGTTCTGCCGCTGATTTGGTCAGGCCTTGTGGCTATCGCGACATTTGGCTTTCTGCAGAGTTGGTCAGCGTACCTGATGGCGCTGGCTTTCATCCCAAGAATGATCTCAAAGCCATCCCACTCGGGCTTTACCAGTACTTCGGCGATTTCCAGGTGGATTGGGGCGCGGTAATGGCCGCGTCATTAGTGGCGACGGTGCAAACCCTCCTGTTGATCCTGCCGCTCCAAGAGAAGCTCGTTGCAGGTCTCACACAGGGCGCCACCGGTGAACAACGCTTGCCTGGATCTTCTTCATGCACATTCTGAATTCAAGCCGGAGGAAAGACGGGTAGCCGCCTGAATTGTGTGATGTGCTTTGCTACTCCTCCAGAGGATACGGTTTGTTGCTGATCGTTGGCTCCAATTCCAGCTTTCTCTGCCATTCGGCAAGCGTGGAGTAGTCCATGTTCAGCACATGCGCGGCAGCCTTGTCGATGACCTGCCTAACCTCGCATTCCGTGGCTTGCTTCATGGGCAGCATCTCAAGCTCGCAAGCCTCTTCAAATGCGGCACGCAAGGCGCTCCAGCCTGGATTGTCCGGTTTCGGAATTCGAACTTCCCGTAAGTGAGACAGACTCCACGTGGGATATGTCAGCTTTCTTGTTCGCCGATTCAACAACAACATCCTTGCAGGTGTAGAATTCCACCAAACGGCCAAGGCCTTCGCCTGATCTACATTGTCAACCGAAACCGGGACCCAGAGGCTACCGAATGAGCGTTGCTCCGTCCAAATGCCAGTAAGGCGACCACTGACGGTGTCAAAGCGTTCGGCAACGAGAAACTGACTCCGCTGCCAACGACACCGTTCGGCTGCCGTTTTCTTGCCATCCTTTGGAACATACCAAGCCTCGGGGCTAGCAAGCATCGTGCGCCGCAACTTGCTGCTGACTGAGTGAAATCCTGGAATTGCCTCAGACACATCACCGCTTGAGAATTTGTAGGCATCATATATGCTCCGACCGGAAGGCCCCACCCTGCACTGAAATGCAA
>JAPOOS010000233.1 GCA_026713305.1 Paracoccaceae bacterium
CGTCGCTGCGCCGGCAGCGGCTGACCAGCGGCAGCCACGTCTCGTCGCTGTCGATCGCCTGCTCGACGTGCCGCTCGTAGCCAAGCGCATCCAGCAGGCCGGCGGCGAATGTGCGGTACATCCGCACGCGTTCGGCGGCGTCGGCGCATTCGCGGTAGTCCGACACAAGACGCGGATGGTTGGCGGCAAGCAGGCGCAGACGCTGGCTCGGAAGCAGGTCGCCTTCCTCGGCCGCTGCCGACCAGTCGCGAATGCATGTCCTCACCTCGTTGGCGAAGCCGGCGCCGAGATAGTGGTCGGAATAGAACTCGTTGCCGTTGACTATGCCCGTGAAGTCAATCGCCATGTGCCAAGCGCTCTGTAGGGTTTGAGAATGTCATGCCGCTGCAGTTCCTCCAATGAGCGCTCCCTGCGTTCACGAAACGCCTGCCGATTGCAAAGCCACAACGTGGACAGCCGGAATTCGGTCCGGTTGTCGCGGGTTGACGGGAGAACGCATCTGCCATTCGCATTCAGGCACGACATATCGAGGTTCACGCTGGTTCCAGCCGGCTGGAATCCGTTCAATTCGCTTGGTTACTCAAGGGCATGCATTGCACGCAAGCACAAAACACAAAACCGGAAACTGGTCCACAATGTCAAGCTGCATCGATTTGGAATTGCCAAGAAAACTCATTGTCCAAACAATGATCTCTTCCAAGCTGCCTTGAAGGTTGTCGGGACCTGGCGTGAATGCCTGAAATCTCCCTTGATGCATTTTGTGTTGTTTGCCCAGTAATTTCTTCCCAGTGGCAAGGAGAAATTGCAAATTGAATTGACGGCGATCGGGAACAGCGCCGTGTGTTCTTGGTCTGGACCCGAATGATCTTCCCCGATGGCCGATCGTTCTTGCTGGAACACCAGCCTGACGCAGATGCCGCGGGCCATGCCGGTGTCGAGGACCGCGTCTACAATCACTGGGCCAGCATCCTGCGCGCCGCGGGCTTCTCGACCTTGCTGGCTGTTGGCGCAGAGCTTTTCCTCGACGAGGAAGACCGCCTCGCCCGGGCGCTCCGTGAAGGGGCCCTCGACACGATCAACGAGGCCGGCCAGCGCATCGTCCAGCGCCAGCTCGAGGTTCCGCCGACCCTCACCATCCGCCCGGGCTTTCCGGTCCGCGTGATCGTGACGCGCGACCTTGTCTTCACGCCGTCCGGAGGCTGACATGACCAAGCTGACCCCAATTCTGTTTAAGAAAGTCCACGCATACCAACGGGTTTCTTGTTCAGAATGTATGCGACCAGGCATGAAACGATGTGCAGCAATGCGTTGGTTGCCGAGCGGTGCCTGCTGTGTTCCAGTCGCATGTCCTCCTTGAGGCGGCCGAACATCGTCTCGATGACACGACGCTGGCGCAGAAGCAGCTTGTCTTCAAGCGGCATGAGATAGTTGATCATGTTGCGCCGGATGCTGGTGACCAGCTTCAACCCGCGCTTGTAGAGCTCCTGGAACAGCTTCTTGGAGATGTATCCCTTGTCGCCGAAGATCCTGCCCTTGAGGCCTTGCGTCAGGGCCTCCACCTGTGTGCGGTCGTCGGTGTTGCCGGGCGTTATGCGCATGGCCATGAACTGTCCCTTGCTGTTGAC
>JAPOOS010000071.1 GCA_026713305.1 Paracoccaceae bacterium
AGCAAGTCGCGCTCCGAATATGTCCTGCTCGGAAAGCACTGTCAGCGAACGAAAGCGAAACCCGTGCTCCAGTCTCCAGACGCTCAGTCCGAGCATGCCACTGCCAGCGGACAGGGAGTTCAGGTCATCGACGAGAACGCTGCCATGCACCCCTTCATCTCGCAAAAGCTGCCGAAAGCGGTCGCGGGAACCTTCGGACCAACAGGCGACAACCACGTTTCCCTCCTTCCTGCATTCGGCGACATATTCGCGCAGATGCTGCAGGAGACTTCCCGTGTTTGCCGAACGATGATGGCCGAAACCCACGATCGGGCGGCCACCCACGTCGTTGGCCTCCTGCTCCGGCGGAGCGGAGGCAATCCTGAGTTGGATTTGAGGATTCGCCGCAAGAGATCCTTCCAGGCTCTCCGGATCGGTCTGCATGAACTCGGGAGGGCAACCCCAGATGGATCCGCCGCCGTCAAACGCCGCCGGACTCGACTGGCGTTCCTCATACTCGTTCCGGAATTCCCGCCAGCCTGACTCCAACTGCGGTTTGATGCCGTCCTCAAAGACGAAAACGGCGTCTGGCAGGTAGTCGCAGAGCAGGCATGTGCGCTGGTAGAAAAAGCCCAGCCAATGCTCTATCCCGGGCACGCGCACTCCAGCCGTCAATGCCGTGTAAAGGCTGTCCCTGCCAAGGCCCATGTCAAAGTGTGTCCGGTACCTGCGGCGGAACCTGGAAATCGATTCGGCGTCGAGGACGATTTCGGACATCGGCGGGATGTCGACGGCTTCGGTTTGGGACGCGGTGAGCTGGGAGGAGACGTCGAACAGCCGAATGCCCTCCAGATCGTCGCCAAAGAAGTCCAGCCGCAAAGGTCGCCTCTGGCCGGAAGGAAACACGTCAATCAAGCTTCCCCGGACAGCATACTCGCCGTGGTCCATCACTCTCGGACTGCGAACGTAGCCCATTGCGTCGAGCCTTGCCGGCAGGGCGCCAACTTCACAGCTCTGGCCAATCTCAAGCCTGATGAGCGTGTTGCGGAAATGATCCGAGGGCGGCAGTCTTTGCAGAAGCGCCGACGCGGTCGTCAGTATGACAGCCGGGGTCTCGAGTGACCCACTCGCAAGCGCGGCAAGCAGTCCAATTCTTCCCGCAGTCACCTGCGGGCTTGGAGATGTCTTTGTGAATGCGGGACAGTCCCACGCCGGAAACTCGTGGACACCGAAGCCGCTGCCGACAAGTCGCAGCGATTCAAGGGTTGATGCCAGCTGTCTTTCGCCCCGGGCAACATAGACGAACAGACCGGCGTCGCGACTTCGCAGGAGGCCGACCAGCACTTGTGCTTCAAGGCCCTCGGCAACGCCGAAAATCTGCCGACTCGTGCCGGCCTCGGGAACAACGGTCACGCTTCAGTCGGGAATCTGCGCTGGATTAGCTGCTGTTCCGGTTCTCAACGGCATTTTCCGTACTGTACACACCTGACTGAAGCGAGAGTTGCATCTACGTCCAATTTATCCCTAGCTCAAATGGCAAGTGCAGCCAGCAAGCACGGTCGCATGGCTGATCCCGGTAGAAGGTTTGCCACGAACTTCCCGGCATCCTATGCTACCAACGGATCGGAATTGCAACTCAATCAAGCATCGACTCACGGCTTGGGAACCTCACCCGCACGTGAGGTCCGACCTGCGAACCGCAATTCGGATTCGAAGTTTCGCCGGTGAACGCCGGCCGCAGTTCACTTGCCGGAAAGTGGAAATGACCTACAGACACCCTCGGTTTCCAGTCTACCGACCGCGGCGCCTGAGACGGAATGGCAACATTCGGCGGCTCGTGTCCGAAAGCAGCCTTGATTGTTCCGATCTGATCTGGCCGATCTTTGTCTGCGAGCACAGCGACCGGGCCACAGAGGTTTCGTCAATGCCGGGGGTCAGGCGGCTGACTATCGACCATGCTGAGGGGGCTGCAGCCGAAGCTGCACAGTTGGGCATCCCCTGCATTGCCCTGTTTCCCGAAGTGAGCGCAGTCGACAAGTCGGATGACTGCAGGGAGGCATGGAATCCCGACAGCCTAGCCAATCGTGCCACGCGTCAGATCAAGGCCCGCGTTCCGGAAGTTCTGGTCATGCTGGATGTGGCATTGGATCCGTACAATGCCGCCGGACATGACGGACTCGTCGAAGACGGTGAAATCGTCAACGACCCGACCCTGCGGTGCCTGCAGAAGCAGGCGCTGTCGCATGCCGATGCCGGCGCCGACATTCTTGGACCGTCGGACATGATGGACGGCAGGATTGGGGCAATTCGACATGCCCTGGATAAAGGCGGCCACGCTTCAGTTCTGATCCTGTCATATGCAGCCAAGTTCGCCTCGGCGTTCTACGGCCCGTTTCGCGACGCCATCGGCTCGGGAAGTGTGCTTGTCGGAGACAAGAAGACCTACCAGATGGATCCTGCCAACTCCGACGAAGCATGCCGCATGGTTGCCCGTGATCTGTCCGAAGGAGCCGACATGGTGATGGTGAAGCCGGGCATGCCCTATCTCGATGTTTGCCAGCGGGTAAAGAGCGAGTTTCGAGTTCCAACCTTCGCCTACCAGGTTTCAGGGGAATATGCGATGCTGCGCGCAGCGGCGGACCAGGGACACATTGATCTCGACAGCGCAGTCATGGAGAGCCTTCTTGCATTCAAGCGGGCGGGATGCGACGGCATCCTCACATATTTTGCTCAGTTTGCCGCTCGCAAGCTGGCAGATCGCAACAGCCGATGAAAGGCAAGCCGCTGTTGTTGACCTTAGCCAGGACGCCTGCAACTCCGGACTTCGGACTCAGACGGGTTGATCCAACACCGCCAGTTGCGGTTCACTCGCTTCGGCATGGTTTTGTTTCGCGGGATGCGGTGGAGTTTCCGCCAGGGGATTCGCATTGTCCGCGCCCTGCCTGGCTGAATCCGGCCGGGATCCTTCGGCATTGTTCAAGGTTTCGAATGGCCGACGACCAAGTTGACGGTCGCTCATTGCACTGCGGTCGTCCCGGGAATGACTCCAGCATGGCCATTCCACTTTCAAGCCGCTCAAACATCTCCGTTGGCGTGGATCAGAAAAATTCCCGAGAAGGCGTTTCTGTCCTTGCGCCGTTCCGCAAGCGGCTTGACGTCGCAGGCAACGCCAGTTGTCACATCCTGTTTCCCCTCTTGTCAAAGACGTGCACGTCATCAGGCTGGAACGCCACCGACAGCGCTTCCTCCGAACTCGACCGCTGATCGTTGGTCTGGCGCACCTCGATCTTCAGTCCCGAACCGATGTCCAGCGTCAGAAAGATGTCGGGACCGGTGAATTCGGACCGCAGGACATGCCCGGAAATCACGTTTTCGCCACCGTGGTGAAATCGAGCGTCGGACGGTCTCAAGCCGACGGTCAACCGAGCTTCCGGCGGCGCCGTCGATGCCGTTGTCTCCATGGCGTGATCACCGATTTTGACGGCGCTTCCTCCAAGCGATCGCGCTTCGAGAAAGTTCATTCTCGGGTGTCCGACAAACCCTGCCACAAACTGGTTGGCCGGTTTCCTGAAGACCTCTTCCGGCGTGCCTTCCTGCTGCACCGTCCCAGCGTTCAACACAACGATCCGATCAGCCATGGTCATGGCCTCGAGCTGGTCGTGCGTAACATAGATCGTGGCCTTGCCCATCCGTCGGTGCAGCGCAATAAGTTGCTGCCGCATCGTGTTGCGCAGCTGTGCATCAAGATTGGACAGAGGCTCGTCCATGAGGAACACTGCCGGATTCCTGACAATCGCTCGTGCGAGGGCAACACGCTGGCGCTGACCGCCGGACAGGGCTTCGGGATGTTTGCCAAGTTGATCGGATATTTCCACGATTTCCGCTGCTTGCTTCACCAGCCTTGGCACTTCGCTTCTCGAAACCCGACTGTTCCGACGTGACTTCAACGGATATGCGACATTCTCGAACACCGTCATGTGCGGATAGAGGGCATAGTTTTGAAACACCATGGCCACGTTTCGGTCTCTGGGCAAGGTGTAGTTCACTAGCCGACCATCCACCTTGATTTCGCCCGCGCTTGGCGCTTCGATTCCTGCGAGCATTTTGAGAATCGTGCTCTTCCCGCACCCCGATGGGCCCAGCAACACCAGGAATTCGCCCGTCTTCACCTCCAAGTCAAGCTTTTCGACAGCGTGAAAGTCGCCATAGGACTTGCGGACGGCTCGGAAGGAAATCGCGGAAGTTGCCATGTTCAGTGCTTCAACGCAGCGGACAGGTTCTGGGACAGGAAGAAGCGCTGCAGTGCAAGAAACAGAACGGTGATGGGAATCGTCGCCAGCAGGGACGCGGCCGAAATCAGTCCCCAGTCAACGACGAAGTTGGACTTCAAGCTGGAAATGCCGACCGTAAGAACCTGCATGTGGTCAGACTGCACCGCCACCAAGGGCCACAGAAAGCTGGTGTATTGAAGCATGAACGTGAAGATCGCGTGGACCACCAACCCCGGCTTGATCAACGGCAGCACTATCTGTGTGAGGACCTTCCACTCGCTTGCGCCGTCCAGCCTCGCGGAATGGTCAAGATCTTCGGGCAGCGACACCATGAAGCTTCGAAGCATCAGGATGCCCAGTGGATTC
Organism: Paracoccaceae bacterium; assembly: GCA_026713305.1. Classification (GTDB taxonomy): domain Bacteria; phylum Pseudomonadota; class Alphaproteobacteria; order Rhodobacterales; family Rhodobacteraceae; genus MPNP01. The sequence goes on from JAPOOS010000071.1 coordinate 4,617, forward strand.
GCAAGTGCAGGAAGAATCAGCGCCCAGTACGTGTTCAGCAATCCCATCGACCGCACGACGAAGAACAAGGGCACGACGAGGGCTGCGATAGGGACCGCCACCAGCAGCAACAGAAACGTTGTCAGCAAGGCTTTGCCCCTGAACCGAAGCTTGGCCAGGGCAAAGGCGGCCATGCTGTCCATGACCAGCTTCAACCCGGTGATGGCAATGCCCACGCCGAGTGTGTTCAGCGTCCAACGAACGAAACTCGTTTGCTCGAACAGCTTTGCGTAGTTGCCCCAAAACAGCTGTTCGGGAATCCAGTCGGGCGGATAGCTGAACAGGGAGTTTGTGTCCTTGAGCGAAGTTGAAAGAATGTAGAGAAACGGCGTGATGGACACGATCGCAGCGAAACACAGCAGCACATAGGAAACCAGCAACATCGTTGGTGTCGACTTCAACGACTCGACCGGCGAACTTGCGCCGCGCCGGAAGTGTGGCATCAGCGCCTCTCCCTGAACATGTAGGTTTGAATCGCGGTCAGCAGCAGAACCAGGACCACCAGAACAAAGGAAAGCGTTGCGCCAAAACCGGGTTCGTTGAAAGTGAAAAGGCTTCGATAAATGTACCAGGTTGTCGTTACGGTGGAATGTGCCGGTCCGCCATCGGTGAGTATGAAAACCGAATCAAAGATCTGAAGATTGACGATCGTCGCAAAGACGAAGGAAAAGAAAAACGTGGGCTTGAGCAAAGGCAGGGTCATCTGAAAAAATCTGCGCAAAGGTCCGGCCCCGTCCAGTTCGGCAGCATGATACAGGTCTCTTGGCAGGCCCTGCAGTCCAGCCAGAAAGAGGAGAGTCCAGAAGCCCACGCCCTTCCAAACCTCCACCATGGCGATCGTGGGCAGCGCGAGCGAGGCGTTGCCAAGAAAGTTCACCGGCTCTCCGACGATGGCGCGCATGATGATGTTCAGAATTCCGAAATCCTGATGCAGCACGAACGTGAACATCAACGCCGCAATCAAGATTGGCTGGAGCGTTGGAAAGTAGATGATGGTCCTGAATATGTTCTGCCCCACCTTGATCGAGTTGAGCGACAGGGCAAGCGCCATGGCTATCGCAAACACGGTTGGGATGGCCATTAGCGAATAGAGGAGCGTGTTCCGGATTGACTTGACGACCAGCGGATCAAGAAACGTCCGGCGCCAGTTTTCAAGGCCAACAAACTTCGCCGGCGACATGACACCGCCGGCATGGAAGCTTTGAATGAACAGCGACGCCACTGGCCAAGCCAGGAAGAGCAGCAGGAAAGCAAGGGCGGGCGCCAGAAACGCAAACGCAGTCAGGTTGGTGCGGACTGCCGCTTTCCTTCTCAGCCTGCGGTGCTCTTCGTCTGACAGCATCTAGATCATTTCGAATTCCGTTGCAGAGCGGCAAAGCCGCTCCGCAACACACGCTCATGCAATTATCTGGTTAATGATATCGCACATTTGGTCAATGGTCTCCTGTCCGGTAAACTCGCCTCGATAGGCTTGCTCGGCAACCGGCCAAATCGATTGGAGAATCTTGAGGATTTGGGGATGGGGCTGAATGCCGACCACCCGCGGAACGAATTCCTGCTGAATTTTCTGCATTGCCGGATTGCCGTCGAACATGCCGTCGACAATGTCTTCCCGCACGACCTGAAGATTCACCTGCTCGGCAAAGCGACCGACTTGCGGCCCCGACGCCCAATGCTTGATGAATTCCCAGGCGGCTTCCTTGTTCGGGCTGGCTTCGGCAATCGAGAGAATCCCGAAATTGCCCATGACCGTCTGCGCCGTCTCTCCTGGCGGAGCGTAGGCAACATCCCATTCGAACGCCGGCGGGTCCGCCATCAGCGCCGCGATTTGCGGCGTTTCACCGTGATGTATGGCGATTTTGCCTGCCTTGAACAAATCGAACTGCTCCTGGGTTGACATTGCTCCGATCGGCGGCGTCACGCCGGCCTGATGCATGTCGATCAGGAATTGGGTTGCATCCTCCGCGCCACGAAGACCGCATTCGCTCCAGTCTTCGCTCAACAGGTCGGCGCCGGCATTGTGCACATAGGGCAGCCAGTCCCAAAACGCGAAGTCTCCGGTGCGTGCTCGAACCGAGAAACCATATACCCCATCCGAGGTAGTCTTTCGGGCCGCGTCCATCATGTCCGCATACGAACGGTTCCAGGTGTCCAAGACCCCGGCGGCTGACAGCAGATCCTTGTTTACGTAGATGTTGTAGACGGCTCCAAGGACGGGCACGCCCCAGGTTCCGCCGTCAAGACGCGCAAGATCCCAAGCAAACTCCGGGATCTGTGCCCGTTCGCTTGACCAATCTTCGGCACCAACCAGAGCGGTCATGTCGTGAAGGGCGCCTTGCTGTGCGTAGTTTGGGTAGATCAGATCGACGAGATACAGAACGTCGGAAGGGTTTCCGCTAGCGAAACCCGTCGTAAGCTCGGCGTTCATGTTGGCCCAGTCGTAGGTTGTGAACGTCACGTTCACTCCCGGTTCGACGGCCTTGAAATCGTCGATGATCATGGCCTCAAATCGCGCTTCGTCGGCTGAATGCGGGCCTTTGATCATGGTGATGTCGCCCGACACATGACCGCTTGCAAGAGCAGTTCGAGCTGACAGCCCCGCGGCAAGTCCGGCTGCCGACAATGCAACTGCAGAGCCGTGCTGCATGAAGCGTCTTCTGGTCAAATCAGTCATGGATTCCTCCTTTCACTGAGGGTTGGACGCAGCCGTTGTCTTTCCGTTGCGGAAACAGGCCAAACCGCCTGTTCAATGGTTGCGCCGTCGAATTCGAACCTTGCGTCGACCGCCAGATCCGAACAAACAGTCGCCAGCGCTTGGCGTTCACCCTTGAATGGTCGGGCACTTGCGACGTTGGTGGTCCCGGGCTCATTTGCCTTGCAGGGCAAGGCATTTGCATTCACGACATCCTCGAAACGGCATGCTGCCTGATTCGGAGTGATGCCGACCCTTTGCTCCACGCGTTCGATCATCTCCACCACGGCAGAGGCTGTCCACATGTGCGTTCCGCAACGACACGCTCGGATTTCATCGCACATTCCGAGATGGCTTGTGCGAAGTCCGGTGACTTCGATGTCTGGAGCGGACACATGGTCGGACAGCATCGGATCGTATTTCACTCATTCATTGCCATTGAATTCAATGAAACTTAATTAGACATAATCGCTTGAATAGCTCAAATGTCAAGCAAAATATGTTATTGAAGTACATTTGGGCTCAAATCCGACGTGACGCAATTGAGGCTCCACACATTGGCCTTCGTCGGTAACGCAATTACGGACAGGTCAGGAGGATCAATGACCAAGCGACTTCATACTCACAAGATGCCCGGTCGGGTTGCGGTGGATGTGATATCCAATCTGCGTTCTGCGCATGAAAGGCTGTCGGTGCGCGAGTTGCTGGTGGCAGACTTTGTGCAGAAGAATCTGGAGAAGATCAGCACGATGACCATTGCCGAACTGGCGAATTCCTGCGGCGTCAGCACTCCAACGGTTGTGCGCTTCTGTCGGTCAATGGGGTGCAAGGGCTATCGTGAGTTCAAGATGCTGTTGGCGCAGAATCTGGCGGTCAGCCTTCAATATCTCGACATGAAGAACATCGAGCGCCCGCAGTCGGACTCCGAGATAGTCGACCAGATAATGGGCGCACTGTCAGCCACATTGAACATCCTGCGCAAGCAAATGGACGCCACCACCTTTGCCACGGCCAAGCAGATGCTGGTCAACGCGAGATCCATTCTGGTCGGCGGCGTTGGCGGCGGCTCTTCGATGTTGGCCTACGAAGCCGCCAACAGATTGTTTCGACTGGGAATTCCGGCAGTTTCGGTTTCCGACAGTTACGTGTTGCAAATGCGAGCCGCCACATTGCGGTCTCGGGACATCCTGCTCCTGATTTCGGCCAGTGGAGAGGCTGACGAGATGCTGTGTGCCGCGGACATCGCGCGTGGCTACAACGCGACGACATTGGCAATAACAAAGCGGGACAGCAGCCTGGCGGATCGGGTTGATTGCGCCATTACCGCAGACCTTCCCGAAGATCCGGACATCCACAAACCGACCGCGTCCCGATATGCATACCTTGTTGTCGTTGACGCGCTGGCCATGGCGGTAGCGCAGTCACGCTCGAAGGAAACAACCGAGAATCTTAGACGGATTCGAGCTTCCTTGTCGGCATATCACGGCAGAACTGGGCCACAGCCGTTGGGGGACTAGAACTGCTGCGATCAATTCTACTTGGCCTGGAGATTCGGCGTTGTCCTTCATCGACGAAGGTATGGAGGAATGCCGGGAGGTCCTGATGGCCCGGGCATTTTGCAGGGGTTGATCCTGCCAAACCACCTCAGGTTGACCGAAGCGCTGGGCTTCGAGTTTCCTGCTTCGGACAGAACTTTTCGCGGTTCGGCAAGCGGGAAACCGCCGGCACTCGTCACGATCGTTCGCGGCCGGTTGGTAGATGTCGGCGAGGTGTCGAACCTCGGCGCTGAAGAGTCCACGTTCGAGCGGGACCATGGCTTTGCCCACGCAAGCTTTCGCCAAGCAAGAAAAATGCCTGGCTGGCTGGATTGCCGCGGTTTGAACTACAAACTTGGTCCTGGCGCCTGACAAACACAGCCCGCTCGTTCTGGCGGGACGGCAGCTGCCCGATCTGGCATCATGCCAACTCCGGCGCGGCTGGCGGCACTCTGTAGATTGCAGTTGCCTTTTCTAAGTCGCCTATCGCGACTTTACGGCAACTCTTCCTCCAAATTGACGTTGAGATCTGCCACAGGGCTGCCACGACATGGAAACATCACGAATGCCCATCCAACTTTGAGCGTCGTTCAACAAGCGGAACACTCGATGGAGGCCGAGAACAATGTGCCGTTCGCATGCGTGCACGCTGCTGGTGTGAACGACCTGATGCGGATTTCCGAAAGGCAGTGGGTTCGCAAAGTCCCTGTCGCGCCTGTGAAGCGAAATGGATTGCCAGTGAATTGAAGCCTGGATTGAGTCGCCGCTCCAATCCGCGCAAAACGATGGACAAGGCAATCGCTCCGCAATTCTCTTGGACTTTCGCAGGCTGCTTCCCTGTCCTCCAACACTTGGCTGCATCAGTCATTTGTCTGGTGGCAAGGCCTGCGTGTGTTGGCGCCCGTTAGAGACTCACAACAGCATCATTCGCAATCCACAGCTACAACGCGGACATGGCAGTGACCGCACTCGCAACGAACGTTTCCTGCGGCATTTGTAGAATGTTGAACAGGCCACGCAATTGTG
>JAPOOS010000223.1 GCA_026713305.1 Paracoccaceae bacterium
GGCATAGATGCTGTGGCATCCAGGAGCGATGGCGCCAGAATTGCGATTCAGTGCAAGTCCAGAAAACTTGACAAGCACGGTCGCGGCGCTTCCATTGTCAAGAGGGAGATCGACAGCTTTTCCAGTTTGTCGCAGAGCATCAAGTTTGACGAACGCTGGGTTGTCACAAATGGCGACAATCCACTCGCCCCGAATGCTCTGTCATCGGTTCCAAAGGAAAAGCCGATCAAGCTGATTGACATCGGCAGCGAGCTTCAAAGGCAAATGCAGGCATTCGAATACAGGGACGAAGATTGTCCGAATTGTTCCGATGCGAATGCGAAACAAACCAGAACCTGCATGCAAAACGTGGCTGTTGCCACCAGTCTATCCGTTCTCCGCAAACACATGGAATCAGATTCCGGCAGTTCACCCAAAGGAGAGGCCCGCGGCAAAATAATTTTGCCATGCGGCACGGGCAAGACGCGCATAGCCTTGCGAATTGTCGAGGATCTAACTCGGCCAGGCGAGGTTGCAGTCGTTCTCTGCCCCTCAATTGCACTTGTGTCCCAATTGAGGCGAGAGTTTCTCCTGCACACCAGACACGACATTCGATCAATGGCAGTGTGTTCCGACGAAACTGCCGGGGGGGGCAGGCCTCAATGAAAGAGCCTCGCCGCAATTAGATCCGACCTTGGACTTGAGCAGGGTCCGTGCTTCGGAAATCAAGGGCAAAGTCACCACGAATGCCAGTGAAATTTCCTGCTGGATTGACAGCCGACTGGGTCACAAGTCCCAAATCAATGTAATTTTTGGAACCTACCAAAGCAGTCACAAGGTAGGTGAGGCACTTCGAATGTCGGGTGTTGCGGCCAAGGTCCTCGTCGCCGATGAAGCTCACCGCACAGCTGGACTTCGTAGAAATCCCAGGATTGCCGATCGGCTGCGTGACTTTACTGTATGCCACCGCAACGATCGGTTCCCGGCACGCTATCGAGTATACCAGACAGCGACCCCCAGGGTCTATGATACGAAAACGAACAAGCAGAATAGGTGGAACCACCGGCGCAAAAGCGACAAGTGGGTGGTCCGCAGCATGGATGACGAAACAGTGTTTGGCGTTGAACTGTTTCGCAAGAGCTACATGGAAGCCGTCAACAACGGCTGGCTATCAGACTATCGAATCATAGCTTTGGGTGTAAATGACACCAAGGCGTACAAGGCAGCCAACGAGCTTGCACGAACCACAACCACGAAGTCGCTTACCACAGTTCATTTTCTTAGGGGACTCGCGTTGGCTCTGGTGCTGGGCGGTGCAACCAGGTTCGAGGGTGAGGACGACGTTCAAGTCAAGTCCTGCATTGGGTTCATGAACACTGTCGCAAAATCAAAGGCCATGGTTGACCAGTTGCAATCGGATACGGTTCGCAATTGGGTGCAAGACTGGCTCAAGGAGAATCGCGTAGGAAGGGACGCTTCCAAATACAAACTCGAGCATCTTGATGCATCGAGCAACGTAACGGCTCGTGAAAACGCAAAGAGCCGTCTTGCCAATGCAAGTGTGGAAAGTCCGCATGGAGTTCTGAATGTAGGAATATTTGGTGAAGGAACTGATGCGCCTTCGTTGAGCGCCGTGGCATTCCTCGAGGCAAGAAAGAGCCCAATTGACGTAATTCAAGCTGTAGGAAGGGCCATGCGGCTTTCCAGAGGCAAGAAACGCGGCTACATCATTTGTCCCATAGTCATTCCACCCAATTTTGACGCAGAGAAATGGCTTTCCACGAGCGGTCCCAACGATGGATGGCAGGAGTTGGGTCAAATTCTGCTGGCGCTTCGGGCACATGACAGCCGAATTGAGGACAATCTTGCCAAATTGCTCCAGGTGTACTTGCCTTCAAAGCCCGAGACTGAATCTACAATGATTGCCATCGCCGGGAAGGGCGGACGAATTTCGTACCACGGCCACCATGGACCGTTGGGTAGCGCTGTGCGAGATGTTGAAAGGGTTCTCATGGGCAAGGCTCGCCGGAAGGACGTGTTTGTCCCCTTGACGCAGCTTGAAACCGCTTCGAATCTGCCGGCTTCAGGCAGCCAAGCCAATGGCTCCGAAGAGACAGCTTCATCCTCATCCCCTCAAGTTCGGAAACTCCCTGCGCCGGCCACAATTCTTGCCGGCAAGTTGAATCAGGATGGAAGCATCATTGTCCGGGAGGCCTGTCCTGAGCGGGACAAGCCACCTCGAGGTGCCACGCTTGGTCCGATCAATGTTGCCAAGTCGAAGAAAAAAGCGCGCAACATGATCAACAAGGACATTGGTCAGCGTGTGACGAGGAGAAAACGTCGAAGCAAGAAGGACGTTGTCGAGGAAAATGCCAGCTGGATGCTTTACCGTTGCGTCGGTGACAGTGGTCTCAAGCTTGCAGCCAACCTTCTACAGAAATCAGGTCTCAAGCGCGACCGTGTTGAGAGAGATGCGAATGTACTTCATGGCAGTGTAACCGAAGCAGCGTGCATGCTGCGACAGGATGGCCTCAACAATGTTCTCAACAGGCACTTTGGGTTGAACTTCCTTGATGCCAAGAAGGCAAGTGAGCAGGCTGATGGATGCACAATTGCCGCACTTCTCATGATGAACGCGGCAATGCTTCATCAGCGAATTGCCGTCGGCCAATGGTTGACCGGGATCAAATGTTTGTCTGAGATCAAGAATGCACCTCATCCAGTCAAGCTGGTCTCAAGGCAGTGGAACAGCATAACACGTCACGACTTTCTTCCAATTCTTGATCCTGCAATCCAGGTCATGGAGGCCATCGAAGACACCGGAAAGCTCGCTGGTCTTGAACGAGCGCTAAGGCACATCGCCTCCGAATCCGAGCGCATTGCCGAGACCTACGCCGACTTGGGCTCGGATCATGCCGGACCATTGTTCAATAGAGTCATGGGAAATCAGGCTTCCGACGGAGCGTACTTTACCCGTCCTGTTGTCGCCAC
>JAPOOS010000070.1 GCA_026713305.1 Paracoccaceae bacterium
AATCACGGTGGGCAGCGAGGAAAAGCGCGGCGTGTCAAGCCCGATCATCTTGCCGGACATCGCTGTCCTTGACGCGAGCTTGACCTTGGGGTTGCCGCCGGCAATCACGGCCGCCACGGGCGTTGACGCGATGGTTCATGCAGTCGAGGCCTATGCATCCAGGAATTCCAACAACAACCCGCTTTCCCGACTGTTGGCAAGACAAGCGCTCAGGCTGATCGGGGCCAACATCTCGAACGCTGTGTTTCGAGGCGAGGACATCAAGGCCAGAAGTTCAATGCTCCTCGGCTCGATGTTGGCGGGGCAGGCATTCGCGAACTCGCCCGTAGCCGCCGTACACGCACTGGCTTACCCGATCGGCGGGACGTTTCATGTGCCGCATGGCCTGTCGAATGCGCTTGTTCTGCCACATGTGCTTCGGTTCAACGCACCAAGCGCCGCCGCAAGCTATGCCGAACTCGCACCGGATGTCTTTCCCCACCTTGCCGAAGTGACGGGCGCCGAAGCGAGATGCGCGGCGTTCATCGAGGAAATGGCTCGCCTGTCGAAATGTCTCGGATTGCCGACAAGGCTGCGCGACGTCTCGATCGATTGGGAGGATCTTCCGAAGATGGCCAGTGACGCAATGAAACAGCAGAGGCTGCTCGTCAACAATCCACGTGAAGTTGGGGAGGCAGACGCACTTGCGATGTATCAGGCTGCATGGTGACGACGAAAGTTGGTTCGCACAGCGGGCGAAGCGTGTCCGGAGTTCCACGCCATCCTCAAGCGGTTGGGCGACAGCGACGCTTGCAGACACATGAACAATGTGATTCACCGCTCGCCGCTCGACACAGCGCTGGATGTCCATGACGGCGCGTAGTTTGGCTTCGTTGTGGAAGCCGAACGCAGGAATTGCAGACCGCGCGCACTTCCAGACCGGATTTGGGCAGGGATTCGGACATCGAGAATCGGCTGGAACTACCTTGGCGGCGAAGTTGCATTGTTCCGCAACGGCGAGGAGAAGCCCGCCGCCAAAGGATTCCTGTCCATGTCCAGAGGCAACAGCTGGACCCTGCGGCCCATGCAGCCGCGCCCAACACCCGGAAAGGCTTGCAATGAGTTGCAAGCGAGTCCGGCGCTCGAACACGCCGTTCCACGGTCGGTTGACATTGCCGGGAAACTCAGCGATGGACACACTCCCTCCCGAAGCCGTCGCGGCCCTTGTGGGACCGGAGCCGACACGTGGACAGCAGGCCGCTCGGCGAACCTTGTCTGTCCGAGCGCACTGCAGCTGTCCTTCACCCGTTCCCTGCAATTTCGCTCGCGGAGACGGCAGGCAACGAACCGTCGGTGCGACGGCTGCCGGTTCGCCTGGACACAGCCCCTTGGAGGCTGGGAGGGAAATCCACTGTTGGCAGTGTTGCCGTGAAGCCATTTCGCCCGGCAACTGCGCCAACTCTCAAACGAACTAGCCTGGGACCGTTCCAACATGCCGGAAAGACGCGTACTTCATCCGCCACTGCATCCGCCCGAGGCGTTCAGGAATCCGGACGAGGCAGTGGACAAGCTTTGTGTCCTGTATGACGAGGCCGTCCGATTTCTGCAGCAGAGCTTTGTCGACGCAGACGGAATCCATGAGCGACCGGTGAGGTATCGGGCGTACTACCCCCAAATCCGGGTGGAGGTCCTTTCGCACCGGCGCATAGATTCCCGCCTTTCATTCGGGCGCGTGGGAGCGCCGGGCCTTTACAGCACGACCATTACCCAGCCGCAGCTGTTTCGAAGGTACCTGACCGAACAAATCGGCTTGTTTGTCGGAAACTACGACGCAGCGATCGAGGTAGCCAGTTCGAATGTGGCGATACCTGTTCAGTTTGCCCTCGAACAGGTGGCGGCCGATGACCTTGTGGACCCGGCCGACGGTTGGGGGGAGGCAATTCGCAACCATTTCGACATGCCGGACTTGGCGATCATCAACGACGATGTCGTGAACGGACTCACGAGGAGGTCCGAATCAGGCGAACTCCCGCTGGCCCTGTTCCCGGCGCCCAGGGTGGACTACTCGCTGGCGCGTCTCAGGCACTACACGGCAACGCACTACAGGCATTTCCAGCCATTGGTCCTGTTCACCAACTATCAGCACTATGTCGAAGCGTTTGAGGAGTATGCGCGAAATGCGCTTGCCGACGAGTCGTCGGACTACTGCTGCCTGGTGACGCCCGGCAACCAGGAACTCACGGACCCGTCAGGCGCCATCGCACCGCCGGCCCGTGCGCCTCAGATGCCCGCCTATCACCTCAAGCGAAGGAACGGCAACGGCATTACGCTTCTGAACATCGGCGTTGGCCCGTCAAACGCAAAGACGGCCACGGACCATGTAGCGGTGTTGCGATCCAATGTCTGGCTGATGCTTGGTCACTGTGCCGGACTGCGTGGTGGCCAGCATCTCGGCGACTATGTGCTGGCCCACGCCTACTTGCGCAGAGATCAGGTGCTTGACGAAGATCTTCCCGTCTGGGTGCCCGTGCCGGCATTGGCGGAAGTGCAGAAGGCGGTGGAGAATGCAGTTGGCCGAATCACCAGCAGCAAGGGATACGAGCTGAAGACGGTGATGCGAACCGGAACCGTTGCCTCGGTCGACAATCGCAACTGGGAGCTGCGCGCGTCCGAAGGGCTGACCCGCCAGCTCAGTCAGTCCCGGGCAATCGCGCTCGACATGGAATCGGCAACGATCGCAGCCAACGGGTTTCGCTTCCGAATTCCCTACGGGACGCTTCTGTGCGTGTCCGACAAGCCGTTGCACGGAGAGCTCAAGCTTCCTGGAATGGCAAGCCGATTCTACAAGACTCAGGTTGAAAGACACTTGCTGATCGGCATCAAGGCTCTCGAATCCCTGCGCGAAATGCCGCAGGAGTACCTTCACTCGCGCAAACTGCGAAGTTTCAGCGAGACGGCCTTTCGTTAGGCGCGGTCCAGGAGCGGAGTCGGCGCCGGTCCGGTTGCGGGACGGGATCTTGTTGGGTTGTCTCCCGCCGATGCGGTTCTTCCTGTCGCCAGCCGGTTCGACTGCCGCAGTCTCCACACTGCATGGCGGCTTTCGTTTCCCGCAGATTCAGCGCCGGGAGAATCTCTGCAGCCACCGAGGCTGTGAGCGGTTCGGGCGCGGGCCATTGGAAGCATGGCGGAGGCGTGTTTTCAAAAGCTTGATTGACAAAACGCCCATGAAGCTAGCAGAAGACAAAGGACCCGAATATCATTCCGACTCTTTTCAGTTTGCGATGGGTCGGCATTTGGTTCCCAGTAAGGATTCTTTTGATGAATGAACAAACTTTGTTGACCAGGTCTGAGCTTGCCAGCGAGATCTGTCGGCGAACAGGTGTAACTAGTGAAGACGCCACCAAGGTGATAGAAGTCCTGGGGGAAATTGTTGCCGATGCGGTAGCCAGCGACAGGACCGTGCTGCTGCCCAAACTCGGAAAGATTTCCAAGCGGACACGCACCGCACAGCGGGGCGTCAATTTCCATACCGGGGAACCCATGGTCGTAGACTCCATGGAGATTCCAAAGATTAGGTGGTCCAAGTTGCTCAAGAAGACAGTGCGAGGCTGAATCCAGGTCGTTCGACCGATTTCTTGAGAACCTTCCGCTATCGGCCGGCTTGAAGGCCTGCCGGCAGGGAGCGGCGCAGCCGGCCCGTCATGGCAGTTGCGCCTTCCCCGGAAGCGAGCAATCGGTTGAGGTTGGCCGGAAGCGATGTTGCATGAAGGGAATTCCGGCCAGTCCATGGCCTTGCGCATTCGTCGAGGTTGAACGGCGCATGGCGCTGTGACCGCTGAATCCAGCGCAGATGTCCGGCCCGGTTTCGATCTGGGCGCGCTTGTCATGGGGCTGCTTTTTGCCCTCATGTGGTCGAGCGCCTATTCGACCGCGCGCATCATAGTGCTGGAAGTGCCCCCACTGACGGCGCTCAGCGCACGGTTCGCGATTTCGGGAGCCCTCGGCATCGGCATAGCGTTGTTGCTTGGCCAGAAACTGCGCCTGGATCGACGGCAATGGAAGGCCTGCGTCGTAATGGGCGTTTGCCACAACGGAATCTGCCTCAGCGCCAACTTCGTTTCGATGCAATGGATCGAAGCCTCGCTGGCGGCCATAATTGCCTCGACCATGCCGTTGCAGGTGGCCCTGCTGAACCTGGTTGCATTTGGCATCCGCCTGAATCGCATGGGCATTGGAGGCCTGCTGGTCGGTTTTGTCGGCGTGGTGATCATCATGGCCGGCCGGATTTCGTTCGGCCTCGAGTTTCTTGGCGTGGCGCTGTGCTTGGTGGCCACGATTGCGCTGTGCTTCGCCACACTTGCCGTCAGGCAGGCCACGTCCGGCGGCAACCTCTTCGCGATAATGGGGATTCAGCTGTGGATTGGCTGCGCCTTCGTGTTGCCGCCGGCGTTGATTTTCGAAACGATTGAAGCGCCGAACTTGTCCTTCCCGCTGATTGCCGCCTTCGTTTACCAGACCCTTGTGCCGGGAATGGTTGCGCTCTGGCTGTGGTTTGTCCTGGTCAAGCGAGTCGGACCGACACGCGCCGCCGCGTTCCATTTCCTGAACCCGTTTCTGGGGGTCATGATGGCGGTGATACTGCTTGGGGAGCACGCCGGCGTTGCCGAACTAGTGGGAGTGGTTGTCATCACGGCAGGCATAGTGGCGGTCCAGATGGCAAGCGAGTACCGCCGGCCCAAGCCGCTGCCTTGACCAGGTGTTCACGGCGCTTGGCCCTTGCGGGAATCCGGCCGGCCTCGGCGCTCGTCGGGGTGGCAAGCGAGGGCGATTTCGCCCCGGAGTCGGCAAACTCGCCTCTCGCCAGGCCACGTTCCGCAGGCTGGCAGGGTCCTGACCCTGTTGAATTCCCGATGCGTTCCGCCTTCAGACCTTGAAAGCGATTCGTGGCTGCGCTCGCAGTCGTTCGCGCCTGTGTCGGCAGTGCAGCCGCGCAGTCGGCTGGCCGTTGGCAGCCGTCCCGCCAACGTCGGCGTCAAAAATGCATGATACAGTCCCGGCCATTCCATGGGCCGTCCGGATGCGAACGCTCGCCGGCTGCCGGCCCGGCGCTCCCTTTTGCGCGGCAGCGGCCCGAAGCCTCCATCGAAGGAATTCCTGCAACTCTCGGCGAGGCGAAGCCGAGGCCAACGGCCTGCCGGAGAATGTCGCGAACGCACCATGGCCACCGCGACCGCGTTCGAGAATGAACGCAGGTCCGGCTGCGATGTTTTGCCGCAGGCTGCAAGCCCAAACCATGTTCCTTGACCTGCATTGCGCTCGATGGCCGGGAGCGGACGGGACGCAGGCGGCGTTCCGGCAACCGCGCATCGCGAGGCGCGCACAGTCCAGGCGCAGCTGCGCAGACGGCTGGCTTCATGGGCGCTGACTGGCCAGGCAGCGGTCGCCATTGAAGGCAACGCCCGCATTGACCGTTGAGGGCTTTTTTCCTATTGTTGCCCAAATTGGCGTTTCCCGACGGCGAATTGAAAGCCGCGGAAATCCTGAAACCCATGAAGGAGGGTACAACTCATGAAATTTCTAGCTTCTCTTGCCGCCGCCGCGATGGTCGCCGCCAGCGCGCTGTTTGCCGTTCCGGCAACCGCGGAGGACATAACGGTGAAGTTGTGGTCCCGCGCCGACCGTTCCGGCCCGCTGCGTGCCGGCAACATTGTGAACGCGGCTGAACAGTACAACAATTTCTTGGCTGCCGCTGGCTCCGACACGCGGATCGTGATCGAGCTCATTGAATCGAATGCCCGGGGCTTCGACGCGGATGCGCTTGAACTTCTCAAGGCGCATTCGGTGGGCGACACGCCCGACATCATCGTGGCCGCCCACGAATGGATTGGATCGTTCGTTGAAGAAGGCCTTGCCGCGAGTCTCGATGCGCACATCGAGGCCAACCCCGACCTCTATGGCGACATCATTCCCGAGCTTTGGGAATCCGTGAAGTACAAGGGACAGCGCTACGGAATACCGCAGGACTCGGAAGTCCGCATGTTCTTCCTCAACAACGACATGCTCAGGGCAGCTGGCAAGTCCGAGGAATTCATTGCGTCCCTGCCCGACGAGGTGAATGCCGGCAACTTCACCATGGCCGATTTCTGCGATCTGGCCGCCGAGGTGAAGAATTCCGGCGCATCGGAGATCGGATTCGTGCATCGTCCAAACGTCGGCCCCGACTTTCAAATGGCCATGGCGTCGTTTGGAATCGACATGTACAACGACGAGGAAGCCAAGCTCCAGATCACACGGTCCGGATTGGAGAACTACTACCAGTGGCTCGCCGACTGCGTCGAGAAAGGCGCCCTTCCCGCGGACATGACCACCTACTCCTGGGACAGCGTTCATGCGGCATTCCGCGGCGAGCAGGCTTTGTCGAAGTTCCATGGGATCTGGAATCTCGGCAATCAGCTTGAGGCGTTCGGCATCGATCCTCTGGACGGCGAAGCGTACTTCAACAAGGTCACTTGGATAAACGCTCCTGCCTCGGAAGTGGGCGGGTCGCCCAAGAACCTGTCGCATCCGATTGTTTATGTCGTGGCGGACACGCCCAACAAGGACGTGGCCGCGATGCTCGTTGCCTTGGCTTCCCAGCCGATTCCAAACACCAAGCACGCCGTGACGACCAATCACACGCCGATCAACTACTCGCAGGTTGCCATGCCCGACTTCCAGACCAAGGGCTGGGGACTGGCTGCTGGCGTGCCGCTTCTGGCATACGCCGAGTTCATGCCCAACCACGCCAGAATTGGACAGTACAACGCCATCACCTACCAAGGTGTGCAGGCAGTGGAAACTGGCGAAATGAGCGCGGCTGAAGCGGCGGAATGGGTTGTTGAAGAGCTTGAAGTCGAATTGGGCGACGACCTCATAATCCTCGACTGAACCCAGTGTGGGAGGGGCATTCCGCAATGTCCCTCCCCCTTTTGCCATGATGCAAACTCAAACTCGGCGACAGGTTGTCAACGCCTTCATATTTCTTGGGCCGGCAAGCGCGTTCCTGCTGGTCCTGCTGGTGGCTCCCATCATCGTCGACCTTGTCGTCGCCTTTACGGACATGTCCCAGACAGTCCGCATCGACGAGTACACAACCGACCAGTTCCGCAAGATAATCAGGCCCAACGAAGAGGCTCTGCTGGGTTTCGAGCTGCGCGGCTCCTTCTACCGCGCCCTCGCCAAGACGGCCATCTTCGTGTTCTTCACGCTTGCCATTTTCAACGTGACCTTTGGCCTTCTGCTTGCCTTGACGACAACCGCCCTGCCCGATTGGCTGGGGGGCACTTTCAGGGCAATCTGGCTGTTGCCGCGCATGTCGCCTTCGGTCGTTTATGCGCTGCTTTGGATCTGGGTAATCGATCCAACCGAGCGCGGCTTGGTGAATCAGGTGCTCACCAACGTGTTCGGCAGCGAGCCGGTCAACCTGTTCCTCCAGCATCCAATGGCCGTGATCGTGGTCGCAAACGGATTCATTGGCGCCTCGATTGGGATGCTGATCCTGACAAGCGCCATACGCTCGATTCCGCAGCACCTCTTCTTTGCGGCCAGAGCTGACGGAGCGGGGCCGCTTTCGATTGCGAGGCACATCATTATGCCGGCGCTGCGCTGGCCGCTTTCATACATCACGGTGTTCCAGTCGCTCGCCCTGATGGTGTCGTTCGAGTACATCTTTCTGATCATGGGGCCGGCCAGATCGACCATGACAATGGCCATGCTTGCCTACACAAAGACGCTTGCTCCGCAGATCGGCTCGGGACAGTACGCCTACGGCGCGGCGATCACCCTGATCCTGATCGTGATAGGGGTCGTTGTCGCCCTCCTGCTGTACCGCCTCACCAACATGAAGCGCCTGTTGGCCAAGCCGCGAATCGAGGTGCACTGATGGCGGTTGCCACGCGCGACTGGAATGCGCTTGCCCGCAGATCCCGATATATCCGCCAGTTCCAGAATGCCGTGCTCATCAGCTTTCTGACCGTCATTTCCATTCCCGTGGTTCTGCCTTTCTTCTGGGTCCTGACGATTTCGTTTTCGGCCAGGACGGGCGGCGTCGAATCTGCGGTGCTGTGGCGGGCCTGCGGCGTGCTGGTGCCTGCGGTCATTGCCTACGTTGTTGCGCATCTGACCTTGAAGTCGGTCAGGCGCCGCCTGTTTGCAGCCGCGGCCCTGACGCTGCTGGCAATGATCGCGCTGACCGTCACAGTGGGCAATGACCTGCATCTCAACAACTACCGCTTTCTGGTCAACCCCAACCTGGTTGAAGACCTGCGGGGCGCCGCCACCGCCGGCGGACAGTTTCCCTGGGTGTGGGAGGCATTCTTCAACTCTCTGGCGGTCGCCGCTTCCTCGACGCTGTTCAAGGTTTCGATCGCCACGTGCTGCGGCTACTACATTTCAAGGTACAACTTCCTTGGAAGGTCGGCGTACCTGCAGTCGCTGCTGATTCTCGAGGTGTTTCACCCCTGGATGCTGACCATACCGATATTCCTGGTCATTTTCTGGATTGGGCTGCTGAACACTCTGGCCGGCCCGATTCTGGTGCTCACGGTAATCGACTTGCCGTTTTTCATCTTCATCATGAAGGGCTTTTTCGATGCGGTTCCCTGGGATGTCGAAATGAGCGCCATGACCGACGGCGCCTCGCGAAGGCAGGCGTTCTGGCATGTCGTGCTCCCGCAGGTCCGGTCGGGCATCATTGCGATTTCGGTTCTCGGCTTCATCAGGGGATGGGAAGAGTATGTGTTCGTAACGGCGCTGCGAACGGGAAACTCGTACTGGGTGATGTCCACCTATCTCTACTATGTTGCCGATGACGTGATGGGCGTCGACTATGGATTGGTCGCTGCTGTCAGCGTGTTCTACATGATGCCCAGCCTGCTGCTGTACATGTTCTTGCAGCGATACCTCACACAGCTGACTCTCGGCGGGATCAAGGGCTGATGGCACAAATCGAACTGCGAAGCGTATCCAAGCACTGGGGACCAACCGTCGCCGTCGACGGCATGAACCTGGCCCTCGAGAACGGCGAGTTCGTTGCCATTCTCGGTCCTTCGGGCTGCGGAAAGTCGACGACGCTGTTTCTGCTCGCCGGCATATATGCGCCAACCTCCGGGGACATCTGTTTCGACGGCGCTCGCATCAACGACGTGGAACCTCGGGACCGCAATGTGGGAATCGTGTTCCAGTCCTACGCGCTGTATCCCAACATGACGGTGCTCAAGAACCTGCTGTTCCCGCTCAGGTTCACGTCGGTCAAAAGCGAGGAGGCGCTGCGCCAGGCGAAGGCAATCGCCGAACTGGTGCAGATCGAGGAGTTGCTCGAACGTCACCCCTCCCAGCTTTCCGGCGGCCAGCAGCAGCGTGTGGCGCTTGCGCGAGCCCTTATCAAGAAACCCAACCTGCTGCTGCTTGACGAACCTCTGTCCAACCTCGATGCCACGCTGCGCCTGACCATGAGGGGCGAAATCAAGCGCATCCAGCGGGAATTGCGGGTCACCACGATTCTGGTCACGCACGACCAGGTTGAGGCGACCACCATGGCGGATCGAATCATCTGCATGAATGCCGGCCGGGTCGAGCAGATTGGCACGCCGGAGAACCTGTACCGCAAGCCCGACAGAACGTTTGTCGCGACCTTTGTTGGCTCTCCTCCCATCAATCTCATTGACGGGCATGTCAGGAACGGCAGTTTCGCGGTCGGCCAAAAGCGCATTCCGCTGTCCGGATCTTGCCGTGACGCAGACGTGACGCTTGGACTGCGGCCCGAACTGATCTCGGTTGCCGAAACCGGCCTTCCGTCGGAAATCACGAACATCGAGCCGATGGGACGCGAGATTCTGTACACGGCGCAGTCGGAGATTGGATTGTTCCGGTTTCTGGAGGCCACTCCGCAACCCCGCATGGCGCTGGAGGACCGGGTCAGGCTGCATGCAAATCCCGAAGATGCCCTGTTTTTCGAACAGGAAACAGGCAGCAGAATCGAGGGGTTGAGTCTTGCAGCGTTTTCCTGAGGCCGGCGGCGGCTACCGCCTGGTCGAGGAGTTCGGGCGACCGGACAGCGCCTGGACTGAATCCGCAACCGGAGGCGATTCGAGCCCGGAACTGCATGACCGCCTTCGCAGGTCGAACCCGGCGCTGAACGAGATCAGACTCCGACAACCGCCCAGGCCTCTTCCGGAAGGGAGGCGGCTGCGAGTGGCTTCGTGGAACCTCGAGCGATGCAAGCACGTGGAAGCCACGGCGGACAAGATCCGCAGGACAGGAGCCGAGATTGTCCTGCTGAGCGAAATGGACATTGGAATGGCCCGCTCGGGAAATCGGGACACGATCGCGGAACTCGCTGAGCTGCTGGACATGGGCCACGCTTCCGGCGTGGAGTTTGTCGAGCTGGGGCTGGGCGACGAACGCGAAGTTGCCGAGTGCAGTGGCATGGCCAATCGCCTTGGGTTGCACTGCAACGCCGTGCTCTCGAGTTGCGAGTTCACACGGGCGGAGATCGTGCGCTTGGGCGCAGGAGGACAATGGCTGGCCGGCCGGACCGGAAAGGGGCAGCCTCGCGTGGGCGGCCGGATTGCAGTGATGGTTTGCGTCAATCGTGAATCGCCTCTCTGGCTGGTTGCGGTTCATTTTGAAAGCGAGGACGGGCCGAGCGACCGGCTTCGGGAAGCGGAGCTCCTTGTCTCCGACATTGCTCTTCACTGCGGCGACGGACCGGTCGTCATTGGCGGCGACTTCAACTTCAATTCGCTGGCCGCCGCCGGGATGGCCGGCGATCAATTGCTGGCAAGTCCGGAAGAACACGAACCGGCTTTCTCCCTCCTGCGCACTGCCGGCTTTGCCTGGGAAGCGGCGAACACGACATGCCCGACAACACGCCGGCATCCCTGGGACGGCAACTTCGTCTCGCAGAAGATCGACTGGTTTTTCGTGCGCGGTGTCAATGCGCGAAACCCGCAAGTGATTCCGGCATGCACCTCCGAGGACCAAAACCTCTCGGATCATGAACTGTTGGTTGCAGACATTTCCTGGTGAGCGGCGGGCCTCCGGCCAGTTCAGTCAGCGAAAACGAGGAATGGACGGGTCGAATCGGCGCTCTGCAGGTCTGCTCTTCCATGATCGACCCTGCCATGCCGACAGTGGCCGCGGGAATCGCCCCGCAACGGCGCCATGACCGACGTGTCAGCGAGTTGACGCCAAATGCCCGGAATTCGCCCGGCGATCAGCAGACCCGTTCTTCGTCCTGGTTTCCGGGTCAGCCCGGGGGATGTGCGGCCTCAAGACGAGATTGCCCAGTCCGGCCCCGAGCCGACCGATGCAAGCAAGCTTCGGCGCCGTTTCAGGAAGCGCTTCGCTGACGCAGGTGCAGTTCCGCAAGGCAAGCGCCCGGCATCGGGTCAACATTCGGGACAATCGGCAGGAATCGTTGTAAAGTTCGAAATCGCAGGCGACATCGAAATGCCGCTTGAAGTGGTCGATGCCCGCGCTTTCCATGAATTCGGCAATGACGATGTCCGGCGTGTCGTTCGACCTGCGATGGAGAGGCGAATGGACGCTTGGCCGACTCACTCGTTGCGATTGCAGGCTGCGGTTGCAAGCGCCGGCGCCTGCCGGCGGCAAAGGGAACGGAAGATCAGCAAGGAGGTGAATGGCAGTTGACGGAATTTGTTGCGGTGCTGATGTCCGACCGCCGCCGGAAGATCTTGAACGAGGAAACGCTCGAGCGGGCCCGCCTCCGCCTGGACGGGCATTCGCCGACATGGCTGGAACAGGGCGTTGCGGCCGAGTTCGGCGTGCCGCGCCTGCCTGCCCGTCCGGAGTCCTTCAGAGACGAATTCGACAGGCTGGGAATTGACTTGGGAATCGTGCCTGCCGCCAATCGCCGAAAGAGGCTCTTGGTGGCGGACATGGACTCGACAGTCATCATGCAGGAGGGTCTGGTCGAACTAGCGTTCCTGGCGGGCTGCGGCGACGAGGTGGCGGCGATAACCAGCCAGGCCATGAATGGCTTCATCAACTTTCGGGAAGCTCTGGTCCACCGTGTCGAGCTCCTTCGTGGCATGCCTGCAAGCATCGTCGACCGAGTTTGGAACGAACGGATAGATTTCACGCCGGGCGCCCGTCAGCTCGTCGCAACCATGCGGGCGGACGGAGCGCATTGCGTGATCGTGTCCGGCGGGTTCACTTTGATTTCGGGGCGAGTGGCAGCGGTGCTGGGATTCCAGGAACATTGCGCCAACGACCTGGAAATTGTCGACAATGTCCTGACCGGCCGTGTCAGGCCGCCGCTGTTGGGTCGCGAGAGCAAGAGTGAGATCCTCGTGAACCAGATGGATTCGCTAGGCATAGATCCGGGCGATGTCCTCGCCGTTGGCGACGGTTCCAACGACATCGACATGATTTCCCTCGCCGGGTTGGGAGTGGCGTTTCGTGCCAAGCCGGCGCTTGCACAGCACAGCGACGTCCGGATCAACCACTCCGATCTCACGGCTCTCCTGTTCCTGCAGGGCTACAAGTCCCGGGAATTCCGCCGCCAATGGCCATAGCGCGGAATTCCCGTCTACGCACAGAGGCGGTTCTCGCCTGCCAGCTGTCTGGCCTTCTCGACGAAACGGCTGCGTTCGGAGATGTCGATCTGTCGGCCGGCCATGAGGCGAAGGTACTTGTCAAGAAAGTACCCTGTTGTGCCAAGCCCCATGACAATCTCGTTGTCATGTCTCGGCGGAATTCCCAGCATGCAAGGCGGCAGAGGCAGCAGTTTCGGGGCCCATCTGCCGGCGCCCATTCGACTGACCGACCGGCCTGAGGTTGGAGACACGTACACCAGGTCCCTGCTGCTTCCAGTCACGGCGCATTTGGTCAGGTTCAGTTCATATCCGGTTTCCCTGAGCAGAGTCATTTCCCATTTCAAGTAGGTCAGCGGCCACTCGGGATTGTCCGCAAGGTCATCCATGAGCTGCATGGTTGCGCGGTAGAGGATCGGATAGGGGTGCCTTTCGGGCAGAAGAACCACAAGCAGGCGGCAAATCGCAAGCAACGCCGCCAGTTTCAGCTGTCCGGCAATCAGCACGGCGGTCCGCGACTGCTCGAGTTCCACCGTCAGGTTGCCGAGATGTTGGGAGAGCCGTGCGCGCCATCGCAGACTCAACTGGTTTCCAACCTGGAGAATGGCTGCGTTTCGCCGCGAAGTTGCGCCGGGCAGCAATCCCCGGCTCATGCCATGGCTGTGGGTGAACGTGTCCAGAAGCGCAGCGTTTTCCCCGTGGCGCGTCACGCCCAGCAGCATGCCGCTTTCCTGCCATGTAATGCCCATGCCGTCAGCA
Source organism: Paracoccaceae bacterium (assembly GCA_026713305.1). GTDB lineage: Bacteria > Pseudomonadota > Alphaproteobacteria > Rhodobacterales > Rhodobacteraceae > MPNP01. The sequence continues at coordinate 13,335 of JAPOOS010000070.1, forward strand.
TCCGCCCGGCGTCAGGAACATGTCTGCACGGACACGCCACGGCAAGGGAGGAGCCGCATCGGCGCCCAATCAAGCATTGCCTGCCGCGGCCTGCGACCCCCTGCATGGGCGAATCAGGGGGCAGATTGGCCGGCTTGACAGCGTTGGCCTGCGAACCACGCCAGTCCCGAAGATCCTCGGCACGGCAGGCATCCTTCGCCTGTCCGGTCAGTCGTCCTGTTGACGCCTGCCTTCCACAACCGTGGAGGCAAGCTTTCCCGTCAGTTCGGCCATGCGGTCGAACTCAAGCTCGAAGGTCCCAAGCCCCATGGTTTGCGACCGCAGCTCGATTATGAGATCATGAGTCTCGGACTGAGGCATGCTTGCCTTGATTTCGTCCCAGCCGTTCCAGCCCTCCCTGGGCGCAAATCCCAGAATCTGACCCCTTCGCCGCAGGATTGTGCTTTGCGCATTGGCCGTGAACTGAGTGGGAATGAAGATCTGCACCGAGCAGACGGGCTCCAGCAGCACCGGACTGCAGTCCGGCAGGGCTTGCTTCATCGCCAGAATGCCCGCCTTGCGGAATGCCCAGTCGGAACTGTCGACGGCATGGTACTTGCCGTCGTAGAGATTGACCGAGATGTCTATGACCGGGAAGCCGAGCGGCCCGCTTTCGCAATAGTCGCGCACGCCGGCCTCCACGGCCGGAATGTACTGCTTGGGCACGACGCCGCCGGAAATCGAGTCGGTGAACGAAATCCCGGACCCTCGGGGAGTTGGCCTGATGTCGAGATGCACGTCGCCGAACTCTCCATGTCCACCGGACTGCTTCTTGTGCCGGGCGCGGTGCTGAATCGATCTTCTGATGGATTCCTGGTAGCCGGTTGCGGGGGCCTGAAGCCTTACGCTTGTATTGAAGCGGCTCTTGAGCTTCTGCGCCATGATCTGAAGGTGTGTGTCGCCCTGCCCCCAAATTGCCGTCTCCCGCGACAGTTCGTTGAGGCGTCTGGAAATTGACGGGTCTTCCTCGATCAGTTTGGCAATGGCCGCCGAGAGCTTGACCTCGTCCTCCCACTTTTCCGGAACAATCACTGCCGCATAGACCGGCGCCAAAGGTTCAGGCCAGGGCATGGCGTCGCCAACCTCCCGCGGCGTCAGCGTATTGCCCGTCAGCACGCTTTCCAGGCGGCCCATGGCCACAACGTCGCCACAGCCAGCTGACGAAATCTTGTCCATCTGGCCGCCAAGCATGCTGTGCAACCCGCTGACCCTTGATCCGCCGAAGGACATGCCGTCGTCGACCTTGCCTCGCCAGACGCGTCCGAACGAAATCTTGCCCGCGTAGGGGAGGTGCCGCGTCTTGAACACTTGAACAACCGTGTCGTCTGCCGGGACTGCGTCCTTGCGCGCCAGTGTGGTTTCGACGCCAGGCACTTCGTGCCGCAGCGCCTTGAGAAGCCGCTTGACGCCCGAGGCCTGTTCGGCGCTGCCAACCAGAACCGGCATGATCAGCCCTTCCTGCAAGTCCCGCCGCAGGTGCTCGAAGATTTCCGCGGCCGGGGGAACGGTTTCCTCGAACAGGAGCTCGAGGAGATCGTCGTCGAAATCGGCCAGCGACTCCAGCAGGTCCAACCTGGCCTCCTCGTTGCGGTCCTGCATTTCGCTCGGGATCTCGATCAGTCTTGAGCGTTGTCCCGGCGTGTACTGGTAGTAGCGTTCCGCCGCCAGATCGAGGTATCCGTCTGATCCTTCCTTGCCAGGAACCGGAATTTGGCGCAGGACCAGGGGTCTCACGGCCACTTCCTGCAGAGCCGACATCAGGTCGGTGATGGATTCCGAGGCCACATCGAGCTTGTTGATGAAGAGAATCGCCGGAATGTCGTTCTGCTCTATCGACTTGAGCACCGGGGTCAGCATCGGGACCTTTGTCGCTTCCGGGTCGCAGACCACGACTGCCGCATCGGCCACCGCCAGCGCCGCCTTGGCATCCTGCTGAAGCTCGACCGATCCTGGGCAGTCCAGAAATGTCCACGAATCGCCTAGGTACGTGGCCTGCGCAACGTTGACTTCGACGCTCATGTTGCGTTCTCTTGCCTCCTGCGACGCGTCGCCTGCCGTCGTGCCGTCTCTGATGGTTCCGCGACGTGGTATTGCTTCAGCCTCAAAGAGGAGACCTTCAAGGAGCGAGGTCTTGCCACTCAGATAGGGGCCCACGATTGCGACGCAACGTGGGCCTGAACTTGAATTCTCAGACATTGGTTCTCCGCCAAACAAAAGCCGCGGCAATGCATGCAATGTCCGGATGTTCGCCGAGCGTTTCCGGCGGGCATCGGATGCCGAAGCCGCAATTCTTTCAGGTTCAAATCCCAGAAGGCGTACACCAAATGGCATGGGGATTCCAAGCAAGGGAGAGTGCGAGCCTGTGTCATGCCCCAATGTTTGACTTGAAAGCCGTTGCCAGCCATTCCGGCAACTCATTCGTCACATCGAAGCTTGCAAGTGCCGCCGTCAAGCCTGCGTGTCTCAACAGCCTTCCCCAGGGGTCACGTTCTCGGGGCGCCTTGCCAAGTCAAGGTGGCGCGGCGGCTCAAACAACGCAATCCGGATTCGGGACAAATGCAGCGCGTCATTGCCAGCCAAAGGACCATGAGAGCGCCGTGGAGTGTTGCTTGACCTGGATGCAACAGGAGGCGTGCCGGCATTTGATGCGCCGGTCCACCTGCACTGTGCGCATGCTCAAAGAGAACAATGACCCGGCACAATGGTGCGTGACACTGGGAAAGCGGGGAAATGGCAGCCCTTTGTTCGTGCTCTGAGTTCCAGCCGCTGTCGGGTCCTCCCGTAAAACTGCCATGGGCATGCGCGCATCAAGCCGGCACATGCAAAGCGTGTTGCAGTTCGGAAACAGAGCATGCTGGGTTGGTCCAGCATGCGCTCGAGAGTTTGATGGAACTTGGCCGAGCGACTAGAAAACGGGACCAACCAAGCCCGCCTCTGGCGCCATTCAGCATCGGCTGTTCACCCGTCCGATCAGCTGTTGAGCGGACTGCCAATTGAGCGAATGTCGCTTGCCGCATCTGTCAAACCCACATTGCGCAAACCACAATGACACTCCTCATGATGTTAACCCGACATATTGCAGTGGCTCCAAACTTGTGGCGAAGCCACAGGGCCGGAACCGGAACCCTGCACCAACTCAACTGTGCAGTGGTTCCCACGGGCTCTGCGAACAGCAGAGCAATGCCTCGGCTTTCCTTCAGGTGTGCACTGACTGCAGCGGCGCTCGTTCAGACCCCTGAAGTCGCCTTGCAATGCCATGTGCTTGAACTGCAACGCATTGCAGCCGGAATCCGAATTCCGGCCACCAACACCGAACGGCCCTTTGACTGCGACCCTGACAATACAGCCTGACATGGGAAGTCGCGTCCGGATCAACGCCCGGATTGGAAGGTGAAGATCTGCCTGTTGCCATTTTGAAAGTGTGAAAGAGACAATGACCCCAGCAGGAGAAACATCAGTGACCATAGAACAGGAAATTGAAGAACGGACACTTGTGCGGCTGCACAACGCCGGAATGCCCGTTGATAGGATACCGGTAGAATTGAGCACACGTTTCTTGGAGCGCTTTGGCGAGCAGCTCCATTCTTCACTGCAAAAGGCATTCGAGGAATTGATTTCAAACGGATGGGATGCCGGGGCGAACGCAGTCGACGTGCATGTTGATGCGGAGTTGCGTGCGAAGAATGCTGCGATGGCAGTGTTCGACAACGGCGCCTCGATGGATTTGGACGGACTTCGCAAGCTATGGCAAATTGCCATTTCTCCGAAGGAGGGCCGCACGAGGGAACACGGTCGCCCGCTTGTCGGAAAGCTTGGCATTGGCAAGCTCTCGACCTTTGCGCTCGCAAAGAGTCTCACTTATGTCTGCAAGGCAAACGACGGTGTAGTCAGACGCGTTACGATGAACTACGGCGAAATCGACTCCAAGTCGACCGATGCAAATCGTCTGATCAATGATCTGGAATTGGAGGTATTCGAGCTTGACGACAAGCTTCTGGCCAACTTGCTGACGACTGTGGTTGGCGGCGAGGAAATTTTTCGATTGATCAATGATCCCCAAGAGTGTGGTTGGAAGCGAGACAGTCAAGGAGGCGGTCAGGAAGAGTTTGGGGGAGAGCCCTCGAAGCTGGATCGAGACAGGAGCGAGACATGGACTCTCGCAGTGTTGTCCAACCTAAAGCCAACTGGCCGCAAACTGAAGATCGGGAAACTTCGCAGGATGTTGGCCGCCGCACTTCCCTTTGGATCAGAGATGACGATTCGAGTCAATGGAGAAAGGCTAAAGTCACCAAAGCAGGATGCTCCCTTGGCAAAAAAGTGGATTGTCGGACCTGATCTTGAAATCGACGAATTGCGGGTTGACGGAGACGAGAGCGGCAATGAACCTGCCAGCTCGACGAGCATTTCCGTCAGCTCCGGTTCGAAGCCCTACCCGTACATTGAATTGCCAGGAATTGGCCGCGTTACTGGCATGGTAAAACTGTTCGACGACAAAATCAGTGTGGGGAAGAGCGAAAAGCACGGCGCGTCGAATGGATTCCGCGTAAATGTTCTTGGCAGAGTCGTAAATCTGAAAGATCCGAGTTTCGGCGAGAAAAACCTAAGTCACGCTGCTTGGGCGCGATTTCGCATGACCGTACGTGCTGATGGCTTGAACAAATTTCTTGCGACCAATCGCGAGCAGTTCAGGGACTGCCCCGAATTGAAAGTTTTCCGTGCCTTCCTGCGAAAGACGTTTGGCAAGGCAAGAACGACATTTGATGACCACAAGAGAGTGACCATGCCTGACGGTGGCGATGTGCTCTTGAAATCGCTTGGCTTGGTTACCTTGAACCCATTGCGCAACGTTGTGAATGAAACGCTTCGTACAGCGCCGGCCATAAGCGGAATGTTTGACGACTCGGGCATAGTTTATCGGAATGAGGCAAGATTGTCGTGGCGAGAGGATACAGGCGCAAACATATGCAATGCCATTGAGCAGGCAAGGTTTGCAGAGCTGGATGACGAGTGCTTTGCAAAGTTCATGATCAAGGACAGATCAATTCTGGTAAACTCCAACCATCCCTTCGCTGTTGACCATTGCAGCCAGGCCGAGAGGGAACTGATTCGAACAGTGGCAATGGTCGATTTGCTTGCCGATGCCTATGCGCTGGACATCGGAATGGACCCAAGTCAACTCAAGAGACTACGCGCCCATAGGGACAGGCTCATGCGATTTCGAACGATGGAAAGTCGTAGATCGGCAGCCGCAGTCGCGCAAGTCTTGCAGGATGCGCAAATCAGGGGCAAGGATTGCAGCCTCCTTGAAGCGGCTGTTTCGGATGCCATGCGCCTTCTGGACTTTGACGTTCAGGAACTCGATCAGGCAGGCGAGCCAGACGGGATTGCAAACGCATTCGCATTGCCGACAGGTTCCCCAACGACAAGGGAGACTCCTCAATCGTCACTGTACAGCTTCACGTTTGAAGCCAGGTCTTCAAGAGACGGGTCATCAGCTTCAGGAAACATAGGGCTTGATGCCGCGGCGGAGCGCCGCAAGCGACACAACGCGAACTATGCTCTTGTTGTGGCGCCCGGGTTTCAGGAAGGATCGCTAGCAGACATGTGTGCACAGGAGAAGGTTACGCCCATGACCACCGGCGATCTTGGGAAGCTGCTTGAATGCACCGCCAGGCACGGAACCATTCCCGCAAACAAGTTTCGCAAGGTATTCGAGCGCTACAGACCGCATGAAGTTTCTTCCTGGGTCGACAATCTGCCCTCTGAATTGGAGATCGAGAAAAAGCTGACGATTGATGTCTTCACAAAGGCGCTTGAGAAACTGAAGGGAATGGCGCCAAGTTCCCTGTCCGCCTCATTGATTGCATATGTTTGCCAAGACAAACTGAATGTATTCGGAGTGGAGGATGCGGACGTGATTTCGCTGGCCAAGGGGCTGCAAGCAATTGTTCCTGACCTGGTGGCTGTTGATGGAGACAGGATTCTTGTCAACGCCAGCGCCGCACATGTCGCCGAAGCAATCAGCGCTCAATTGGAAGACCTCCATGAGAGAGTCCAGAATGTCCAGTAGCCCATACAGTACTGCGCTGAAACCGACGCGCCCGTTTCCGGCTGGAATGGCGCCAAACACAACCCTGGAACGGTGGGCTGCCAGCGCAATCGGAGAAGCGCGGGCGGCAAACGCCAATGATGCGCGTTTGGAGTGGATGGACGCCGACGAAGCAACTCGATCATTTGCGGGGCTTCGGTTCGATGCTCGGCAGCGTGAGGAGTTCCGGCGAATTGCCCGTGTGCTGAACAGGCATGGCCTGTGAGTTTGCCACGAAAACAGAACACCGCACTCCGGTCGCAGGAACCACTTCGCCTCGCAATTGACGCCAAGGGACAGCCACCGAAGCACGTACGCAATGCTTCACGATCAATCCTTCTGCATTGCTGGACGCCGACAGGCGAGGGGAATATCCTTTCCTCAGGCGCATCGTCGGTCTCCCTGCAGGATCCGACCGATGCAGGGCAATTCGCCGGCATGGCCGATCAATGGAATGGGTCGAACCGGCCGCAATGGCCGGTTGGCTCAAGGACAGCATGCCGAAGCCGCAATTCGACAAAACAGCGGACGCTGGCAACGGACGAATGACCGAAACAAATCCCTTTGGCAGCTTCGACTACATTGTCGTGGGCGGCGGAACAGCCGGCTGCGTCCTTGCCAACCGTCTGTCCGAAGGTCCCGGGAACCGGGTGTTGCTTCTGGAAGCTGGCGGCAAGGACAACAATCCATGGATCAAGGTGCCGATCGGATACCTGTACACGCAGCAAAACCCGCGCACCGACTGGTGCTTTCAGACCGAGCCGGAGGCTGGTCTCAACGGCAGAAAGCTGAACTACGCACGCGGACGTGTGCTTGGCGGATGCTCAAGCATCAACGGCATGATCTACATGCGTGGACAGGCGCGGGACTACGACGGCTGGGCCCAAATGGGAAACCGGGGATGGAGCTGGGACGATGTGTTGCCTCTGTTTCGAAAGTCCGAACACCACTTTGACTCCGCAAACGAGTTTCACGGAGTTGGAGGCGAGTGGCGCGTGGAGCGGCAGCGGCTGGGCTGGGAGATCCTCGATGCCTTCGAGACGGCCTGCAACGAAACCGGAATTCCAAAGACACCGGACTTCAACTGCGGCAACAACGAAGGAACCGGCAAGTTCGTGGTCAACCAGCGCAGGGGGCTCCGATGGAGCGCCGTGGACGGCTTTCTCAAACCTGCGCGCAGCCGCTCCAATCTGAGAGTTGTGACCGGCGCGCACGCAAGGCGCGTCGTGTTGGATGGACGGAGGGCCAGCGGCGTCGAATTCTGGCTCGACAACAGGCTGTGCCGCGCCGACGCGGAAGGAGAAATCGTGCTGGCGGCGGGCGCCATCGGATCGCCGCACCTCCTCCTGCTGTCGGGAGTTGGTTCGGCCGCCGACATCCATGACCAGGGCATTGCCGTCGTGCATGACCTGCCGGGGGTCGGACGAAACCTCCAGGACCATCTGCAGCTCAGATTGATCTTTCGCGTTTCGAATGTGCTGACGCTCAACCAGAGCGCCAACTCCGTCTTGGGGAAAATCGGGATGGGGCTGCAGTTCGCGTTTCTGAGAAGCGGGCCATTGACCATGGCTCCGAGCCAGCTCGGTGTGTTCGCGAAGTCGGATCCATCACTGGAGACGCCGAACCTGCAATATCATGTGCAACCGCTGTCGCTGGACAGTTTCGGTGAACCGCTGCACGAGTTCCCGGCGTTTACGGCTTCGGTCTGCAACCTGCGCCCGGAAAGCCGGGGTTCCGTGTCCTTGAAGTCAGCGGATGCAAGGCGGCAACCGGCAATAGCGCCTTGCTACTTGTCGACTTTCAGGGATCGTCAGGTCGCTGTTGAGGCGATACGCCTGACCAGAAGGATAGTTTCCGCGCCGGCCATGCAGCCGTATGAACCGCGCGAGCGCCTGCCCGGAGCCGAGGTGCGGTCGGACGAAGACCTGGTCAGGGCCGCCGGAGACCTGGGAACCACGATATTCCATCCGGTTGGCACATGCAGGATGGGAATGGACAAGGCCGCCGTTGTCAGCGACCGGCTGGCTGTGCGTGGGCTGGACCGGCTTCGCGTTGTCGATGCATCCATCATGCCGACGATCACTTCCGGCAACACAAACAGTCCCACGATAATGATCGCCGAGAAGGGCGCTGCGATGATTCTCGAGGATGCCGCTGCCTGACAGAACCGCTTTCACCCGCTGAAATCCGGTTGCGCCGAAGCTTCCGTGGACCGGCCGCAGCTGGTTATGCGGATAATGGTCGTCCAAATCAGCTTTGCGAGGAACAGCGTTCCGGGATGCCGCGCCGGTTTGAGAAATCAATGGCGGCAGAATCCGGGAAACCGGTTGCTAGAGCAGGGACTTCGTGATAGGCAGTCGCGGATACGCCTGCAAATTGACATGTTGCAGGACATTCGAACTTCGAAACAGACTAAAGTTAAGAAAAAACAGATTTGGAGAAAGCATGAAAAGAATGCATTTTGCAAAAGGACTTGTGGTTTCCGCTATCGCCTTGGTACTAGGTGCCGTGACTCCGGCTCAAAGCCAGATGGACGAGATAACGGTTGCCTACTTCCTGGAGTGGCCCATGCCGTTTCAGTATGCCAAGGTCAACGGCACATACGATGAAGAAATGGGCTTAGCTGTCAAATGGGTCAGTTTCGACACCGGCACGGCAATGTCGGCTGCCATGGCTTCAGGCGATGTGCATATTGCAGTGAGCCAAGGCGTGCCGCCCTTCGTTGTGGCAACCTCGGCCGGGCAGGACATCCAGGCAGTCGATGTGGCAGTGTCATACTCCGACAACGACAACTGCGTTGTTGCCGAAGGACTGGAAATCGATGCCTCCTCCGCCATGGAACTGGAAGGCAAGAAGGTTGCCGTGCCCCTGGGCACAGCGGCCCACTATGGTTTCCTGAGCCAGATGGCCCACTTCGGTGTGGACATCACAACCATGGACATCGTGGATCAGGCTCCCGCTGAAGGCGCCGCGTCGCTTGCGCAAGGCGATGTTGACATGGTCTGCGGCTGGGGCGCCGCGTTGCGGCGAATGCTTGACTACGGCAACGTGCTGCTAACGGGGGCAGAAAAGGAGGAGCTCGGCATTCTGGTGTTCGACGTCACGTCGGCTCCCGCTGGCTTTGTTGCCGAAAACCCCGAGGTGGTGGCCAAGTTCCTGAAGGTGACCGCGGATGCGAATGCCCAATGGAATTCAGGTGACAATGCACACATGCTCGAAGTCATCGCTCAGGATGCAGGCATGGATGCAGAAACCACCCTCACAACCATGAACACATTTTCGTTTCCCAGCATCGAGGATCAGTTGTCCGAGCGGTGGCTCGGCGGCGCCGCACAGACGTTCATGAAGGGCGTTGCGGACATATTCGTCGATGCCGGTTCGATCGACAGCGCTCTCAACTCCTATGAGGACGCCGTGAACATCGGGCCTCTGACCACAGCTTCGGAAATGTAGTTTCCAGCATTGCCGGCGGGTCCCGGGTGGCCCGGGTCCGCCGGTCAGGAAGGTAGAATATATGGAAAAAAAAGGACTCTTCATCAACGACGTGTCGATGCGTTTCGACCTGCCAAACGGCGGGTTTGTGCAAGCGCTGCAGGACGTGTCACTGAATATTCTGGCGGGCGAGATCATGACTGTGCTTGGTCCGTCGGGATGCGGAAAGACAACCTTTCTCAACATCATTGCCGGTTTCATGGCGCCGACCGGCGGTGAGGTGGTACTTAACGGAAATTCCGTGACCGGTCCCAGCCAGGAACGAGGAATGGTGTTTCAGCAAGGCGCTTTGTTCGAGTGGATGAACGTGCGAAAGAACGTGTCGTTTGGCCCTCGAATGAACAATGTCCCCAAGGCGGAAACCGAAGAACGCGTCGATCACCTGCTGGACATAGTTGGCCTGAGCGACTTCAAGGACAAGGCCATTTACGAACTGTCGGGAGGCATGCAGCAGCGCGTTGCGCTCGCCCGCTGCCTGGCAAACGACCCGGACGTGATTCTGATGGATGAACCGTTGGGCGCGCTTGATGCACTGACACGGGAAAAGATGCAGGGTTTGGTTCTGAAGCTTTGGAAGGATACCGGCAAGACGATCATCCTGATCACCCACTCTGTGGAGGAAGCCTTGCTGCTTGGCGAGCGGTTGCTGGTCATGGCGCCGCGGCCGGGACGCATCCACAAGGAATACAGGCTTCCATTTGCCGAAATGGGTGTGGGCGCCGACTTGCGAGAGGTCAAGAAAGCCGATGGCTACGCCGACTCACGCGAGGAAATCCTGTCGATGATTTGGGACATGGAGGAAGAAATTATGGGTAGAACGGAGGAAGATGCATGACTGGACTGATACTTCTTCTGATTTATGTGGTGATCTTCGCCCTTGGTTTCATAGTCGTCAAGCAGGTCTCCAAGCGCCTGATCAAGCGAGTCGACTACACAGCGCTCAAGACAGTCACTTTCGGAGACGAGAGCGCCGTCACTGCCGACAGATCCGCTTCGGTGATATCGATTGTGACTCTTTTCCTGCTGTGGGGCGCGTTCACCGGTTCAATTCTGACGCCGATACACGCTCCGCCGCCATTCATCGGCGACACCACGTTCGAGTACACCGCCGAAAACGCCGAAGGTTCGCGCGACACCGCCACCGTGCTGGTGAGAGTGTTCCGGGTCGGCGAGGATGTCGAAACTCCGGAAATCGATCCGGGCGACGGCTGGGCGAAGAACGACGCGATCGAGATCGGCGCCTGGCGTTCCAAGCTCATTAAAACCGACGGAAACGATGAATTCGACAAGGCCGCCGGTGCGAGAATTGTCGAGGTTGATGGCCAGCCCATTCTGCCCGGAGGCGAGGTCAAGGCTGCCGACGGCCGTGTCACCATGACGCCAAAGGGCACGCTGAACTTCATTCCCGCCAAGGGCCTTCAGATGGAGCCGATTTGGCTGCCCGCACCGGAAGCCGTGTGGGGCAGGTTCATCGACATCATCAGCGATGGCTACCAGAACTATGGATTGCTCGAACACCTCGGCTATTCGCTGTTCCGCGTCATCGCAGGATTCATTTTCGGAGCCCTGGTCGGCATTCCATTGGGATACGCAATGGGACTGTCCAACTGGTTCCGGGGCTGGTTTGATCCAATTGTGGAATTCATGCGCCCGGTGCCGCCGCTTGCATTGATACCGCTTGTCATAATCTGGGCCGGGATCGGAGAGACCGGCAAGATAATTCTGCTGTTTCTCGCGGCGTTGTGGATAATGACAATTGCTGCCCGCGCTGGTGTTTCGGGAGTGCAGATATCGAAAGTGCACGCAGCGTTTTCGCTTGGCGCGTCGCCTTCGCAGATAATGCGCCATGTGATTGTTCCCAACTCGCTTCCCGAGATTTTCACGGGTGCGCGGGTCGCCATGGGAGTGTGCTGGGGCACTGTCGTTGCCGCCGAACTGGTCGCTGCCGAAGTTGGCGCAGGCATGATGATCATGGTGGCGTCGAAGTTCCAGCTGACCGACATCGTCATCATGGGGATCATACTGATCGGCGTAATAGGATACGGCATCGACATCCTGATGCGCATGGCTGAAAAACGGTTGGTTCCCTGGAAGGGCCGCGGCTAGCAGCGGCGTCCCGGCGAATCGGAAGAGCCTGTCCGCGCATGTAGGGACGGTGGCCTGACAGGCCGCCTTCACGAAAAGGCGCGGGAAAGCAGTTCCTGGACCGCCGAAACCAATTTGGGCCTGGCAACCTCGTGTTGCCAGGCCCTTTGCTTCCATTCCTCGGCAGTGGCGGTCTCGGAGATCATGGCGCCCAGGACCAGGTCCTTGATCAGGACCGTTCCTCGCTGACGCTCGTTCTCGCCTTGAATGACCGCCAGAGGGCAACCCCGAGCATCCGCGTATTTCAGCTGTCGCCCGAAGTTTCGGGCATTTCCCAGAAACAGCTCGGCACAAATGCCTGCGTCGCGCAGCTGGGCAACCATTTCCTGGTAGTCTCCCAGGCGATGCCGGTCCATGACGGTCACAAGCACCGGGGCGGCAGGTTGCTCGAACGTTTCATCCAGTTCCTGATGCGCCTCCAGCAGCCTGTCCACTCCAATGGAAATGCCTGTCGCGGGCATGCGCTGCCCGGTGAATCGCTGAACCAGGCCGTCATAGCGCCCGCCGCCCGCGATCGAGCCCAGGCTCGGTTGCCTTCCCGACTGTGGAGCGGCGAGATTGGCCTCGAACACTGGTCCGGTGTAGTATCCCAGCCCGCGCACAACCGTGGGATCGACGATGCAGCGGTCCGGCCCAACCCCCTGTCTCCTCACCAGCTCCATGACAGCTTCCGTCTCGGAGATTCCAGTGGCGCCGGCATCGGAATCGCCGACAAGATCCTGCAGCCGTCGCACGATGTCTGTGCCCGACCCTGCGGTTGCGTCGAGGTATTCCATGATCAGATCGATTTGCCAGGCGGACAGTCCGGCACCCTTGGCAAAGTCGCCGCTTGCGTCCTTTCTGCCGGTCCCCAGCAGCGCCTTGACACCGCTGCGGCCAAGTCGATCAAGCTTGTCGACAGCCCTCAGGACGGCTCCGCGCTGCATGTCTGACTGCTGTTCGTCAGCCTGCTGGGCGATGCCTGCCCTTTCAAGCAGCCCGTCGAGCAGCTTTCGGTTGTTCAGCCTGACCAGATACCGCCCACGCCGGATGCCAATGGCTTCCAGAATCTGCACTGCCAGGACGATCATCTCGGCATCGGCAGCCGGCGTGCCGGAACCCACCGTGTCGGCGTCGCACTGCGTGAACTGCCGAAACCTGCCGGGTCCCGGCTTCTCGTTCCGCCACACCGTGCCGAAGGTGTAGCGACGAAAGGGAAACGGAAGGACAGCGCGGCGCTGGGCCGCGTACCGCGCCAAAGGAGCGGTCATGTCGTAGCGCAGGGACAGCCAGGCGCCGTCATCCTGCCAGGCAAACACGCCTTCATTCGGACGATCGACATCAGGCAGAAACTTGCCCAGCGCGTCGAGGTATTCCACGGCAGGCGTTTCCAGGGGTTCGAAGCCGAACCTGTCAAACACGCCGGCAATCGTCTCGAGCATCCGCCGCCGCCGCCGGACCTCGTTCCCGGCGTAGTCGCGGAAGCCCGGCGGCAGCCGGGGCTGCGGACGCCGAACGCGCTTCTTTCGCCTAGGCTTTTTCATTGGATCCAATGCCTCCTGCCAATGGCCAGTCTCCCGAATTCATGCTTGATCCCCTCCACGCAATGCATTCAAAGGCCAACGCAGCGCCCGGTCAACTGGATGCCCTTGCACGGGATCATTGACGATTGATGCTTGTCACGCCTTCGATCATCTTGATCGCCTGGACGACCCTGTTGTTGACCAGGTATTGCTCCGGGAGAACGAATTCCACTTCGACGTCAAGATCCGCCGCGCAGGGACAGAACGAAACTGTCTTGGCGTGGTGTCGCGCCAACCGTGCCGAACTCGAAGTCAGGATCTCCTTGACTTCCCGCGGCGCCTCAGGCTTGTTGAAATGGATCTTGAGGGCTGTCCACTGTGGACCGGGCCGTTTCCTCAGCGGCTTGATCAATGAGGCGTTGGCTCGCAGCGAATTGTTCCCTCGACGCTTGGGGAAGTTCAGGAACATCGTGACCAGGGCGCCCTTCTTGAGCAGCCTGCCGCTCTTTCTGAGCTCGTCGAGAAACACAGCGGCCGACAGGTCTCCGGATGGATCGGACAGCTTGATCCAGGCCATGGTTTCTCCGGTCTTCGTGCCTCTTCGGCGAACGGAGTCTAGATGGCCTGCCACCTTGATGTCACTGACGTCGTCAATTGCCTTCCTGCCGTCGCGGATCAGCTTCGCCACTTCGGAAATGGGCATGAGTCCCTGCTCGCGCAGCTCGTCGATCGACAGTCCAAGCGGATGCGTCGTCAGGTAGTGGCCAATGGCAACTATCTCGTTGCGGCACTTCTCCGATACGCTCCATTCCGTTTGAGTTGTGAGTTGAGGGGCGGCAACAACATTGTCGCTGTCGCCGAACAGCGACATTTGACCGCTTGCCTTTTGCTCGCGGTGCGCCCGGCTGAAGCCCATCAGCGTGTCGACATTGCTGAAAGCCGTGCAGCGATTGAGTCCCAGCGTGTCGAAGGCGCCTGCGCGGGCCAGGCTCTCCAGCGCCGACTTGGTGACATGGCTCGGGTCAATGCGCCTGGCGAAATCGTAGATGTCCTTGAACGGCTCTTGCCCTCTCGCCGACACGATGTGCTCGGCTGCGCCCACGCCGACATTCTTGATCGATGCAAGCGCATAGTGAATGCGCCCGTCTCGCACTGCAAACGTGGCGTCCGAAGCGTTGATGCATGGCGCTTCCAGGTTCACGCCCATGCTCTCCAGTTCGCGCTTGGCAACTGCAAGCTTGCTGGAGTGGTTCATGTCCATCGACATCACGGAGGCCATGAATTCCAGCAGATGGTGCGCCTTGAGCCATGCCGTCTGGTAGCTGACAATTGCGTAGCCGGCGGCATGAGACTTGTTGAAGCCGTATTCGGCAAACTTGGACAGGAACTCCCAAATCTTGCCGGCAACGGAACTGCTCACGCCCTTGCCGGCAGCGCCGGAGAGAAAGTGCGGCTTCTCGCGGGCCATGATGTCGCGGTTCTTTTGACCCATTGCCCGCCGCAGGATGTCGGCGCGGCCCATCGAGTAGCCTGCCAGCAGCTGGGCAATCTGCATGACCTGTTCCTGGTAGACGACGATGCCATGCGTTTCGGTCAGAACATCGTCGATCAGCGGGTGGAGCATGTCGCGTTTGCTGCGGCCATGCTTGACGTCGAGATATTTCGGGATCTGGTCCATTGGGCCAGGCCGGTAGAGCGCGATGATGGCAATGATGTCATCCAGCCGCGTCGGCTTCATGGACCGCAGGGTGGAGGTCATTCCCACACCGTCGCACTGAAAGATCCCGGCGGTGTTGCCTGACGCGTACAACTCAAAGGTCTTGCCGTCATCGAGCGGAATGGCGTCTATGTCGATGTCGGTTCCGCGCCGGCGAACAAGATCCAGTGTCCTGGAAATGATGGTAAGCGTCTTCAGCCCAAGGAAGTCCATTTTCACCAGGCCGGCCTTTTCGACCCATTTCTTGTTGAACTGCGTCAGACTCTCGCTGGAATTCTGTTCCGAGTAGAGAGGCACAAGCTCGTCCAGCGGCCGGTCGCCTATGACGATGCCCGCCGCATGCGTTGAAACGTTTCGAGGAATGCCGTCAATTTCCTCAATGTAGTCGAACATCTGCGCAATCTGCCGATCGGACCGCTCGGCCGAAATCAGGGTCTCGTTTTCCGCCCGCGCCTGGCTGAACCGAACGTCGAACCCGATTGCGCCGGACAGGGTGTTGAGCGTTCCCCGCGGTATTCGCATGATGCGGCCAATGTCGCGTATTGCGGCCTTCGACTTGAGATTGCCGAACGTGATGATGTTGGTGACCCTGTCGTTGCCGTAGCGCTGACGCACATAGTCCACGACCTCGCCACGCCTGAGCTGACAGAAGTCAATGTCGAAGTCCGGAACCGAGGCCCGTTCCACATTGAGGAAGCGCTCGAAAAGGAGTCCAAACCGAAGAGGATCGATGTTGGTGATCTGCAATGAATAGGCGACCAGGGATCCCGCGCCCGAACCACGCCCGGGGCCGACCGGGATGTTCTGTTTTCGGGCCCATTCGAGGAAATCCGAGACTATGAGGAAGTACCCCGCGAAGCCGGCTCCCGATATGACTTCAAGCTCCTCCTCGAGACGCTTTCGATAGCGGGCATGCGCTTCGGAACCTTCCATCGACTTCAGGCGCATGTCAAGTCCCACCACGGCCTGCCGTCGAAGCTCCATTCCCTCGTCGGCGCAGTAGACCGGCAGTATCGGGTCACGCGGCTCCGTGTGGTAGGCGCATCTGCGGGCAATCTCGACGGTGTTCGCAACAGCGTCGGGCAGGTCCTCGAACAGATCCGCCATCTCCTGCTGCGACTTGAAGTAGTGCTCTCTGGTCAACTTGCGCCGCGGGTCGTTCTGGCTGATGTAGCCGCCGTTCTTGATGTAGAACAGAATGTCCACGGGCTCGAAGTTCTTGGGCTTCAGGAAATGGACATCGTTCGTGGCCACGAGCGGCAGGTCGAGGTCGTAGGCTATGGAGAGCAGGCCATCCTCGGTCTTCTCCTGGCTTGCGCAGCAACTGGAGCCAACCTGCCGATGCCGCTGGATCTCGACATACAGGCGACGCTCGAAGATGGAAGCCAGCTCCGAAGCCAGTTCGGTTGCCTTGAGGGGCTGGCCGCCAAGCAGTTCGGCTGCGACTGGGCCGTCCTGGCCGCCCGTCAGGCAAATCAGCCCTTGATTGAATCGGCGCAGGTCTTCGAGAACGAGGTGGGGAGTTTTCTTCCTGTTGTCGAGGTACAGGCAACTGTTGAGCTTGACCAGGTTGCCGTAACCCGTTTGGTCCTTTGCCAGGAGCACGATTGTCGGGTAGGCGGCGTCCTGCGGGTCGTCCGAGTCCTCGGCGGCCGGGTTCAACGAAAACTGACAGCCATTGATGGGCTGTATGCCGGCGGCGGCGGCAGTCGCGGCGAACTCCAGGCTGGCGAACATGTTGTTGGAATCGGCAATCGCAACGGCCGGCATTCCGAGCTTGCTGCATGCCTCCGGCAGCGCGGCAGGATCGATTGTGCTCTCGAGAATGGAGTACTTGCTGTGCACCCGCAGGTGTACAAAGGAAGGTGTGTCTTGCATTGAGCCTACCGACTGTTGCCCCGCACCGCTGCTGGAGATTTGCTGTGGACCTGAATTCCAATCAGGCGCGGAAACTGTTATACGGAGACATCAGCAAATGCACATTGTTCTTCATGCAGTCCACCCGAAACGATCAAGCCGGTTGGACAACGCTGCGCAGTTCAACCCGTCTTGATCCGGCCTGAAGGCAGAAAGGCAATTGGTTTTCGATGATCCAGTTCCGCGTCAACGGAATTCCCCACCGCGTTGCGACGGCGGACCCCAACCTCACCCTGCTTGACTATTTGCGCGAACATGCGGGGATGCGCGGCACCAAGGAGGGATGCAACGAGGGCGACTGCGGCGCGTGCACGGTTGTGGTGTCGGGAAGCGCCGGGAATCACGGCCCAGCTCACCGCGCCACCAATGCCTGCATCCAGCTGGTGCCGCAAATGCACGGCAAGTCTGTGCTTACGGTCGAGGGCGCGTCCGGACCAAATGGCGAATTGCACCCCGTTCAGGAGGAGATGATTTCGCACCATGGCAGTCAGTGCGGATTCTGCACCCCCGGAATCGTCATGTCGCTCGTGTGCGCGCATCTCAACCGGGACAGGGATCACGACAGGGCGCTTGCCGGCAATCTGTGCCGCTGCACCGGCTATGCGCCGATCGTCCGCGCTGCCGAGAGCGCCGCATTGAAGCCGGCGCCGGAGTGGCTTTCGGAGTGCGGGCTGGACGCCACGTCGGAAGCGCCGGCGGCATGCGGAGACAGGTTCCTTCTGCCCGCCAACGTCGATGAGCTGGCCAGTTGGTATGCTCTCAATCCCAACGCCACGCTGGTTGCCGGCGCAACCGACGTTGGGCTGTGGATCACGAAGAGGCTTGACGACCTGGAGCGCATCTGTTTCGTGGGCGACGTTCCCGAACTTCGCTGCATCGGGACATCGGCCAGCGAAATCGTGGTTGGTGCAGCGGTGACCGTCGAGGAATTCGGCAGTTTCGCTCGCTCGATCTATCCGGGCATGAACAGTTTGATCCAGCGTTTCGGTTCGCTTCAGGTGCGCAACGCCGCCACCGTGGGCGGAAACATAGCAAACGGCTCACCGATAGGGGACCTGCCGCCGGCGTTCATTGCGCTGGGCGCCACACTGGCGCTGAGGAAGGGCGACCGCCGCCGCACGATGCCGCTCGAGAGCTTCTTCGTTGACTACGGCGTTCAGGACATCGCCGAAGGGGAGTTTGTCGAGGCAGTCAGGCTGCCGCGGAACGGCAGCGATCTCAGGTGCTACAAGATATCCAAGCGCTTTGACCAGGACATCTCGGCGGTGTGCGGCTGCTTCAACATCAATGTTGAAGGCGGAGTTGTCGTGAGCGCCAGAATTGCCTTTGGCGGCATGGCGGCAACGCCGCGAAGAGCCCGGTTGGTGGAGCGCGCATTGACAGGCCAGCCTTGGAGCGAGCGGCTGGCAAGATCGGCAGGCAGGCGCTTCAGCGATGACTTCACGCCGATTTCGGACATGCGGGCTTCGGCGGCCTACCGTTTGCAGGTTGCCCGAAATCTCTTGGTCAAGACCTATCTCGAAACAGGGCAGGCCCATGGGAGCTGCACGCTCTATCCGAATGGGGGTGCAATGTGAGCGCGCCGACGATTCACGGCGCAATTGCCCATGACGCGGCGCGCCTGCATGTATGTGGCCAGGCGGCATATGTGGACGACATGGAAGCGCCGGGACGTTGTTTCCATCTGGCCTTCGGGCTGTCAACCGTCGCCAGCGGCGTGATTGAATCGATGGATCTGTCGGAAGTTGCCGATCATGCCGGCGTTCGGGCCGTAGTCACTGCCGCCGACCTGCCCGCCGCCAATGACGTCTCGCCCAGCCCCTACCCGGAGCCGCTCCTGTCCGAGGGTGAGGTCAACCATGTCGGGCAACCAATTTTTCTGGTCGTTGCCGACAGCCATCGCCAGGCGCGCCAGGCAGCTCGGCTCGCCAGAATCAGCTACCTGGAACGAGAGCCGATTCTCGACATCGACTCGGCGCTGGCTGCAGACAGCATGTTTGGGCCGCCGCTGACCTATCGATGCGGCGACGTCGACGCCGCACTGGCAAGCGCAAGGCACAGAGTGTCCGGACAGTTCACCATTGGCGGGCAGGAGCACTTCTATCTCGAAGGGCAGGTCGCCATGGCGACGCCGACCGAACATGGCGGCGTGCTGGTCCACTCGTCGACCCAACATCCGACGGAAATCCAGCACAAGGTGGCGGACGCGCTTGGCGTCTCGATGAGCAGCGTGCGGGTGGAGGTGCGCAGAATGGGCGGCGCCTTCGGCGGCAAGGAAAGCCAGGGGAACTCCCCGGCGTGCGCGTGCGCCGTTGCCGCCCGCCTTACCGGCAGACCGTGCCGAATTCGCTACGACCGCGACGACGACATGGAAATCACCGGCAAGCGGCATGACTTCCGGATCGCCTACGAAGCCGGATTTGACGACGAGGGCCGAATTGACGCGGTTGACTTTGTGCAACATGTTCGCTGCGGCTGGTCTCTTGACCTGTCGATGCCGGTTGCCGACCGCGCCATGCTGCATGCGGACAACGCCTATCACATACCGAACCTGCGGATCACTTCCTGCCGCCTGCGCACCAACACCCAGTCGGCGACGGCATTCCGAGGCTTCGGCGGACCGCAGGGAATGCTTGGCATCGAACGTGTTGTTGATCACGTGGCCCATGCGCTCGGCGCCGACCCACTGCGCATACGCAGGCGCAACTTCTACCCGCCGATGAATTC
>JAPOOS010000069.1 GCA_026713305.1 Paracoccaceae bacterium
ATGGAGGCGACTTCAGCGCTGCAAGCGGTTCCAGTTCACGCCTGATGTCTTGCAGCCTTTGGGCATGCGGAACTTGGTCGATGATTCGCTGCTTGCGCGAAACCTCCAGCTGCCTTTGCGAATGAAGCTTTCGGCATTCCTTGAGATTGCGCTCGGTCTCGGCAAGACTGGCCCTCAGGCGTTGAAACTCCGACGCGCCCGTGTCCAGTTCCCGCCACCGGGTGTCGAGGTCCGCCATTTCCTTCTTCAGGGCGTTCAGTCGCTGTATGCGCCCTCGCGGCTTGTAGAACTCTCTGGCGGCAGACTTGATGCTCTCCAGGCGGTTCGTAAGGTCGGGGAGACCTGCGCTTGCCGAGAACAGCAGTCTTCCAAGGTCACCCTTGCTTGCCAGGATTTCCTCGCCGCCCTGCTGGAGTGTGTCAACATTCACCGAAAAGATTGCTTCGTAACCGTTGCGGTCCAGCCCGGAAAGGTGTTTGCGCAGTTCGAGTTCGGGCGTTTGGATGCCGTTGGAGGATTTCAGCGAGTTCCTCGTGGCGGTGCTTCGGGACAGGTCCAGTGCCAGTTCGTTGGTGTCAAGCAGGGCTGCAACCGCCGTTGCTGTCTTGTGCTGAAACTTGTAGGGGCTTGTGCGCTTGATGCCGTAGAGAAAGTCCAGCCAAGCGGACAGCGCGGTGGACTTGCCTGCCTCATTTGCGCCGTAAATGACATGCAGGTCGCGTTCGTCGTCACAGCCCTCGCCAAAATCGAGCACTCTGTCCGTGAACATTCCGTATCGCAACAGAATCAGCTTGTTCAATCGCATCATTCATCTCCTTCGGGATTTTGAGACTGCAGCGTGGCAAGAACGTCCGCAATGCCCTGCTTCATGTACTCCGTGGAGTTGGCGTGTCGTGTTTCAGCGTTCTTGCCCAACACTTCCCGCGCTTCGGGCGGCAATGCTGCGCTGAACTTCGTGACGTAGCTCTTGGCCTCTTCAAGGATAGTGTGCCGGAGCTCGGCGTCTTCGTTGAGCAGTCGCTCAATCTCTGCCACTGGCCCCTCGGGCTGCGATCTGTCGTCCGGCCTTCTTGTCTGGTTTTCGACCTTGTCGATCCATATGGAGCCTGCATCTTCGCCGGCACGAGTGGCTTCGCTGGCCAGAACATCGATGTCTCGCTGGATCTGCCAGTGCAGTTCGGTTGCCCCTACCAGCTGCAGTCGCAAAACCAGCTCCATTGATGCGCGCCTCTTGGCGGCAAGTTCGATGACGCTGCTGACTTCGCCGATCAGATCATTCCAGTCCTCGATGCCGGCTGCATCCACTCTTTCCAGTTCAAACTGAACCAGAGCGGTTGCCCTCTCTTCGAGTTCCACGCGTCTCCCGTCGGCAACGGTTGCCAGCGTGACTGACTTTCTGCCTCGTTCGCCGATGTCCCGGCCCTGTGGAATTCCAGGCATTACGATGGTCGTGTTGCCCGCATGGACTTCCCGCCGATGAATGTGCCCAAGCGCCCAGTAGTCGTACCCGGCATTCTCAAGGTCCTGCACGCTGCAGGGCGAGTAGGGATCGTGGCCGGTGGACCCGCCCAGACTCGTGTGGAGCATGCCGACGTTGAAGGCATCGGGCACTGGAGGCCCGAATTCGCCCAGCAGGCTCGCCGGTGAATGTGGCTCGGCAAAGCTTATGCCATGCACTGCCACCTGCAAACCGTCCGCGCTCTCGAACGCTTCGGTTTCCGCTGTGGGTCCAAAGACCCTGACCGAGGGAGGAAGCTTCAGCTGCCGCGTAATCCTGGACGCGGCATCGTGATTGCCGCGAATGATGAAAGTCGCCTTGCCGGCCCTGTGCAGCCGATCCATTTCCTGTGCAAACCAACGAGCGGTATGCATCGAAGTCTGATCTCCGTCATAGAGATCTCCGGCTATCAGGAGAGCATCCACATCCTCCTCGATGCAAAGGTCGATTATTCTCGAGAAAGACTGACGCGTGGCATTGCCGACAAGTTCCGCCAAACGCTCGTTGCGCAGCGCCAGCGAAGTCAAAGGCGAATCAAGGTGGATGTCGGCAGTGTGTACAAAGCGAAACGGCATGGACCATCTCCCGGGGCTGTTTCCGGATCAATTCGGCAAGAGCGGCATTGCGGGCGGAGTGCGCTGCAGCGGCTCGAATGGATTGAATTCAGAAATTCTGGGTTCGAATCCACCATGGGAACCAATCACGCTTTTGCAACCTCATTAGAACATGATTTCAAGAAAGAGGGAAAGTGTAACTTTCAGGAAACAGGGATGCATGGCCGACTGAACTGAAACTCGTAGGCAGACACGCCGGCTCCCTAGTTGGGCTTGGAATCTGCAAGGCAACCGGCGGCGGCGGCAATTGCCTCAACGGTCTTCTCGAGATCGTCGTCCGACAAGGCCAGGGAGGAATAGGTCTTTCCAGGAGACTTCAGTATGCCGCGAGAATGCAGCTCTCGACTGAATCTGGAATACCGTTTGGCATCGCCAGCCAGCACATCACGATAGTTTTCGACTCTCCGGTCGGTGAACACGACATCGAACAGCGTTGCGTCGCCGACGATTCTGTGCTGCTGTCCCGCTGCCGACAACTGCTCGCCTGCGGCTTTCATCAAGGTTTTGCCGTTGGACCGGAGACGCTCGTAGGAACCGTTCCGCCGCAGTATCTCCAGAGTCTTCAATCCCGCCACCGCTGCTATTGGATTGCCGCTCAAGGTTCCGATTTGCTTCAGAAATCCCGCGCTGCCCACCCGGTCCTGATCAAAGTGGGCCATGATGTCGGATCGCCCGGCGATCGCCGCCAGCGGAAATCCGCCGCCTATGATCTTGCCCAGCGTGCAGATGTCCGGAACAACTCCATAGAATTCCTGCGCACCCCCATAGCAGAGACGAAACCCGGTAACGATCTCGTCAAATATGAGCAGTGTGCCATGTATGTCGCATTCCTCTCTCAGTGCATCGAGAAAGCCGCGGACGGGCGGGATTATGCGTTGCAGCGGTTCGACGATGATGGCGGCAACTTCGTCTCCTCTTTCCGACAGCAGCGATCGGACAAAATCGGGATCGTTGAACGGAGCAACGAGCACGCCGTCGCGGGCGGCGGCCGTCAAGCCTGCAGAATCCGGCACCGGCACCGGAAAGTTCGCAAGTTTCAGGGGCGCAAGGCTCATGAGCGCCTCGGCGGACATCCCGTGATACCCGCCTTCGAACTTCAAGATCTTTTCCCGACCTGTAAACGCTCTCGCAAGGCGCATCGCGTACATGTCCGCTTCGCCGCCTGTGCTGACGTAGCGCACTTGCTCGGCACATTGCACGGCTCTGCAGATTTCCTCTGCCAGCTCGATGCCTCGGGCGTTGCTGGCGAAGAACGTAGTTCCCTTTTGGAGTTGGTCCTGGACGGCCGCGATGACTTCGGGGTGGCCATGACCGAGAATCATGGGGCCTGACCCAATCAGGTAGTCAACGTATCGGTTGCCGTCTTCGTCCCAGACATGCGCGCCGCGACCCTCGCGGATGACAATGCCTGGGTCGAAGTTGCCGAAGCCGCCACCGGGAAGCACGCTTTGCGCGCGCTGTGTCAGTTCCGCCTGGTTCAGAATCAAGCTCATTGGACAAACCTGGCGACAGGATGTCCGAGAATTCCCTCGTCAGGTTGGATGCCAAGGCCGGGTCCAGTTGGAACGGCAATGCGTCCATTCCTGCGACTCGGTGCATCCGACGCCGTTCTCGGCGTGACATATCCTGACAGGTCACAGACGTTCAACAATCCCGAAGGAGGCGTGGCAGCCCCCAAATGCAGCGCCGCGACCGTTGCAATGTCCGATCCCCAAGTGTCCTCGATGCACATTTTGACTCCCAAGTGGAGGCAGATGTCCCTGGCCCTTCGCGCTGCGGAAAGGCCTCCAAACTTCGACAGCTTGATCGCAACGGCGTCAAGGCACCCGAGAGAGGCCGCCTTTAGCAGGGACTCCGTGTTCCGGACGCTTTCGTCAAGCTTCATGGGCAACCCGGTCGCTGTCTTGACCGCGGCACAGCTTTCGATGTTCTTGCAAGGCTGTTCCAGCATGATGTCGCGTGCCGAAACCGCTCTTCCAACACGGATTGCGTCCAGGCGAGAGGCTCCACAGTTCCAGTCTCCATACACCAGCGGCCCTTCACCAACCGCCTCGCGTACCTTGATCAACCTCTCAACGTCCATTTGCCAGTCGTCGTCCGATCCCAGTTTCGCCTGAAACTGACGAATTCCGCTCTGAAAGGCATGCTTGGCGATACGCGCCATTTCGTCCGGCTCAATGCATGTAATTGAGTGATAGAGTGGAAGCGATCGTGAACATCGGCCACCAATCAGCCTGTACAGCGGAAGCCTGGCCGCCTTTCCGGTCAAGTCCCAAAGCGCCGTGTCAAGCGCCGACTTGACGTAGCCATGGCCCGGAAGCCGCGACTCCAGTCCTTGCATGACAGCCTCGGGGCCTACGGGGTCCGCACCGATCAGAGCAGGCAACAGTTCACGAACGGCTGGAACGACGCCACAGGCATATGCAGGCAGGTAGCCCGGTATTGGGCAAACCTCTCCCCAGCCACTGCTGCCCGAATCCGTGTCGAGTCGCACAATGATGCTGTCGACGGTGTCACAAGTCTTGCCGTCGGCCATGTAGTAGGTGTCAACGCTTGTCAGCGGAACCTGCCACACCGATATTCCGGTTATTCTCATCGTGATCGCTCAAAGGACGCATAGGGCGATCCCAGCCGGTTCGCGTCAGGCACAACTCCAAGACCAGCCACTTCCGGCGGCTTTGCCATGCCTTCGAGGTTGCGGGCGCCCTGGCCAGGCACTGGGTCCACATTCAGATGATCATTGCCAAGCCAACTGGCAAGGCGAAAGTGTGGACTGGTTGCCGCAGCCAGGTGAATGGCTGCTGTGTCGGCGAGAGCCGAACCGCCTACATCCTCGATGTGCATTTGCCATCCCACCTCCATGCAAAGGTCGCGAATTCGCCGGGCCTTGGTCAGGCCGCCCAAGCGTCCAGGCTTGATCTTTACACCCTCGCACGCACTGAGCCGCCATGCGTCGAGGTGATCCTGAAAGGTGTGAAGGCACTCATCCAGGAGAATTGGTTGGCGGACCCGGGAAGCGACATGGGCGCACTGGTCCATGGTTTCGCAAGGCTGTTCAAACCAGCTGCGAGCGTCGACGCTGTTCATGACGGCAACGGCGGCGGCGGGAGTCCAGGCTCGATTGACATCAAAGGTCACCTGTTCACCTGCTGCCATGTTGGCCAGAATTTCACCTACGCGCTTGGTTTCGCAGTCGACGTCAAGTCCGCCTATCTTGGCGGAATGAAACCGGCACCCCCGGATGCGCGCGTCGTCGATCTGGGCAATCATCTCGCTGGCGGTTCCGGTGGGAATCGATGAGTTCACGGGGATTCGAGCAGCCTCGCAACCGCCAAGCAGTTTCCACAGCGGCAGAGCGGCGCTTTGGCCCAAAATGTCCCAACATGCGATGTCGAGAGGTGACTTGGCGTGCAGATGACCGGGAAGCGTCTCATCCATTGCAAGATTGATGCAATCAAGGGCCCGCGGGTCCTTGCCAATCAGCCCCGGCGCCAGGAGTTCGATTGCGGACCGAACTCCTGCTCCATGCGCCGGAAGGTAGTTGTGTCCCCAAGGGCAGCTTTCGCCCCACCCGGACAGACCTTCATCCGTGTCGACGCGTACAAAGGTGGAATCGAGCTGCTGAACGCCCAGCCTTCCTCCCGACAGTAGGTAAGGTCTCTTGAGCGGCAATGTCAGTTGCCACATTGTGATACGAGTTATCTTCAAGGGCGCTCCCCGCAGTCTGCCGATGCCCAGGTCAAGGCGATCGAAAGCCGGCAAAGCGCCGATTCAAGCTCGCCTGATGTTTTGTGAGCTCCGTCATTGCAATTGGATCACGTGAGTTGGACATTCCGGAATGTCCAGGTTGCAGGTGCATTGTGTTTGCCAGTTCTCAATGCAATGTGGAATGGGCATGCGTCGCTGAACACCAATGGCGGTCTCGCCACCGAGTCCTTTGCCGCAAAGCCCGTGCTTGGTGTGCTCCATGCCCATTTTGATTCCAATGGACTTGCGACGCATTCTTGGAGCGACGCATCCAGACAATGCATTTCGCATCAAGACTTCGGCGCACTCTCGTCTGGCCCCGAGTGAACTTGCTGAGCCGGTTGGTTCCAGCCTGTGGTGGAGATGCCGCTCCACAGGCGCACGAATGTGTGTCGAGCTTGTCCGCGTGATGTTCCAATGTGGTTCGAATCTCGGCACGACTGATGCAGAGCATTCCTTGGCAGCCTTGCGTTGCAAGTCGTCGCATGGGGCAGGGGGAGACTTGATGCAGTTCTGCCTCCGCTCAAAATCAGGAGTTGATCGCAACGACAATGTTCCCTGTGTGTCGCTTGTCGATGAAGGCTTGTTGCGCTTCCCGCAGACTCTCCAGAGGGTATTCCGCTGCAAGAACGGGTCGAATTTCCTTGCCGGCGATGTACCCAACAAGGTCGCGGAAT
>JAPOOS010000067.1 GCA_026713305.1 Paracoccaceae bacterium
AGGAGGCTGTTCATGGCCGGAATCCGCATCCGAAGGCGGGATTCCAGTTCGGAAAACATGGTGCCCTGAAGAGGACTCGAACCTCCACGCCCATACAGGCACTAGCACCTGAAGCTAGCGCGTCTACCAATTCCGCCATCAGGGCTGACGTAGCATGTGCTAGCTATCCATTGGCGCCTTTCATGTCAACTCCTGCCGTCGCCGTGGCGTTTCGGGCGCGCAGGCAGCGGCCAGCCATGCCGAAATCAGGTCGCTCGAACGTTGCGGGAGTCCGAGTTCGGCGAATCCGTTGTTGGGGCGCGTGATCGGGTCGGCATCGAGAAGGCTGGCTGTGCACCCCATTCAGCTGCGGGGGTCCGGCATGGAGCCCGCCGGACGTTCCAAAGGCGTTCCGGTGGCCATCGAGGTCGGAGCGCCACAAGCCGATCCGGGTCCGGTTCCTGGATGCAGGCAGTGGAAGTCTGCAGGCGAACTCCGAAGGCCATTTCACGCAGCGCCTGGCGACGCGAACGGAGACCAGCTGCATCTGCGGTTGAAGCGAATTGCAATTCCTGTATTGTTGCAGACGATCGACGGGAGTTGATGCCCGGGGCGTTTGGCGTGAGTCAAGCCACAGCCCGGGCGGATTCGGGTGCGGCAGTTCCCGCATGTTCAGACTGTCCCGAGAGCGGAAGCGGGAGATAGCGTTGTCCAAGATTGCAACCGTGTTTGGCGGCTCGGGATTTGTGGGCCGGTTCATAACGCAACAGTTGGCTCTCGAGGGGTGGCGTGTGCGCGTTGCCGTGCGCAACCCCAACTTGGCCGGGTTTGTCAGGCCCTACGGTCCTCCCGGGCAGGTGGAGCCGATACAGGCGAACATCCGGTTCGATCGGTCGGTCCAGGATGTGATTGCCGGGTCTCAGGCGGTTGTCAACTGTGTGGGCATACTTGCCGAGACACCGCGCCAGCGTTTTGACGCAGTGCACGCGGAAGCCGCCGAACGCGTGGCACGTCTGTCGGCGGCAGCCGGAGTGGAGCGGTTGATCCATGTTTCGGCCATCGGCGCCAGCGAGGAGAGCGAAAGCCGGTATGCCCGCACCAAGTCCCGCGGCGAAGCGGCGGCGCTGGAACGGTTCAGCGGCGCCGTTGTCCTGCGCCCGTCGGTGGTGTTCGGAAGCGAAGATCAGTTTTTCAACCGCTTTGCGGCGATGACACGACTGTCGCCCGTCCTGCCGATTGTCGGAGCGGGGATCAGGTTTCAGCCGGTGTTTGTCGGCGATGTTGCAGCGGCCGCGGCCAAGGCGGTCGTTGACCGGCGCGTTGCCGGGATTCACGAGCTTGGGGGTCCCGACATTGCAACGTTCCATGAGCTGATGCAGAAGATGCTGCGCATTGTTCGCCGGAGACGCCTGATAGTCGGCATTCCGCGTCTCTTCGCCATGCCCATGGCGACGCTTCTGGACGTGATGCAGTTCGCAACCGGCGGTTTGCTGAGCAATGGCGTGCTGACCAGAGATCAGATCCGGCAGCTTCAGTACGACAACGTGGTCAGCGGTCAAACGCCTGTGTTCGAGGATTTGGGGATTGTCCCCGTTTCCATGGACCTGATACTTGAGCAGTACCTGTATCGGTTCCGGCCGGAGGGACAGTACACCTCAATCAAGGAGTCTGCAGAAGCTCTGGATTCCGACAACAGGATCTGAATTCGACAGCTTTTCCTGGCGCGCCTCTCCCTTGCGGTGGTCGGAACCGCCGCGCCTATCCCCAGGCAACGGCCATCAGGCCGCATCCAAGGACGATTCTGTAGACGACGAAGGGCGTGTAGGAAACCCGCCGCAACAGCAGCAGCAGCAGGTGGATCGACAGCAGCGCCACCGCCATGGACACGAGGGCAACCAAGGCGCCATCGCGCAGCAGGGCCATGTCGGCAAGCAGCACGCTGTCGACAGCCGCGAGAGATCCGGCGGCGGCAATCGTGGGAATTGACATCAACAGCGAAATTCTTGCCGCTTCCCGGCGGCCAAATCCAAGCAGCCGCGCGCCGGAGATCACCACGCCTGCACGCGAGGTTCCCGGGACCAGAGCTAGCGCCTGCCACAGTCCCAGGACCACGGCCTGTCTCGGCGTCCAGTCGCGCATGCGGCGTCCAGTCGCGCCGAACCGGTCGGCAGCAAGGAGCACGATGGCAAAAGCAAGCGTCATGGCTCCCACGACGCCGACGTTTCGCAACATGTCGCTCAGGCCCGAAACATGCAGGGCCAGTCCGAAGGCCATGACCGGGACCGTGGCCGTCACAAGGCAGAAGGCAAGTCTCGCGCCGGCCGAGCCGAACTTGCCTCGCAGCATGTCGAGGCATCCGGCCGCGATCTCCAGCACATCCCGGCGGAAATAGATGACGACCGCACCGAGCGTGCCTACGTGTGCGGCAATGTCGATCATCTGGCCCTGATCCTCGCTTCCGGCGAGGCTCGGAACAAGCAGCAGATGGCCGGAGGAAGACACCGGGAGGAATTCCGTCGCCCCCTGGACGACACTCACCAGCAGCAGATGAAACAGCGGCATTTTTCCTCGCGTCAAGTGGTCGGGGCTGCAACTGCGGATTCGGCAATTGGGTTCCGGGATGCAAGCGGACCGCGCCTGTCGCAGCCGCCGCGGAAGGGTTCACCTGTTCGCTTCACAGGCGGCTCGAAATCCAGCTGCCATTCGGAATGACCGTTCCGGGAGGCTGCGTCTGGCGAACGACATCCTGCAATCTTGGTGCAAGTCACGGTCGAATTCACGCTTTCGTGCCACTTTCCGAAAACTTTCGGGGCATGGCGGGAACAATGGCTGCAGGGAAACTGCAGGGCCGTCAGTAATTCACTTGAACATTGCGTGCCATTCAACAGCTGCTGCGGTTCATTGCATTGCAGCATGTGAGGAGCAGGCAGTTCACAGGCGGCACAAGCGCCAGGGACGCACGCCATGGCGCCGAATGCCCATTGTGGAGCCGGGGGATGGATTGTTCTTCCAACGAGCGCACATTCTTCCAAGATTTTGCATCAACGAGGCGCTGGTCCTGACTACGGACACCGCCTACCAAGTCAGGATGAAGGAGAAGTTCAGCATACAGGGCTTGTGCCACTCAGTCTACAATGCACTGACGCTCCTTTTCGCTGAAATTGATGGGCGGCTTTATGGCGGGGGAGTGTTGGAACTTGCGCCTGAGGAATTTCGTGGGCTGCCATTTTTCATGGTGAGCCCGTCCGAGGGCGAGTTCAGGGAATTTGTCGAACGGGCATTCACGACTTCAGGCGACATCATGACTGCGGTCGGAAATCGCGACAGCCAGGTTTGCAGGGCAGTGGGAATCAGCGAGGAGCAAATGGCAGGCATAGGGACGGCGCCAAAGAGCCTGCGGGTGCATCGCATGCGGCGTGCGACCGAACAGAGGCATCGAGCGACGGCATAGCGGCGCCCGATTGCCGCCACAACCAAAACGGTCATGGCCAAGCGGATCAAGGACAACATCAAGTGGTTGATCGGGATGTGGATTGCCGGCGTCGTCGTGCGTTGGCCAGGCGGTCGACGACATTGCGGCCCGCCATTCTCGGGACGGTCATTGCCGCAGTCGACTGAATGAACGGGCCGGCCCGCATCCGTTGAACCAGCCGACGCACCGGTGTCGCTTGGTCTGACATTCCCCTTACCAAGGATTGGCTTCATTGCGAACTGTTTCGGCGCCCAATGGGCTCAACTGCGAATCGATGCTGAACCGAGACTGCTCTAGACGGTTGC
>JAPOOS010000066.1 GCA_026713305.1 Paracoccaceae bacterium
CTGCCGACGGCTGCGCTTGGAGACATAGTGTCTTTCGATCAGTGCGTCGTCGCCATGGTAGGGGATGGTGTGGAAGTCGAGGTCAAAGGATCCGCCGGCTCCAAGTTCGATGTCGAGGCTGTTCACGGCGGCGTGCCATCGGTCCATCAATTCGGGACCGAGCCATGGGTCTGGCCGGCAGGAATATTCGGTCAGGGTTGCCCGCTTGGGGATGACGTTGAGGCCGGCAAACAGCGCCAGCCCTTCATCGAGGGTTTCGGCCATGACCTGTGACGGTCGTCCGATTCCCCACAGCTTGAGCGCCAGCAGGGAGCGGACGGCGCAGCCGGCGGGGATCATGGCGTTGCCGGGCATGCCGACATTGTCGAGGATGCCGTCGAGGTCGCACCGGGCCAGGTCGGCGGCGAACAGGAACAGGCCGCCGAAGCGAGTTCGCAGGCGCCGCGGCGACAGGTCGAGAGCATTGCGGTCGGCAGCCGGCGCCGTCTTCGGTCGGGACCCCTGCATTCGGTCAGGCGTTCTGCGCCACAGTTTCGGCAGCCCCGCCTTTCTGATGATGCGGCTGACGCCCGAGGGGCTGATCGGCATTCCCTCTTCGTTCATCCTGGCGCTGATGTCCTCGACCGAGAGGTCAAGCTTTCTCAAGGCCAGGACGCGGTTGCGCCGTGCAACCGGGGCGGAATCCGCTTTCGGTCCCGACTTGCGGGGGGCGAAGAAGTTGCGGTCGGGCTTGCTTCGGAAGGCGGCGCAGAGATTGCGGAAGCTGCCGGTCTTGTAGCCGAAGCGAGCGGCGGCGTCCTCGATCGACAGGCCGTCGACGAAGTGGGCTCTGAGTGCTTCGTACTGGCGGTGCGTGGAATTGGCCGGTTCGAGGAATCGTCTGGCGAACTTGTCCAATTTGCGTCTCGCGTACATAACAACCTTTGCAGTTAGCCCATATGTATAACACGTCTGCCACATGCAAGCGTCAATTTGGTCCAAACCCCAATTGGGGTATCCATGGCCTGTCCATGGGCATTTGTGGCGTCATTGCGCCGACATTCGAGGAGAAAACGCCGGTTCATGGCCGCTGAGTGTCCGTTCGGCGACGGGCGATCCCTCGGGTTCGATGACCAGCAAGCAGCAATCCGGCCCACACCGGTCAAACTGTCTTGCCAAGTTTTCCAGGTGGGAATTCAGGCTTGCGAAAGCGATCAACCCGGATCCTGTCGGGATGCCGGTTGCAGGTGCCGAGGGCCCGAAGCCACTTTGCCTTTGCATCCTTGTCTGGCAGCTATGTTCACTGGCGTTCCATCACATGTCTCGGAATGCGCAAGGTTTGAGGCCAAATGTGCGGGGTTCTGCTCTTGGTGGGCAACAGACAATGATCATATCGGGCACTGTTTGGTGATCACATCGTCGGCCATTGGACGCAGCAGCACAAGTTTGTCCGGACGAAACAGCGAACGACCGCATGATGCAAACTCAAACGCATCAACATGGCGCAAATTGGTCCAGGATACAGGAATGCTGCGGACGAGAAGATCCTTGTCCAGCACAACGTGAACGGTTTCTATGCCAAAGGCGCAGGTTCTGAACCAAGCCGGGAACTTGCGGCCACGCCAGAGGTGGAACGGATGGAAAATCGAGACATCCTCCGGTTCGCAAGCTGACCCTGGATCGAGATCTAGTGTCCTGGCATCCGTTCCCTTTGGTGATGTTGAAGAGTCAATGCCAGTTTGGAGCTATCCGGATCGGCAGTGACATGTCTGGAAATGTGTAATTCTAGCAGGGGGAGGGCGACACTGGAATCAATGCCGCTCGCTCTGCCAGGATTGTCATGGCCACACACGGACAGCGACTCCCGGAATTCGCCTGAAAGCGCGATTGCACCGTCAGCTTCGGGTGCGTCGAGCAGACAGGCAGCCGAGTATCACTTCCTTGGCCTCCTCAGCGCCAATCCGCTTCACTGCCGCAACTTCTCTGGTAAGCCGCTCAATGGCCACGGCATACAGTTGGCGCTCCGAGTAGGACTGTTCCTTTTTTTGGTCATGCCTATGCAGGTCTCGCACGACTTCCGTGAGCAGCTTGACGTCACCCGAGTTGATCTTCTGGTCATATTCCTGGGCCCTGCGCGACCACATTGCCTTGGAAATCCGCGAACGGCCCTTCAAGGTGGCGAGCGTCTTGTCCATTACATCTGGAGGGGTCAGCTTGCGCAGGCCGACTTGCGCCACGCGCTTTACCGGAATGCGAAGCGTCAATTCCTCCTGGGCAATCGATATCGTGAACATCTCGGTTCCGCTCATTTCCTCGACTTTGATCAACTCGATCGCTTCAATCTTGCCAACTCCGTGCGAGGGGTAGACGACAAATTCACCCACTGAAAATCCAGCGGCTTTTCTCCTGCGTTTCATATTCTTTCCTGCGTGTAGGCCCGTTGGCGGCACCCGAAAGTTGGCCGTAGGCGTCTTTCAGGCGTGTGAGGCTGACAGCGGGCGACGAGCCCTAGGCCAGTTTGATTTGCTGGCAGTTTTGGTGGTCAATTGGATTGGCGTCTTGTCCAGCAGTTGTCAGCCCACTCATACCTCGCCATAGGGTATCCAAATGTTCTTGATTTCGGTGGCGTTGCGCAAGAATTCCCTTCCTTGTCCCCTTGACGGGGAAAGCCAGTCAATCTTGTTGCCGGCAACCGCCCAAGTTCGCTTCAAGTTGCCGGCGGATGCATACTCCACCTTCTGAATGTGTCTTGGACTTCCAAAGTACCAGATCGCCTCAATGTTGTCGTGTCCTGCAACGGTTTCAACAAGCTCCCTTCGATATCCGGTTACAATGTTCACGACTCCAGGCGGCACGTCGGAAGTCTGCAGCACTTGATAGAGATCAGTTGCTGTCAGCGGCGCGGCCATCGATGGCACCAGCACACAGGTGTTTCCCATCGCCACAAGCGGTGCGAGTGTCGATACAAGTCCGAGCAAGGGAAACTCGTCAGGACAGAACACGCCCACAATGCCCACCGGTTCCTTCATGGCCATCGCCACGCCGCGAATCGGGACGCCGTGTACATGGCCGTCAAATTTGTCGGCCCAGGCGGCGTAGTGGAACAGGCGGTCCATGCTTGCTTCAACTTCGCGGCCGGCGTCAGTCTCGGACACACCCGTTTGGTTCACGATTGTCTCGGTGAACTCTCTCGCTCGAGCATTCAGGTTTTCAGCGATGTAGTACAGTATCTGCGCGCGCAGGCTGGCCGAAGTTCGACGCCACTCGCTTGCATTGCTGGCGCACTCGACAGCGTTTCGAATGTCCTTGCGGTTTCCGCGCCCCACTTCGCTCAACCTGTTTCCCAAAGGATCTCGGACGACGATCGAGTATCCGCTGTCAGGCCTTGTCTGCCGCCCACCAATCAACAGCTTGGGTGTGCGATCAATTGTCGACAAGCCGTACCGTGGCGTTGCTGCGCTTGGCGGCTGCCGCCCTTTGGCCCTCTCCCTTGGAACGCCGCTTCCCTTCAGCTTCAGATAGGCTGTGACACCTTCCCAGCCTCCTTCCCGACCGAAACCGGACTCGCGGCGACCACCAAATCCGGCCGCGGCATCGAACAAATTGGTGGAGTTGATCCAGACAACGCCACAAGCCAGCTTGGGCGCCACGTCAAGCGCCAGATTGATGTTCTCGCTCCAGACGGACGCAGCAAGACCGTAGCGAGTGTTGTTGGCAAGCTCGACGGCTTCGGCAGGAGTCCTGAAGGTTGTGCTCACCAGCACCGGTCCAAAAATCTCCTCCTGCATCAGGATGGATGACGGCGACACTCCCGCAATCAGGCTCGGCGGATAGTAGCAACCGTCCGCAGGCATCGAAGTGGAGCGCTGGTACATGTGCCCGCCTTCGGACAGTCCGCGCTCGACAAGCTCCGAAATTCGCCGCAACTGCACCGGGTGCACAATCGCTCCGAGATCGATGGACTTGTCCATCGGATCGCCAATGCGCAACTTGTCCATGCGCCTTCTGATGCGGTCATGCATCTCGCCGGCAACGGATTCCTGCACTAGCAGCCGTGACCCGGCACAGCACACCTGACCCTGGTTGAACCAGATTGCGTCAACAAGGCCCTCAACGGCGGAATCCAGATCGGCGTCGTCAAACACAATGTACGGCGACTTGCCGCCGAGCTCCAGTGTCAGCGACTTTCCGCTGCCGGCGGTCAACTGCCTTATGCGACGACCCACTTCGGTCGACCCGGTAAAGGCGATCTTGTCGACGCCTTCATGCCGAACCAGATGTTCGCCGGTGGCGCCATCTCCGGTTACTATGTTGACCACGCCGTTTGGCAATCCGATGTCGGCGACTATCTCCGCAAACAGCAAGGCCGACAAGGATGTGAATTCTGCAGGCTTGAGGACAACGGTGTTGCCGGTTGCCAAGGCGGGAGCCAGCTTCCACGCCAGCATCAGCAATGGAAAGTTCCACGGTATGATCTGCCCGCACACGCCAACCGGCTCGTGTTCGGCAAAACTGGAATCCACCAACTGCGCAATTCCTGCGTGATAGTAGAAGTGTCTGGCAGCCAACGGAATGTCGATGTCACGCGACTCGCGAATCGGCTTGCCATTGTCGAGCGTCTCGACAACGGCGAACAATCTGCTGTGTTTCTGAATGGCACGGGCAATGGCATACAAATGCCGCGCCCGAGCCGGACCTCCGGCATCGCGCCAGTTCGGAAACGCCTCCCGCGCCACAGTCACGGCGTCATCGACATCCTTGCGGGTTCCCTGCGCCAAGGTGGCCAGCACGGCTCCCGTCGCCGGGTTTGTCGATTCAAAGCCTTGTTCGTCGTCCAGTTTGCCAAAGCGGCCGTCGACAAAGTGGCCAAACCGATGCTTGTGGGACTGCAACCACTTGTCGGCCACGGTCCGGCTCTCGGGAGCCGGTCCGAATTCAAGGCTGTCGAATAGCACGTCGATGCTCATGATCTATCCCATCGCATGACGAAAACCGGCCGAGTACCGTCCGGTCGCATGGTGCTCAAGCTGCCGCTCGATGTCCGTAAGCAGGCTAGAAGCGCCAAAGCGAAAGCGTTCGGGCGCAAGCCAGGCGCGTCCGAGTTCCTCCTTGACCAGCGTCATGTAAAGGAGCGCCTGCTTGGCACGGGAGATGCCACCGGCCGGCTTGAAACCAACGGCGACTCCGGTTGCATGGTGATGCTCGCGAATCGCCCGCAGCATCACAAGCGCCACCGGCAGAGTGGCGTTCACGCTTTCCTTGCCAGTGGAAGTCTTGATGAAGTCCGCCCCGGCCATCATGCAAACATGCGACGCCTTGGCGACGTTTCGCAATGTGCCAAGCTCGCCGGTTGCGAGAATCGCTTTCATGTGCGTGTTGCCGCAGGCTTCCCTGAATGCAGACACTTCCTCGTACAGCGCTTGCCAGTTGCCCGCCAGCACGTGTCGGCGCGAAATCACGATGTCCACCTCGTCGCAGCCGAGCTCCACGGACCTTCTGGCTTCCTCGCAGCGCATGTTGAACGGAGACAGACCGGCCGGAAATCCCGTTGAAACGACCGCAACCGGCAGATCGCTCGACCCTCTCGCCTTAAGCGCACATTCCGCCATTCCGTGGTACACGCAGACTGCGCCGACGCGAATGGACGCCGGAGCCACTCCAAGCGAATCCAGTATGTCGCTGCGCACCGGCTTGAGCGCCTTGGCCACAAGGCGAACCACGCGGTTGCAGGTGTCGTCGCCGGAAAGCGTTGTCAGGTCGATAAGCGTGATTGCCCGCAGCAGCCACGCCGCCTGCCATTGTGCCTTGATCGAGCGCCTGCCTGCCAGCGTGGCGACGCGCCGTTCGACGGCGCTCAGATTCACCCTTGTCGAGGAGATGCGATCCAGGTCAAGCGAACAGCCCGGATTGTGCCGAACGTTTCTGCGCCCTGAACCGGCAGCCGTTTGTGAACTCATCCTTGCGCAGTCAACCTGTTCCGCGGCCGCATGTCATTCCTGCCAACAGGAGATGCTCCGGATTCGCGCACGCTGGCTACAGCCGGCAACATCGACGATCATGTTGTTCTTGCAACAAGCATTTTCTTGACCTCGGCGATTGCCTTGGCAGGATTCAGTCCCTTTGGGCACGTCTTTGCGCAGTTCATGATCGTGTGGCAGCGATACAGCTTGAAGGGGTCCTCCAACTCGTCAAGGCGCTGTCCAGCCGCCTCGTCGCGGCTGTCGATCAGCCAGCGATAGGCATGAAGCAAGGCCGCCGGTCCAAGGTACCGATCGCTGTTCCACCAATAGCTTGGGCAGGAGGTGGAGCAGCAAGCGCAAAGGACGCACTCGTACAGACCGTCCAGTTTCCGGCGGTCGTCAATGGACTGCTTCCATTCGTCGCTGGGAGTGTTGGAGCGGGTGTCAAGCCATGGCATGATCGCTTCGTGCTGGGCGTAGAACAGTGTCAGGTCAGGAACCAGATCCTTGACCACCTGCATGTGCGGCAGCGGATAAACTCTTATGGGCTTCGTTCCGGCGGCAATGCCGCGCGTGCAGGCCAGCGTGTTTTCGCCATTGATGTTCATGGCGCAGGAACCGCAAATGCCTTCCCGGCATGAACGTCGGAAGGTGAGAGTCGGATCGATCTCGTTCTTGATCTTGATGATTGCATCGAGAACCATCGGACCGCAATTGTCGAGATCGAGGTAGTATGTGTCAATTCGCGGCTGTTCCTTGTCGTCAGGATTCCAGCGGTAGATCTTGAACTGCCGCAACTTGCCGCTGGCATCCGGCTTTGGCCAGGTCTTGCCAACCTTTATTCGTGAGTTCTTTGGTAGTGCAAACTCAACCATTTTGGGAGCTTTCCGTGCTGCTGAATAGTGACATGCCGAATTGTGGCGAAGATGTCGAGGCGCCGCCGCAACCGTTGGCTGTCGCCGGGCGCGGCACGAAATGGATGCCAACGCCGAAAGAGGACACCTGTCCCTTTTCGGTGCTGTAGCCGGCGCCTATGCTGCCCGAAGTCTTCGTTTCGTATCCTCCGGAAGGGCAACTGCCTTCCTGATCGCCGGAATTGTTGCCGGGCGCGGCGCAAGCGGCGACGGCGCCCGCCGCCATGGAAATCAGCGCAAATTGCATCGTCCTGTGCATCAGTACACTCTGGCCTTTGGCTCAATGATGGCAGGGTCGATTCCTCCCATTTCGGGAGACGTCAGCGTTTCGGTGTGCACGGGCCGATATCCGAGTCCGTACTCTCCGCCAACCGCCCAGGCCAGACTGTGCATGCGCCAGTCATCGTCATTCCGGTCCGGATAGTCCTCATGGGCGTGGGCGCCGCGGCTCTCGGTTCGGGCCTCGGCCGAAACCACGGTCGTGACGGCGCAAGCCAGCAGATTGTCAAGCTCAAGCGTCTCCATCAGATCGGAGTTCCAGATCATTGACCTGTCGGTGACATTCACGTCCGCGAAATCGCCAGCGAGGCCACAAACTTCGGCCACGCCGTTTGCCAGGGTTTCGCTGCTGCGGAACACGGCGGCATCCCGCTGCATGGCCCTTTGCATGTCGACGCGAAGCGCCGCCGTGGGTATGGCGCCGGAGGCGTGCCGAATGCGGTCAAACCTGTCGAGGACGCAGGACACGGACTCAGTGTCCGGCTCGGGCCTATGCTGTCCAGGGGAAATCGTTTGACCGGCTCGTATCGCCGTCGCCCGACCAAGCACGACAAGGTCGGTAAGGGAGTTGGAACCCAGACGGTTGGCGCCGTGAACTGAAGCGGATGCCGCCTCTCCCACGGCCATCAGGCCTGGCTGAACTGCATCGGGATCCTCGTCGGTGGGATTGATAACTTCGCCCCAGTAGTTGGTCGGAATGCCGCCCATGTTGTAGTGCACGGTTGGCAGCACCGGGATTGGGTCGCGGGTTAGATCTACGCCAGCGAACACCTTGGCCGATTCCGTGATGCCAGGCAGTCGTTCGGCAAGAATTTCCGGCGAAAGATGGTCAAGGTGCAGATATATGTGGTCACCTTCGGGCCCCACGCCGCGCCCTTCTCGAATTTCCAGCGTCATGCATCTTGACACGACGTCGCGGCTGGCCAGATCCTTGTAGGTGGGTGCATATCGCTCCATGAAGCGTTCGCCCTCGGAGTTCGTCAGATACCCGCCTTCGCCGCGCGCACCCTCGGTAATCAGGACTCCCGCCCCGTATATCCCGGTCGGGTGAAACTGCACAAACTCCATGTCCTGCAGTGGCAGTCCAGCCCTGGCCACCATGCCGTTGCCGTCGCCGGTGCAAGTGTGTGCCGACGTCGCGGAAAAGTAGGCACGGCCATATCCGCCCGTTGCCAGCACGACCATGCTTGTGTTGAACAGATGCAGCGTTCCGTCGTCCAAGTTCCAGGCAATCACGCCTTGGCAAACGCCGTCGCTGGACATGACCAGATCGACGGCAAAGTACTCGATGAAGAACTCGGCCTTCTTCTTCAGCGACTGCCCGTACAGCGTGTGCAGGATCGCGTGCCCGGTTCGGTCGGCCGCCGCACAGGTTCTCTGGACAGGTGGCCCCTGACCGTATTCGGTCGTGTGGCCGCCAAATGGCCGCTGGTAGATCGTTCCCTGTTCCGTGCGGCTGAACGGGACGCCGTAGTGCTCAAGCTCGTAGATTGCGTCGGGTGCATTGCGAACCAGGTATTCCATGGCATCCACGTCGCCGAGCCAGTCCGACCCCTTCACCGTGTCGTAGAGGTGCCAGTGCCAGTTGTCGGGGCCCATGTTGGCAAGCGATGCGGCGATTCCGCCCTGCGCGGCCACCGTGTGCGATCTCGTCGGAAAAACCTTGGTAATGCAGGCCGTTCTCAATCCCTGTTCGGCCATCCCAAGCGTCGCCCGAAGTCCGGCGCCGCCGGCGCCGACGACAGCAACATCGTAGTCGTGCCTGATGAGCTCGTATGCTGCCACCCTTGTCTCTCCTAAGCGACCTGTTGAAGGGATATGGACACAACCGCCCACACGCCGGCGATCATGAATCCCCAGCAGAGCAACGTGTTGAGAATCAAGAGCGTCACCGTTGCCGACCGGGTGTGAACATAGTCCTCGATGACGACCTGAAGGCCCTGACGCAAATGAAGAAATGCGGCGATCAGGAAAAGAATTGCAATCAGCGAGTTTCCGGCGCCCGAAAAAGCGGCGATCACGGTCTCCCGGTCGGCTCCCAACAGGCGCCCGAACTGCAGCACGAAAAGCGGACCCAGCGGAATGAGCGCCAATGACGTCAGGCGCTGCCCCCACCAGTGGTGCGTTCCTTCCTTCGCCGACCCCAGGCCTGCGACCTTTGCCATGTCTGTCCTGAAACTCATCCCTTCACACCTTCAGCGAACGAGCAATATCGTGAGGACCGAAAGGAGCACGGCGCCGCCGAGCGCGAAGGCTGCCGTCACGCGGGTTGACCGGTCCTCGAATCCAGCCCCGGTGTCCCAGATCAGATGGCGAATTCCGTTGCAGAAGTGGTACCAGAACGCGAGCGTCAAGCCCAGCATCAACAGGTCTCCGACAGGAGAAGTCAGCGCCTTGTTCACCAGCCGAAAATACTCTTCGGACGCCGCCGCTGCGACCAGCCACCAGACGACAAGCAAGGCGCCCAGAAGCAGCCCGGTGCCGGTGACCCGGTGAGCTATCGACATAAGGGCGTTCAGAGGCCATCGGTACACGGTGACGTGCGGAGAAAGTGGCCTATCGGCTCGGCGCGACATTTGACCTGCCTCCTCTTGGCGACGGTGGTGATTGGCGGACCGAAGGCATGGAGAGCCTTGTGTCGGCGGCGCCAGCGAGTCCAGGCACAGTGGCAACGGTGGCTGAACTCATGCCGCCCCTGCGGGAGTCAAACCAGCCTTCACCTTCGCGGCAAGTTCCATAAGGCAGTGCGTCTGACTGCACAAACCAACAAAATGCCAGGTCAGGGTGCGACGAAGCCATTCGATCAGGAATCCTGCCACTTGAAGTACCGACGTTTTCTTTCTGGCCACGAGTATACGGATTTGACCTCCAACAACAATGAAGACGGAGAAATCAAGTCGCCCGCAGCTTCTACGGACGGTTGCGCTCAAGCTTGGCGCTCTGGCGGACGGGAGCTGGGTTCGGTTGCAGCATCGGCTCTGTCCCACTGTTTGGAAATTCTTGCCACAACCCCGACCGATCCGTTTGCCGCCTGCCGAGGACCGGAAGCGAACCAAATGCCGACCGAGCCCGTCACTCGGGAATCAGGCACCAGTAGTCAATGCTCAACACGACATCGGGATGGCCATCGTCGTGCCTGTTCCACGGGTCGTCAAGCTCGGCCTTGTAGGCAATGGTTTGCAATCGAATTGCGCCGGCGCCGGCGACTGGATGGTCAGCTCTGGACAGGACTCTGGAGGAAGCCCTTAGCGTGTCGCCCGCATGGCAGGGACTGGAGTGGCTGCCGCCGTTGATCGCAAGCAAGACCTGCGCATTGGCAAGCCCGTTGTGGCTCAGCGCCCGGGCTGTCGACATGACATGCCCTCCATAGATCAGGCGGCGGCCGCCGGTTGCCGCACTGACGTCAAAGTGCACCCTGGCCGGGTTTTGCCACAGGCGAGTCGCAAGGACATGTTCCGCTTCCAGTATCGTAAGTGCATCCACATGGTCGATCGCTTCGCCTTCCTCGTAGTCGGACAGTCGCCACGGTTCGCCGGCCATCTGAAAACCGTATCCGGAAAAGTCCAGTTCGGAGCGTGCCGGCAGTTGAGCTGCCGGCACAAATGCATTCAGATCGGGGATGAATGGTTCCTGTGACGGCGATTGTGGGTCTCGCTTGCGAACCAGCACCCAGCGAACAAATTCAAGGACAGTTTCATCCCGCTGGTTGAATCCCTTGCTCCTCACCCAAACAATTCCCGCCTTGCGGCTGGAAGTCTCGCGCAGGCCAATGACCTCGGTCTCGGCACGCAGAGTGTCATGCACGAATGCAGGCCGATGAAAGTGGCACTCGGCGTATCCAAGGTTGGCGACCGCATTGGTCGAAATGTCGGGAACTGTCTTGCCGAACACCACATGAAAAACGGCGAGGTCTTCCACAGGAGATCGTTCCAGTCCGCATTGGCGAGCGAATTCGCTTGAGCAGAAGATTGAATGCTTGCAGGGGTAAATTGCGTTGTAGAGCGCAACGTCTCCTTCGCTCAAAGTGCGTGGAGTGGGGTGATGGAAGCGTCTTCCCAATTCGAAGTCCTCGAAATAGTTGCCCTTCCTGGATTTGGACTGTGCTGCCACGGTATCCTCCGTCTGCCTGCCATTTGAGAAACAGGACACGCCTTGTGATTCGAATTGGCCTTGTGCCGGGTTGAATGCGCCAAA
This sequence comes from Paracoccaceae bacterium, assembly GCA_026713305.1. GTDB lineage: Bacteria > Pseudomonadota > Alphaproteobacteria > Rhodobacterales > Rhodobacteraceae > MPNP01. The sequence goes on from JAPOOS010000066.1 coordinate 11,327, forward strand.
GCTCCAGCCACGTGAGCTGCCTGTCGGCATTATCGCCTGTTCCGGCATTGCATCAATGATGAAAGTTCGCCCGCCCTGCAAACGGGGAGGAATGGTTGGAACGAGATTGACTGCCGTCGAACGACAGGGCCGTGGACATCATGATTCCTTTGGTGGAAAGAGGTTTGACAAAAGACGCTCTGGCAGGAGATGCAGATGCGAACGAGGCCAGCAACGCGTCACCCAATGCATGCGTCTGGGGCCACCGCTCGTTTGCTGGCCACCAGTGGCATGGTGACACATGTCAGGTTGTTCACACACGCCCGAATCAAACAGTCAATCCCGAGACAATGCAGGGATTGCCCGGAAGAATCCGAATGTCGCGCCCTTTGCGATTTCAAAATGGCCGCAAGCTCCGCTGCCGAAGTTTATCGATTGCTGGGATGCCCAGCAGCCCCGGTCTCGGAACTGCAGGCGGACGCCTGAATCGCTGCAATCAACTCCACACGGCAACATACCGCTTGCGCAGAAGTAGGAAGCGGCCGACGGCGTGGAGAAGCGTGGACGCGGTTGATCGCAAACGGGATGTTCCGGAGCGTCAATTCAAGGCACGTCTTTAATTGAGCCGTCAGTGTTCCTTCGATTCGCTCGCCTGCTACCCGGGCTCACGCAAGCCAGCGCTGAAGCCGAGATTGAGGTTACCGATTCCCCTTCCATTCCTGCACTTGCTGGTCCTGTCTCAGGCGCAGCCTCTGCAGGCAGACGGCATCAAATACATCGTCCAGCGTGTCCGCTTCGGCTCTTACGCTTGGCAGGCTCGATTGCGCCTCGAGCCAGAACCGTTCCGAAAACCCCTGGTTGCCAACTACATATGCCGAGTCCCACCAGTTTGTGATTTCATTCTGCACGGTTCGCATCAGGACATCGGCGGGCAGGAAGGCTCGCTTGTTCATGTTCACTCTGTGGTGCGCCGGCATCAAGTTCCAGAGATCGCCGCAAGGCCATACGGTCCAGGGAAGGCAATGGTCGATCGCCAGATTCGTTCGGTCAAGCCTTCGACCGCTCCAGACGCAGGTCAGCTGCCCGGTTTCGGAAAGCGCCAGCGCCCGCTCGCGCGCCAGCTTCACATCCCTGGTTGGGTCTTCCCAGTTCATGGCAGGCGCTATCTTCGAATCTTCGGCCGGCACTCCCAATCCGATCGCATATCCCTTGATGAGCCGCGTCCATTCGGCAACAATGACCGGTTCGATCCAGACGCCGAAGCGCTGCAGCGATCTCCAAAGATGTTCAGGAACCATCATTTCGCCGAATCCCGACAGGTAGGCCTTGTCCAACACCACTTGAGGCGCTTGCAGCCTTCTGCCGGTTCGCTTCACGGTGAAGACCCGCCGCCCGTCCTGGAACGTTATGTAGTTGGCCGGCATTTTCTGAATTGTGTCCGATGTGTCCTTCAGCGCTTGGTGCAGGACCGTTGACTGGTCCCTGGAAAACCTCATCCCGACACGGAGATCGAGATGGGAGACATCGGCAAGTCGTCGATACGCATCCTTTGCAAAGCCAAGATTCCGGAGGCCGACGTTCTTCGGGTTTTGCGGAAGATTCTCGCGGAGCAGGGGCTTGAAGAGCCGCAGCCAATAGAGGGCAATCAAGCCAAATGGAACGGCAATATGCTCGCCCTTTGCGTAGGCAAGTCCCGCAGCTCCGTCAGCAACTCGGCAAATGGTGCGCAGCAGCGCCAGCTTGTAGGTCGAACTCTTGGAATCGTTGAGGACAATGCTTCGGAGCAGCGGCAGCGCCCCCGTGCCGTCATCCGGCAAGCGGATGGCCATTTGGATCCACCGAATGTTGTTTCGGCCCAACTGATCCTTTGCCTCGGCATGGCGCTCCACCATTGCGCCGTGATTTCGGGCAAGCAGCTCGACCTCTTCGGCGGAGACGGCATGTATCCCTCTGCTTGGCTCTTCCGGTCCGTCGCGAAGGGTTATCGCAAGCAATCCGCCTGGCTTGAGCAAATTGATCAGCTTGCGAAATGCCCTTGGACGTTCCTCTTCCCTGAGATGCATCCACACCGCACTCAGGAGTATCACGTCGAAGGACAAGCCAGCCCGCGTGAGTTTTGCAAGGGCAGGCAACTGGTCGTCAATCCATTCCACCCCACTGCCGGAGTGGCGCTTAACAGCGCGCTTTCTCAATTCGGCCGACGGTTCCACGGCAACGACATCGTAGCCCAACGCGGCAAGCCATGTTGCGTCGCGACCGCTTCCAGCGCCGACATCCAGGATCGTGGCATCATCATCCGGCAACAGGTCACGAAGCCATCCGTGCACAGACTCCGCGCTTACCTGTTCGTAGGTAGCCATAACCGCCGCGGCGTGGGTATCGTACCACCGGACTCGGTTTGTCATTGGCCTTCAAATTCGCGAGGTGCCGACAAGTTCACTCCTTGCCTTGTACACTCCAATTGACGCATCGTTGATTTACAATCAAGGTGTTGCCGTGCCATTGGGGCTGCAGTCGTGCCTTCGACAGCCCTTGGTTGCGACAGTCGCCGCCGCCCATGCCTCACCGGCTCTCATGCGGCGCCTTGGTTCAGGCAGTGCAACATGGTCCCGAAATACCAACGCGACCCCACGCGTGCAATCTCCCTTGCGTGGAGATTGACTGAAGATGCCGAAGACTTTCCCAATTTGCAGCTGTTCTTCGCCAACTTCACACGCCGCAACCTCCGTCAGCGAATCGGGCTGCTCGTCGACCAGCTGCGAGAAGGCAAATCTGCAAGTCTCGCAGCGTGCGGAAAGGGAGAGCGCGCCAACTGACCTGGTGCGCGTTCCGACTGCGATTGCAAACGACCATGTGTCCTGTCTCGCAAGACAATTCTGCATTGGAGCGGATTCCAGTTGGCGTGTCGCCGCGCGCCTCTATCCAAGGACGTTCCACATGGGTCAAGTTGCTCAAGTAGCGCCCTGACCTTGGGCCATAACATTCCAGGACGCCATCGACGGTTTCTCTGCCGTCACCGTCTAGATTCCCTGGACTGCCTTGAATGTCGTCCTTGCCAGGATTCAGTTTTTCTTCGTGCGTGTTGAAAGGATCTGGGCAAATGGGCCCGTCAGCCCAAGCCTCAATTCGTTCGGGAAACAAAATTCTCTCGTCCCACACGAGCGACCAGGCTTGGCAGCAATGGACCAACTTCTGAAGCTTCCAAGCCGTCAAGAGGTCCCCTGCGTTGGAAGCCTGAGATTCCAAAATGCACTTTGCAAGGTCATGCACTGAAGCCATTTCCATGTCCAACTCACAATTGGGTTTGTCACCGAATTGCGGCAAATTCCCGTCGCAGCATTGCACAGGCGATTTGCAGTGTGAATGACCTACATCAAGGACATTTCCTGGCCTTCTTCAATGGCACTGAATCTATCGACTGCGTCTCCAGCATGCTTGCTGAATCCTTCAGCAACTGCCTTGGAATGGACTTGGGAGGACATGCTCAGGACAGTTGCGAATCGCCCTCTCCCTACAAATGGTCTGCCGAAACTGGCTCTTGCGCTGTCATCAAGCATGAATCGACGTCGACGTCCGCATCCTGTTGATCACATGTGCGAAGTCAGGACAGGCAAGATTGTGACCAGTCGCGTTATAGGCAGCAGTCCTCAATCCCCTTCTCATCGCTCCCATGTGCAATCCACAGGTGTCGCGCTGGCTGTGGTTGAAACTAAGATCGGGGTGTACTCGCAGGCGCCGGAAATGCCCTCGTAGCTTCCTGTTCCACCCAGCAGAGTGATTGTTCCGGTCGTTCCCGTTCTCTTGTTTGCCATATGCAGGTCGCCCTGATCTGAACTGTAGGAACAGACTGCCTCTACACTGATCCCGTTAGCAGTTAGTTTGCCATAGGCCAAACATTGCACCTCGCCCTTGCTGCCAACGGAAAAGGGGTCGCCGGTGCTCTTGGTAATTGCGACGGGCCCCGCCACAGGTCCGGCGAAAGCTGTGACATCATTCTGTTGGAGAGATTCGTATGACGCGTTCAAGACAGCCATCATCGAAAAACTCCCGCTCTCGGCTGCAATCGAGCCATTGGCCGCGACCGTCAGTCCGACCGCTGCGGCCAGCAACGCGGCCATACGCCTAACATCAATCATGGTACACTCCTTTGGTTGCCTTCCTGAGCAAGGCGAATGGGATTTGGAGCAGTCCACCAACTCGCCGAGCCAATGCTTCCTGCAACCTCCGTACAGCAGTCATGCAGCAAGTTCCCGCTACAAGTCAGGGATTGAGTTGTCAAAGGAGACGGCGCAGAGCGTCATGTCTGGCCGGAAGCAAGGAACGAGTCGTGGCTCGGAATGGACGTGCGCGGGGCAGAAGTGACTTGCCGACCGTTCGGGAAAGACTCGCCGAACTCGTCGCTTGGGCACCCACTGCATTTGGACCCGGGCCAATGCAACCGCGCCATTCCACAACAGTCGAAAGCCAATTCTTCTGTTCTGCCTTTTCACGCGCCTCCCTTTCCTCCGGTGTTCTGAGGGGAATTCAAAAGCGCTGCGGATGCATGCGGAAGCCGCCAAAGTGCGCAACCGCGCCATTCTCACGAAACTCTCTTTGGCGTCCGAATTGACGCCTCTGGCGTTCATCCGGTTGACCCGGCTGAAAATGAGACCAAACTCGGTGAGGCAACGATCCTCAATTCCCTGCTTGTCGCTCCCATTGGCAATCTGAATACGTCACGGCAACCGTGGCCGCAACAATGGTGAGCGTGTACTCGCAGGCACCGGTTATGCCCTCATACATGCCCGTTCCACCCAGCAGTGCTATTTGTCCCTTCGGACCTGTTCTCTCGGAAGTCAGATGAAGGAGGCTGTCCTCTTCTGTGCTCATACTGCAGGCCGCTTGGGAACGGGATTCAGCCTTCGTCACCTGACCGAAGGACAAGCATTTAACCTCGCTTTGGCTGCCGACAGGAAATGGGTTGCCGGAGCTTTGTGTTACGGCAGTGTGGCCCTCTGCAGAGCCGGCGAAGGTCGTGAGATCTGTTAGTTGGAGCACTTCGTAGGATGTGGTCAAGACAGTCGTTGTCGAAAAACTCCCGCTGTCCTCTGCAATTGCGCCTTGGCCCGCGAAAGCCAGTCCAACCGTTGCGGCCAAAATTGCGGCCCTGCTCTTTCCGTGGATCATGAGTTGTTCCTTAGGTGCCTTTGCTGAGCTGTATGCATTGCACTGAAGCAGCCGGAACATCCCGCCGGAAGCATGCTGCCAGCCGCTGTGCGGCGTCCTGCTAGTCAAACGAAATTGAAAAGTCAATGGAAACCGCGGCATGTGCATTGTGCCAAGAGTTGACTTGCCTGCAGTGTCTCGAAGGTTGCAACTGCCGGGAAGCAGTTTTGCCTTGTGTCAATTCAGGGAGGCCTGGTCGCACTGGCCCGTCAGCTCAAGTCTCAATGGACATGGGGAAACGATGTCTTATGGGTTCCACGCATGCGATGAAGGCTGCAGGCCAGCACTCGCAAAGTTCAAGCCACAAGGCGGTCCTGTAGATCTCAGCGAAATGGACTTCAAGGGGCACTTGGCCCAGTCAGGCGCCGAAACAATTTCTGTGCTCGGCGCTCAAACGTGATTGTTGCGCCCGGCGACAGGCATCCTTTGCGAACACCTTGCCGCAACTGGCAAAAAATTCGCTCGGCAGTCGCCTGCGGCATTGGCATGAACGGGACGACATGGCTGTCGTGTCGAAATTCAACGTTTCCAGAGTTCATGTCCAGCAATGTGCTTGCTGCATCCCCCTTGCAGCCGTTCATGGAAGAACGGTCCGGCTTCACGAGGGTTCGTCCTCACGCGCAGATCAAGTTTGGAGACATCACTCGCCTTGGGCAGGTCTCCATGAAAGCTCGGCGTCATGTTTGGTCCCGAACGGATGAGAATTGCCATTCGCCAAGGCGAGTGCCGCTCTAATCGGCGAGTGAGCGCTCGCCGCGTTCGGAGCGGCGCCAACAATCCTGTTGCTGGCGCCGCCGTTCGCAAACCAATGCAAGCGAGTTGACATTCGCTTTGTCAGTCGGGCCACTGCGTTGCTGAAGCCCTTGTGGGCCCTGCCTCCAGCTCGGCAAGTTCAACCCTCCTTTCCAAGCCGAACAAACTTCATTGAAATGAAGCGCCCGTTGGAACGGAAGGCGATCAGTCCTTCGGCAATGGAGTGCTCAAGCGCCAGTCCTTCCGAGTTCCAGACCTGTGCTCAGCATCCCAGTCCGACTTTCCGACGGGGAGTGCGTTGGCCGCTGCGGTTGCATGCGGACGCGGCGGAAAGGAAAACCAGCCGCAAACACAAGCAGGTTCACCTGAAAGTTCTGGCGCCGGGTTGTCATTCAACGCTGGAAACAAGTGCGACATGCAATTCAGGGCTAATGGTCGTGTTCCAGGCACTCCAGGAACGAATCCGCCATTTGATCGTACAGCATGAACAGCATGTCGGGACCGCTTTCAATGTCTGCTCCCAGCGGATCAAGAGTCCCTGACCGTGCCGCTGAACCTTCCACTATGACATTGACAATCCGTGGATTGAACTGGGGCTCAGCCATCACACAATTCGCACCCGTCTGCTGAATGAGCGCTTGAAGTTCGTTGACCCGCCTGACGCCAGGCATCGTATCAGGATTGATCACGACCGATCCCGCGGGAGTGAGCCCAAAGCGTTTCTCGAAATACTGATATGCGTCGTGGAAAACGATGAACGGTTCGCCGCGCACCGGAGCCAGTTCCTCTGTGAGACGTGCCGTCGTTTCATGCAGTCTGCGTTCGAAGTCTGCCGCGTTTTCCCTGTACCGGACCGCGTTTTCCGGATCCGCTTCGGCCAGCGTATCTGCGATCAACTGTGCCATGACGGCGCTGTTTTCCGGATCGAGCCATACGTGCATGTCAAACTCGCCCTCGTGAGCATGCTCGTCTTCGTGGGCATGTTCATCCTCAGCCATGGCCTCGTCTTCGTGAGCATGCTCGTCTTCGTGAGCATGTTCATCCTCCTGCATGGCCTCGTCTTCGTGAGTGGGCACCGAACTCTCGCCGTGGTCATGCCCGTGGTCTGCATCTTCGCCGGCCTCAAGCCAAAAGTCTCCCGAGTCCCGGAAGGACAGCATTGCCAGCCCCTCGATTTCAGCCATTTCAATGAGCTTGGCATTGGTTGCCAGCGTGTCGATGTACTTGAACAATGGTGTCTCAACCGCTTCGCCAATTGCAAAGACAATGTCTGAATCTTGCAAGATCGCCGCGTCTGTGGGGCGCAGGTTGAATGTGTGCGGCGACTGATTGCCTTCAATCAGGAGATGGGGTTCACCAACACCCTCCATTACTCCGCTTACAATGGAATGCAGTGGATTGATCGTCGCAACTACCACCAACTCACTTTGAGCCGCTGCGCTCTTGGCAGCAAGTGAAATTGACATTGCCGTCAACAGTCCCGACAGCAGGCAGGATTTCACCGTTTTCATTTTTATATTTCCTCATCGCTTTTTTTATAGAGGCCCACAACCAACCGATGTCCCTTGAGGTAGCGCACTAGGCACAGGAAACCGATTCACTTACGGGCAACCGAATCAAGCTATGCATGTACGGCAAACTGTCAAGGCAGCAATTGGGGCACAACGATTGCACAAGGGGAACCTGCCCATGTCGACTCCACTCCATCGCGCCGGTCCTTCGAACAGCGCCGGGAGGTTCGGGCCAATCTCATTGCGGCGGCGAGGCGAATGCTTGAGAAAGGATTCAGTGAAGCGCTGGACCGCACCGGCAACCAAGTCAGCCAGCCGGATCAGCTTGCCTGCCAAGCTGGGAAGTTCTTCCATCTCAATGGAAACTTCGTTCACTCGTGCTGCACAACTCCTTGCCGCGTCTCAATCCACCCCAGTCTACATGCGTGCACGGCGCCTGGTTCCACGGCAACTGACCTGCAACCATGCCTGTTTCGACAACTTCCAAGGGCGAACCAGCAGGACGGGAATTTCAGCGCCCGTTGAGTCGTGCAAGCCGGGTTGGCATTGCCGCGCCGCCCGGTTGAAAATGCTCTGAGCAGGAATCTGCCTTGCACGTCTCGGGATTGCCTTGTCCTGCGGTCCAAAATGTGCAACATGCCGCCGCTTCCAGCCTTCTGCCGCAGAAGGGCTTGGACACTACAGGATTGCAAGAGGACATCAAGCCTTGAACAGGGAAATCGCCGTGTCCTCCAACATCCTCGTCAAGGCCAACAACATCGGTGTGAAACGAGGCAATCGGTGGATATTTCGAGATGTGGAGTTCGAGATCGTGCGCGGCAAGCAGATCTTTCTCATAGGGGCCAACGGGTCGGGCAAGACTACCTGTGCAAAGACAGTGCTCGGATTGATCCGGCCCGACGAGGGCACCGTGGCACGCGCGCCGTCGCTCACCATTGGCTACATACCGCAAAAGCTGTCATTCAGTCCGGTCCTGCCGTTGACCGTGCGCCGGCTCCTGACGCTTACCGACCGCGCGCGCCAAAGCGAAATCGCCAGCGCATTGGCTGCGGTCGGACTTGAACGACTTGGAAATCCGCAGGTGCTCACGCTTTCCGGCGGCGAATTGCAGCGGCTGCTGCTGGCCCGGGCGCTGATTGGCAAGCCCGATCTGCTGGTTCTCGACGAACCTGCCCAGGGCGTGGACAAGGCTGGAGAACGCATGCTGCACGAACGGGTGGAAGAAATCAGGCGTGACTACGGCTGCGGCGCGCTGGTGATCTCACACAACCTGGAACTGGCGCTGGCGAGCGGAGATGACTTCGTGCCGCTCGTTCCCCATGAGCATGATGACCATCCCGACGCTTGAAGAATGTGCCGATGCGGCCAGGTCCGGATGGCCAACTGGTGGGTTGCACATATGCTGGGCGATTTTCTGATCCGCGCGCTTTTGGCCGGCGTCGGCCTGGCGCTGGTTGCCGGACCGGCAGGCTGCTTCGTGGTCTGGCGGCGGCTCGCCTATTTCGGCGAAACGATAGCGCACTCGGCGCTGTTGGGAGTCGCGCTGGCCATTCTTGTCGGCATCGACCTTTCGATGGGGATCTTTGTGTCGGCGTCATTGATCACGCTGACGATATATTGCCTAGGACGGGTTGAAACGCTGCCCTCGGATACAATTCTTGGTTTGCTTGCCCATGGAGGATTGGCGCTCGGGTTGGTTGTTCTTTCATTTCTGACTTCCGTGCGCATCGATGTGGAAGCTCTGCTGTTTGGCGACATACTGGCCGTCACGCGCGGCGACCTGGTTGCGATCTGGGCAGGAGGGGCATTGGCGCTTTGCGTGTTGGCGTGGATCTGGCGGCCATTGCTAGCGGCGACGGTGAGCGCCGACCTTGCAGCGGTTGCAGGGATGAAGCCGGAACGGGCGCGTCTGATTTTTGGCATTCTGGTTGCCGGAGTGATTGCCGCGGCGATCAAGATAGTCGGCGTTCTGCTAATCGTCGCATTGCTGGTGATTCCCGCGGCAACGGTTCGCCGGTTCGTGACCGGCCCCGAGGCGATGGCAGTGGCAGCGGCAGTTGTCGGCGTTGCCTCCGTTTTGGGTGGACTTCTCATGTCGGCCAGGCTCGACACGCCTTCGGGCCCGTCCATTGTCGTCACGGCGCTGGCAATCTTTGCGTTGACCAGAATTCCGGCTCTCGCCGAGAAGCAGTAGAATCAATCCGCTCGGCAGGAGAATTCGCGCTGCACGGCAACTGCCGCTAGCCGCATTCCGGGACAGGTCCGTCGGCGCAGGATTCCAGTTCTATCTGGACTGTGGCGTGCTGCACGTTGAAGCGCTCAGCCAATCTCTCTCGAATCGCCTGCACAGCCGAATCGGGGTCGGCGCCGCCTACAACCCTGGCATGAAGCGTGACCAGGGACCGTTCCTGGGAGAGCGACCATGCATGAACGTGATGCACATTCTGCACCGTGGAAATCGCCGAAGTGAGGTCCGGCCCAATCGCCCCTATGTCAAGCTCCGTTGGAACTCCCTCCAGCAGGACATGCGCCGAATCCCTGATAAGGGACCAGGCGCTGCGCAGGATAAGCAGCCCAACGAGGATCGAGAGCATCGGGTCGACGGGAGTCCAGCCAGTTAGCATGATGACAAGTGCGGCTGCGACTGCCGCTGCCGAGCCAAGGAGATCGCCCAGGACGTGCAGCAGCGCTCCCCTGACATTCAGGTTGTTTCGGTCTGCCCCGTGCAGAATCCGATACGCGGCAATGTTGACAACCAAGCCAAGGGCAGCGACGGCCAGCATTGGACCGGCCATAACCGCAGTCGGCGCAAAAATGCGGAAGACTGCCTCGATGACTATCCAGCCAACGATGAACACCAGGCTGATGCCGTTGGCGAATGCGGCGAGAACGGGAAAGCGATGATAGCCGTAGGTTCTGGACCTGTCCGAGGGCCGTTCGCTGAGCCGGAATGCAATCAACGCCAGCGCCAACGCCGCCGCATCGATGAACATGTGGGCGGCGTCCGCCAGCAGGGCGAGAGATCCCGAGATGATTCCGCCGGCGATTTCCGCGATCATGAAACCGCCGATCAGGAGAAATGCAACGAAAATACGCCTTGAGCTTGCGTTGCCGCCTGAGCAGGAGTGACCGTGATCATGCATATGTCCAGAGCCGGTCATTGTGTCTTTCTCAAGGCAATGCTTCCTTCGGCAGCGCCGACTTGCGGGCATTCAGTGATCGGTGGGCGAAGGCAGATCATTCTGTTGTTGTCTCCACGGAAGAGGCGCAGCTCCATCAACTCGCGCAGACGTTGGCTGTCTGCAGCTGCAGCGCTGCCCTCTCATAGGCGCAATTTGGCTTGAGGCAAGCTGATTGAATGGGTTGTGCCACGACGGCGGGATTGGCGCTCCGCCCTGCAAGGAATTGCGTGGTCAGAACCCGAGTGACGACTGGAAACCGCCTGTTCCCCAAGCTACGGCCGTGCGCTGCGCGGCGGCCACAGCCCGTTGACGCCGGTACGCTCCGCCTGAATCGCCGCACCCTTGCCGGGCAGCCAAGCCATGTTGGCAATGGACGGCTGCGTCGGCCATTGCTGTGCCGGTCTTCATCCGGGAGTTCTGAGAAACGCCGTCAAACCATATCGTTGCTGCGGGCAAAAATGCGATCTATCGAAATTGGACCGGCGCCGCGCAATATCATGACAATGAAGAGGAAAACCCAGAAGGCCCGCTGGTCGTAAATCAAGGAACCCGAAGCCCGATCAAGCCAGCCGCCAATTGTGGTCTCCGACAATCCATGACCGGTGATGTCGACAAAGCTCTGCACAAAGGTAAATCCAATCATGCCAACCGCCGCAAGGCGCGTCATGAGGCCGACAAGCAACAGGAGGGGCAGGATGAATTCCGCCCACGTTCCGGCCAATGCCACCAACTTGTACATGATGTTGAGTTGGGATGCATCATATCCCACGCTTTCCATGACGCGTGGAAACATCTGCGCGTAGGCCCCCACGGAAAGGTTGATGAATCCGAACAATCCATCTCCAAGCTTTGTGTAGGCAGAACCCCAGAAGTACATCAACAGCACGAGGACGAACACAAGCCTGGCCAGCGTGGGCACGAGCCAAGGCGCCAGGTACTTGTCGATCAAACGGTACATGCCTTCGAAAACCTCGAAAACCATGCGTAGACGTTCTACCATTGCATTTGCTTCCTTGTATCAGCTGTGGCGTTCAAGAGTTGCGAGTCGATGAGTCCCCCGAAGACCCGCCTGGGCGGAATCCGGCAACTACACCGCTCCCTAACAACCATGCCAAGGTATCGTCAAGATCAAAAGCCGGGCTTGCCGACATTCCCGATGCAAAGGCATTGCCAAGGCTCTCCCGGCTGCGAATAGCCCGCAGGAACTCAAACTCTCCGGATTTCAGCAGTCTCGGCTCAGGATCGAATCCCCTGCGCACTACGGCAACGTCCTCGCCCACCGCCACCGGCTTGTCCTTTCCACCGGTGTTGGCCAGCCAAATGCCATGGATCGGATGGCGGGAGCGCAGCAATTCAAACGAGGGAGCCAATTCCAGGCAACTGCCCTCGATCTGATCAGGCGACATTCCGGACAGATGTTGCGCAGGCGCCGGCTTGTGGTCGGCGGCATGATATGATCGGCGCAGCGCCAATTCGAGCCGCGCCGTGTCGGGCAGATAGGGAAGCGTTCGAACCGGCTCGAAATCCTCCAGAAACCCGGGCAGTTCGCCGCCAAAGAGGGTCAGGATGGGCGACTGGGGAGGATGTCGCCGGACAAAGGCGCCGGCCATGGCGCGGAAAAACTCGTCGCCAACAATCTTCCTGACAATCGGGAAGCCGCCTTCCAGCGCTTCGATGAGATTGACAATGACGTTGTTCCGGTAAACGGAAAACCGCCTGTCGTGCCGGCTTGCCCGGCTCGTGATCCAGTTGGGAACAGCCCGTTCGGGGTTGCAGATCGAGGCTATGAACTCGGACTGGCGCAATTCAGGCTGCGATGCGTGCTGCGCCGCAGGCCAGGATGTCCCCGGCGCGCTGCGCCTCGGCCTCAAGCGTGGCCCAGTCCGGGACGTCATTGTCCCATTCGATCAATGTCGGGATTGGTCCCGCCAGCGCTGTCACGCGGCGAAACAACTCCCACACCGGGTCGACAACTTCGCTGGCGTGGTTGTCAATCAGCAACAAGTTTCCGTCGTCGTCTTCGTCGCCCTCATGGCCGCCAAGATGAATTTCCTCCACTGCGTGCAGCGGATAGGCGTCGATGTAGGCCTCCGCGTCGCGCTCATGATTGACCGCCGACACGTGGACGTTGTTCACGTCCAGCAACAATCCGCACCCCGTTTGATCGGCAATTCCGGAAATGAAGTCTATCTCGCTCATTTCGCTCTCGGCGAACTCAATGTAGGTTGACGGGTTTTCAAGGAGCATGCGGCGGCCCAGCGTGTCCTGGATTTCGTCGATGTGGCTGCAAACCCGGCTCTGCGCTTCGCGTGTGTAGGGGACCGGCAACAGGTCGTTGTAGTAGTGGCCTTCGTGGGTCGACCAGGCCAGATGTTCGGAAAACACGGCTGGCTGAAGCCACCCGTTCAAGTGTTTGAGGCGCGCCAGGTGCTCCTTGTCGAGCGGTTCTTCCCCGCCGATCGACAATCCGACGCCGTGACAGGAAAACGGGAAGTCTCGTCGAAGCCGACGCAGTTGCGCAAGCGGCCGACCGCCTTCGCCCATGTAGTTCTCGGCGTGGATTTCCAGCCACTCGACACTGCCGGGGTGGCTGACGATGTCGCTGAAGTGCACGGCCTTGTACCCGACACCCGGACCGGGTGGCAGCGCTTCACCGTGCCTGATGCCAACACTTGCTGCCAAGGCAAGGCTCCTTCATGGGATGGAACGACGCGGCACGAAAATGGACGCGTCGCTCTGAGGGTTCAATCAGTGGGTCAAGGGCCCGGTCAGCTGGGAATGTCCCGCTCAAGCGGTTCCAGCGAACCCATGCGCTCGCCGGGAAGCTCCATGGATTCACAGCTTCCCTTGGGAACCAATGTCCATGCGTTGCCCTGATAGTCAACCGTCGAGGTGCCGGCACAGGTGGTGCCTTCGCCAGCGGCACAGTCGTTCTCGCCGGCCAGCGAAACGCCGTAGCACTTCTCGTTTTCGCCGTCAGCTGCCGCTGGAAGCGCGTGGGCCGCGAAGGCAGCGGCCACGGCGCCGGCGACCGCAAAAGTCCTGGTGTTCATTTTCATAGATCTCTCCAACCCTTTAACTTGGGAACAAGTGGATTTGCCCGTCCGGATGTCCGCCGACATGATGATCGTAGGCAGCGGCCTCCGTCTGGAACTGGTGAGCGGACCGCTAACCGAGCACAGGCATTCTTGCAAGATGCCGCCGCAATTCAGAGGTCAGGGATTTGCTGGCGATCTTGCCACATTTGCATGACTTGAGCCTTGCAAGTGTTTTGTTTTCGACACCCTTTTGTCTACGGTCACAGTTTCATAACAAGTTCGTGAATCCAAGTTGGGAGAGTACAGGCGAAGAGTCCCGGTGATGATCGCAGCGAGGCGCCAATGTCGCGAAGCATTGATTTGCAGGGCATTTGTGCACACACCAGCAATGTTTTTGCCGGCCTCAGCCTTGATGATCCGCAGGATCGGCACATATGCAGGTTCCGGCGGAGTGCAGGGTCGGAAACGGCTTCAAATCTGGTGCCGAGCATTTCGGATTCTGGTCACAGGAGGGTTCAACCATGAGTTTTGTCGAAGTCAGGGAGACGCGGGCGCGCATGAACCGCAGCGAGTTGGCTGTGCCGGGAAGCCAGCCCAGATTCTTCGAGAAGGCATTGAAGTCGGCTGCGGATGTTGTCTTCCTTGACTTGGAGGATTCGGTCGCGGTCGACCAGAAGGCGCAGGCGCGCCGAAACATCATTGAGGTCCTCAACGATCTCGACTGGAGCGGCAAGACGGTTTCAGTCCGCATAAACGGCCTCGACACGCCGTACATGTACCGCGATGTCGTGGATGTGGTCGAAAGGGCTGGTCAGGCGCTTGACCTTATCATGATTCCCAAGGTCGGCAAGGCTTCGGACGTCTACGCGCTTGACATGCTTGTAACGCAAATCGAGCAGGCCATGGGCCATTCCAGGGGAATTGGCTTTGAGCTGATAATCGAGACGGCCCTGGGCATGCAGAACCTTCCGGAAATCGCAGCGGCATCGCAGCGCATCGAAAGCCTGCACTTTGGCGTTGCCGACTACGCCGCATCGACCCGCGCCCGCACAACCGGCATTGGCGGCGCCAACCGCGACTATGCGATGCTGACGGACGCCGACGAAAACCGCAACCGCTCGTGGCATTGGAACGACATGTGGCACTATGCAAGCTCGCGTATCGTGGTGACTGCACGGGCAAACGGCCTCCGCCCCATCGACGGTCCCTTCGGAGACTTTTCCGACGCACAGGGATTTGCCGCCGCGGCCGGCAGGGCGGCAAGCCTCGGATTCGAAGGCAAGTGGGCAATTCACCCCAGTCAGATCGCGTTGGCCAACACGGCCATGAGTCCGACCGAAGCGGAACTGGCTCAGGCAAGACGCATTTTGGAGGCGATGAAGGCAGCCGAAAGGGAAGGCCGCGGCGCGGCGACTCTTGACGGCAAGCTGATCGACTACGCATCCATTCGCCAGGCGCAGGCGATGATCGACAAGGTCGATTCCTCGGCCTGACCGAAACCGCTTCGCGCCAATCCCGATCCGATGTTCCTGGCCAGAGATTCCGCCAATCGGCGGGTCGGGCGTCGCGGGGCGGAAGATCAGGAAGTGCGGCGGAAGGAAGTCGAGACAATCGGCTGCACACGCATGTCCCGCTGGCTGGAAATCTCCGAAGCGGATTGCGACCGAAAACTCTCCGTGGCCAGGCTTCATGCCTGCCCACCCGATCATCAGGTTTCAGTTGGCGATGTCAGGCGAACCGAAAGCCAACTTGATCCAGCCGGGACTTTCGAATGAGCGCCAGACTCGTTGCACAAGCTGAAATTCCCGAGTAGGAACGACCGCAGGTGACATGTTGTCGAGGAGCATGGAAATGACACGCCCGAAGATCGCCTTGATCGGCGCCGGACAGATCGGGGGAACGCTGGCCCACATCGCGGCAATGCGGGAGCTGGGCGACATTGCCCTGTTCGACATTGTCGAAGGCGTGCCGCAGGGAAAGGCGCTGGACATCGGGGAAAGCGGACCGATTCTGGGCATAGACGCTGCTGTGGCGGGCGGCAGCGACTACTCGGGCATCGAGGGAGCCGCGGTTTGCATCGTAACCGCTGGGGTGCCACGGCGCCCAGGCATGTCCCGCGATGACTTGGTGGGCGTGAATCTCAAGGTCATGAAGTCGGTTGGCGAAGGAATTTCAACATACGCGCCGGATGCCTTCGTGATCTGCATCACCAATCCTCTGGACGCCATGGTTTGGGCCCTGAAGGTCTATTCGGGATTGCCCGGCAACCGGGTCGTTGGCATGGCTGGCGTGCTGGACTCGGCGCGTTTCCGGCATTTTCTTTCGCTGGAGTTCGGCGTGTCAATGCGCGATGTCAGCGCCTTCGTGCTTGGCGGACATGGAGACGCCATGGTGCCGTTGGCCCGCTATTCGACAGTGGCCGGAATTCCCGTTCCCGACCTGATCCGCATGAACTGGACGACACAGGAGCGGATCGACGAAATCGTCCAGCGCACGCGTGACGGCGGCATCGAAATCGTCAGGCTTCTTGGAAGCGGGTCCGCCTTCTACGCTCCGGCAGCGGCGGCGATCGAAATGGCTGAATCGTACATCAAGGACCAAAAGCGGGTGCTGCCCTGCGCGTCGGAACTCAACGGCCAGTACGGCTACACCGACATTTTTGCCGGCGTTCCCGTGGTAATTGGAAAGGACGGGGTTGAACGCGTCCTTGAAATCCCGTTGACCGAGGGCGAGGTTGAGATGCTGGAAGTTTCGATTGCGTCGGTTGCCAGCCTAATCGATCAATGCAAGGCGCTCGACCCGTCGCTTGGATGATCTCCTTTCCAGATCCTGCAATCGCCGGTTCGCTGGATTGCCGCCCACTCCTGGACGTCACGGTTCGGGACCGTGGGGCCGGATGAAGGCGGCGCTGCCGAAGGTCGCTTGCGGCAATGGTGAACGCATTGCGGGAAGCGCTTTCTCAAAGTATGGTGGAGCCTGTGGTCTGCACGCGTCCGCCGCAGCCCACGTTGGGGAATCAGATTTGCGGGGACATGTTCCATGAACATCCACGAGTATCAAGCCAAGGATCTCCTTAGAGCCAGAGGCGCGCCGGTGGCGGATGGCCGCGCCGTGCTGAGGGCCGAGGATGCAAAGACTGCCGCTGCCGAACTGGACGGCCCGGTATGGGTGGTCAAGGCGCAAATCCACGCCGGCGGGCGCGGCAAGGGAAGTTTCAAGGAGCCTGACGCTGGCAGCGACGGAGGGGTGCGCCTGACGCGTTCGGTGGAGGCGGCGGCAATCGAGGCGCGCCGCATGCTGGGCCGCACGCTGGTCACGCACCAGACCGGCCCTGGCGGCAAGCAAGTCAACCGAATTTACATCGAGCAGGGCGCGAACATAGACCGGGAACTTTACCTGGCAGTGCTGCTTGATCGCAGCTCCTCCCGCATATCGCTTGTTTGTTCCACCGAGGGGGGAATGGACATTGAGGAAGTTGCAAGAACGGAACCGGACAGGATCCACTCGTTTACCGTTGACCCGACTATAGGCATCCAGGCGTTTCACGGGCGACGGGCGGCAGCGGCGCTGAAACTGGCTGGCACCCAGATTCGCCAGTGCGTGAAGCTGATTTCAACGCTCTACAGGATGTGCCTTGAACTCGACACCGAACTGATCGAGATCAACCCGCTGATCGTGACACGTTCCGGGCAGCTTCGATGTCTGGACTGCAAGATGGCATTCGATTCCAATGCCCTTTACAGGAACACGGCCATTCTCACCTTGCGAGACGAGTCCGAGGAAGATCCAAAGGAACTGGCGGCGTCAAAGTTCGATCTGAACTACATCGCCCTTGACGGCGAAATTGGCTGCATGGTCAACGGCGCCGGACTGGCAATGGCAACCATGGACATCATAAAGCTCTACGGCTCCGAGCCGGCGAATTTCCTTGATGTCGGGGGCGGAGCCACCAAGGAGAAAGTGGTCGAGGCATTCAAGATCATCACCACGGACTCGAGGGTGAAGGGCATACTGGTCAACATTTTCGGCGGCATAATGCGATGCGACATAATCGCAGGCGGCATTGTCGACGCCGTCAGGGACGTTGGCCTGAGAGTGCCGCTCGTCGTGCGCCTTGAAGGCACAAACGTGGAGCAGGGCAAGGCAATCATCGAGGACAGCGGATTGAACGTGATTGCCGCAGACGACCTCGGGGAGGCAGCCCGAAAGATCGTCGAAGCAGTCAGCTAACGGAACACCGGACAAATCCGCCCGCGCCGGCACGGCTGCATGGACCGACGGGCGGAACTGGCGAAAGAGCAGGGGATACATAGCGCAGATGGCAATACTTGTTGACAGTCGGACCCGAGTCATATGCCAGGGATTCACCGGCTCGCAGGGAACGTTTCATTCCGAACAGTCCATTGCCTACGGCACGCGCATGGTAGGCGGCGTGACGCCTGGCAAGGGTGGCCAGGTGCATCTTGACTTGCCCGTGTTCGACACGGTTCACGAGGCAAAGGCGAAGACCGACGCGGACGCCACGGTAATATATGTGCCGCCGCCGTTTGCCGCCGACGCCATCATGGAGGCGGTCGATGCGGGCATTGAACTGATTGTGTGCATTACCGAGGGCATCCCGGTTCTCGACATGGTGGGCGTGAAGCGGATGCTCCAGGATTCGTCGTCGCGGCTTGTCGGTCCCAACTGCCCGGGCGTCATCACCCCGGGAGCCTGCAAGATCGGCATCATGCCCGGACACATTCACAAGAAGGGAACAGTTGGCGTGATTTCGCGTTCGGGCACGTTGACCTACGAGGCCGTGAAGCAGACAAGCGACGTTGGGCTGGGCCAGTCGACCTGCGTTGGCATAGGCGGCGACCCAATCAAGGGAACGGAGCACATCGATGCCCTGGAGCTGTTCATGGCCGACTGCGAAACCGAATCCATCATCATGATCGGGGAAATCGGCGGTGGCGCCGAAGAGGATGCCGCCCAGTTCGTCAAGGACGAGGCGCGTCGCGGGCGCCGCAAGCCGATTGCCGGATTTGTCGCCGGGCGCACGGCGCCTCCGGGACGGAGAATGGGGCACGCCGGCGCAGTGATTTCCGGCGGCAAGGGCGGCGCCGAGGACAAGATCGAGGCCATGAGATCCGCCGGTTTCGCCATTGCCGAAAGTCCGGCAACGCTTGGCGAGGCAGTTCTCGAGGCCATTGGACGCTGACTTGCCGCCGACCGGAACGCGGGGCGGCGCGCAGCATGCACCCCCGAATTGGAGCCAAAGGACGGACGGGATAGAAGAGGTAACGCAAATGGCAATATCCAATGCGGAGTTTCACACGACCAGTTTTCTGAGCGGCACCAACGCGGCCTACATAGAAGGCCTTGAAGCAAGGTACCGCGCCAACCCCGGATCGGTCGACATTTCGTGGCGGGAGTATTTCGCCTCGCTGGCGGACCGGCAGGACGGCGCTGGAAACGGATCCACGCGGGCATCCTGGGCACGCACGGACTGGCCGGGAATGCCCGCAAGCGAAACGCTTTCGGCGTTTGTGGACCAATTGCCGGGTTTCCGCGACCGGTCCTCCACCGGAATTCGCCGGCAGATCCAGCAGCGTGCCTACCAGGCGGGAGTAGCGATCGACGAAGGCGAGATGAACCAGCGGGTGCTGGATTCAATTCGCGCCCTGATGATCATCCGCGCCTATCGCATACGCGGCCACCTGATCGCCAAACTGGATCCTCTGGGCCTCCACAAGGTCGAGCCGCACCCCGAGCTGGATCCCACGAACTACGGCTTTTCCGAAGCCGACCTGGACCGACCGATATTCATTGACAATGTGCTTGGATTGCAGACTGCCACGATGCGGCAGATTGTTGAACTAGTTCGCCGGACCTACTGCGGCACGTTCGCCCTCCAGTACATGCACATTTCCGACCCGAGGCAGTCGTCATGGTTGAAGGAACGCATCGAAGGGTACGGCAAGGAGATTCAGTTCACCGCCGAAGGCCGCCGTGCCATTCTCTACAAGCTGGTTGAGGCTGAGGGTCTGGAGAAGTTTCTGCAGCTCAAGTACACCGGCACGAAACGATTTGGCATTGACGGCGGCGAGTCGCTCATTCCCGCGATGGAGCAGATAATCAAGCGTGGCGGCTCGCTCGGCGTGCGCGACATTGTCATTGGAATGCCGCACCGCGGCAGGCTGAACGTTTTGGCGAACGTAATGGGCAAGCCCTATCGGGCAATTCTGAACGAGTTCCGGGGCGGCAGCTCGAAGCCGACGGACATCGACGGGTCGGGTGACGTGAAGTACCATCTGGGCGCTTCGTCTGACCGAATCTTCGACGGCAACAATGTGCATTTGTCACTGACGGCGAATCCCTCGCATCTGGAGGCGGTCAATCCCGTCGTGCTGGGAAAGGTCAGGGCCAAGCAGGATCAACTCAACGACATTCGGCGCACACGCGTCATGCCGGTTCTGCTGCACGGCGACGCGGCCTTTGCCGGTCAGGGAGTGGTCGCCGAATGTTTCGGTCTTTCGGGCCTCCTCGGACACAAGACCGGCGGCTGCGTTCACATCATTGTAAACAACCAGATTGGCTTCACGACGGCGCCGCACCACTCGCGCTCGTCTCCCTATCCAACCGATATCGCGCTGATGACCGAGGCGCCGATATTCCATGTCAACGGCGACGATCCGGAAGCCGTCGTTCATGCAGCAAAGGTGGCGACGGAATTCCGGCAGAAGTTCCAGAAGGACGTCATCATCGAC
>JAPOOS010000065.1 GCA_026713305.1 Paracoccaceae bacterium
ATGGTCCTGCATGCAGCCAGCGCCACGTGTCTGGAAACGCCCACGATCCCCTCGAGCAGCACATTCCCCAAGCGGTCAGCCCGCTGCGCGTGGATCACGGCAACGTCGGGACGCAGTGAAGGAACGGCAGCCAGTTCCTCTCCCGTAAACGGGCAGGTAACGGTCCGGATGTTGTCATTGACATCAGCCAAGCCTGGCCCCTGATAGCCTCTCAGGACCGCAAACGGCAGATTGGCAGCTCCAGCCTCGTAGGCGTTCGCCATCGCCGAGTGGGAATGTTCCTCGATTTCCAGTTTGTGCGGCCAGTCGTTTTCGACGGCGTCGCGAATTCTTCTGAGAAGGCCCACTCCCGGATTGCCGGCATATGAGAATATCAGCTTCCGAGCCGCGCCAACTCCGACCAGCTGATCATAGATCACATCCGGGGTCATGCGCATAATGGTCAGGTCTCCGATTCCGGAGCGGATCAGTTCATGCGCGGCGGCAAATGGGATCAGGTGCGTAAAGCCTTCGAAAGCGACGGAGCAGCCTGACCACAGGTTTTCCTGGATGGCCTGCTCCAGGGGCACTGTTTGTGTCACTGCCTTGGTCCTTCAGTTTGCGACGCGCAACCAGGAACCAGTCCAGCAGGTGCGCCCTCGATCTCGACCGTCTCGTTCAATGGTGGGACCTGTCGGATACCGTGGAAGGTCTGCCGATGACGGAATTTTGATTCCTGGCATCAAATTGACGCCTGCCCAGAATTCCAGTCTCGCAGTGCCATTGCAATGTTGAGGGAGATTGTCAAAGGAATTGGCGCCGTACGCGCATCCGAACAACAACAATTGCGCTCCCTTGCGAGCGGATCTCTCCACCTTGGAGGCGAGCTTTCCGCATTGTTGCGAACCTCTCTTCCCGTTTCAGTCATCCGACGGCGCCGGCGGCACGCGTAGGCTTGCTGGCCAAGCGAAGCCAGGCAGTGGACCTGCAATTTGCTTGGAATGCTTTGGTTTGGGATGTAACAGCGAAACTCGTCAGCAAGTGGAGGCCACCAGTTCCCGGTGGCGCTTGCGAGCCACTCGACCCTGCGCACGAATCGGCCAGTCTGCACGCGCCGCGCATGCCGAGTTCCCGATTGCCGCCAGTTGTGGGAAACAGCACGATGTTCGTAGATCAGTTCATTGCAGGTAGCCTGCAGTTTTTCTCCGCACTGTTCATCTTCTGTATCGGAACAGCGGCCGCCGTGGCGTTTGCCCTGTTCGTTGTGGACGTCAGCCAAACCCGAGATGCCGTCCGAAGGAACTACCCGGTGCTTGGGCGCTTTCGGTATCTTTTTTCGATGCTTGGCGAATTCTTCCGTCAGTACTTCTTTGCCATGGACCGCGAGGAAATGCCGTTCAACAGGGCGGAGCGGGAATGGGTGGACAGATCCGCACAGGCACATGACAACACGGTCGCCTTTGGATCGACGAAGAACCTGTCTCCTGCCGGCACGTTGATTTTCGTGAACTTTCCGTTTCCCACACTCTCGGAACAGGCAGTGGAGATGATTCCACTGACCATCGGTCGCTACTGCAGACAACCCTACACGGCTCCTTCATTCTTCAACATTTCGGGCATGAGCTACGGAGCGCTTTCAACGCCTGCGGTCCGAGCCCTGTCAAAAGGCGCTGCGATGGCTCAATGCTGGCTAAACACCGGCGAAGGCGGACTGGCGCCC
>JAPOOS010000304.1 GCA_026713305.1 Paracoccaceae bacterium
CGCGCGCGTGCAACAGGGCCATTCGAGCTGACACAGCCGTTCCGGTTGGCGACCGGTCGATCTTGCCTGGCTGCACGACAACGGCAGACCCGGCGCAAAGGCCGCTCGGTCGCCGCTTGACCGGACCTGCAAACAGGCAAAACGAAATGTGTGTCCATTCCGGCAAGTCGGGATGCCTGAACCCAATCTGATCATTGGCTGCCGCCAAAATCTTCATTCCTGCGTCGACCATGCGGGCCGCTTCCCTCGGGCGAATTTGAAACCCAAGCGCATCCGCATCCACGACAACAAAACTGTCGCCTCCAAAGGCTGTATCGACTGTCAGGAGGCCCACGCCAGGCACTTCAAGACCACGCGACAGATCGCAGGCGAAGGATGCAAGATTCTGAACGACAACTCGCTCCGCCTTGCCATCTCGGCAGTCCGCGGTGACGTGCACGAGTCCTCCCGGAGCCTCAAGTGCAATTTCGGTGGTCGGCGTGGTCATGGGGACGATGCCGCATTCCAGCAAGACCGTGGCAACGCAGATTGCGTTTGAACCTGACATCGGAGGCGTGTGTTCGGGTTCCATGATTATGAAACCCATGTCGGCCTCGGGATGAACCGGCGGCACGAGCAGATTGACGTGCCTGAACACCCCGCCTCTGGGTTCGTTGAGCAGAAAGTTTCGCAGGCTGCCGTCGGACGCAATGAAATTGCGCTGTTCCCACAACGTCCTGCCCGGCGGCGGCGCAACGCCGCCGACAATCACGTCCCCGACTTCACCCTCCGCATGCGCCGAAACCACATGTATCGAGCGGCTGCTGCGCAGGAGCGAACGGTCCATCAGCAAAATTCCATTGCCGGCTCGCCCAAGGCATCGAACAGGGGTTCAATTCCCAGGCCCGGTTCGGAGGAAGTCGACATGCGGCCGTTGATCCGCTTTGGCGACCCCGCCGCAGTTTCCACGCTGCAATAGGAGTTGAAGTCTGTGGAGGAAAAGCAGAACTCCCTGGGAGTTGACTGTGCCAGATGGGCAAGCGTCGCATTGGCAATGTCCCCTCCCCAAGCGTCCTCGATGGTCATGGGCATCTTTGCGGCAACGCAAAGATCCCGCATCAGGCGGGCTTTGGTCAGCCCTCCGACCTTGGATATCTTCAGGTTGACGATGTCCATCGCATCGTCCGAGAACGCCCGAAGCAACGCATCGACGCAGTCGATAGTTTCGTCCAATATGAAGGGTCTGCCGGTGCGACGTCGAATGGACAGGCAATCCTCGTATCTCCGACAGGGCTGCTCGACATAGACGTCAACATCGCTCACTGCATCCACAACGCGGGCCGCTTCATGGCGGGTCCAGCCGGTGTTGGCGTCGGCAACCAGAATCTCGTCTCCCTTGAGCGCCTCGCGAGCCTTGCGGATTCTGTCGATATCGGCATTCACGTTCCCGCCAACCTTGAGCTGGAACCTGCGGTAGCCTTGATCCCAATACTTCCGGATGCTCTCCGCC
This sequence comes from Paracoccaceae bacterium, assembly GCA_026713305.1. Classification (GTDB taxonomy): domain Bacteria; phylum Pseudomonadota; class Alphaproteobacteria; order Rhodobacterales; family Rhodobacteraceae; genus MPNP01. The sequence continues at coordinate 1,490 of JAPOOS010000304.1, forward strand.
ATGCCTTCGGCGGAATCTTGGGATATTGCCCGATACAGCGAAATGTCCTCTTGGCAGACTCCTCCGAGCAGCGCCGCCACCGGCAGACCGACTGCCTTTCCCAGCACGTCCCAGCAGGCGATGTCCAGCGGCGCCTTCGCATAGGGATGACCGCGCAGGGCCAGATCCATGGTTCGATTGATTGCGTTGAGATTGCGCGGATCCAGCCCGATCAGGTGCGGCGAAAGCTCACGCACTCCGGCTCTCACACCCAGCGCAAATGACGGGAGGTAGGCCGGTCCGAGCGGACAGCATTCACCGTAACCGGTGATCCCGCATTCCGTGAGGATTTCGACTACGGTCGTGTCAAATGTTTCCACGAAGCGGCCGTCCGACCATGTGTAGCGTCCCTCATAGATGGGCAGGTCGACCTGCCAGGCTCGAATCCTTCGAATTTTCATCAAACCACCTCCATGCCTGATGCCAAACCATTCGATCCGATGGCCACTGTCGTCAATCGACTGGCGGCATCCTGGCTGCGCGCTCCCTGCCCTTCCAGTTTGGGATTCACTGAAATCAAAACGGCGGTGGGATTGCAAGTGCCAGCTTGACTCGTGTCATGTCCTACTGCCTGACTTGAAAGCCACTGACCGCCATGCCTGCATCTCCTTCGACTTGTCGGATTGCACAAGCGCCGCAGCCGAGCTCAAATCAACGCAATCAGGCGGGATTCCTCTGCCGGTCGATGCGAGACCGAAGCGAGAACGCACAAATGTCGGCAAATGGCGCATGGGTCGGGCCACAAGGCAGAACCCTTTGCGACGGACATTCAGCCGAGACCATCAACGCCTCCTTTTCCTGCAAGCTGATCTCCATGCCGGCCATTCCAAGCGCGAGGGGGCAAAGGTCATTGCGGGTTGGGAGGCGCAGGGCTTTCGACACCAAGATCCCTTCTTTGTTGAAAGTGCAGAAAGATGCCCTGGGATCTCAAGAATGGCCTGATCGCGAAACGGAGGCCAAACCTGCCCCCATCAGGATGCACTCACTTGTGGGATGGCAGCTCCACATTGCTGCAACACCACAATGGAACCGCGCGGGAGAAATTCCCTGCCTTTCCTCAGCGCTCGTGAGTGGAATTCCCAGCCGGACAAGCCAGGAAGGCCGCAATCACATTTTGCCGGCAAGAAGTCAGCCATGCCATGCGTTCGGCCGAATCCTTGCACTTTTCGGGGAGCGGCCTCGTTGCCCTTTTCAGGACCCGCGGGCTTCTTCGGCGGAGCGCAGCGGTGCGACGACGCAGCAACCAGAGTTTCCCCTGGGTGCCGAATGAACTCAGGAATTCCGTGCGGTTGAGGTCAACGATCAATCCAGGCGACAGCTTCAGTTGACAAGATTGGGCGGAGTCTCCCCGGCAAAAAATGCAGTCAGATTGTCAAGTGCCATCATTCCCATGTCTTCGCGCACTTCGAGAACGGACGTTCCCAAATGGGGAAGCAGCACTACGTTCTCCATGCCGACCAGTTCATCGGGAACTGCCGGTTCATGTTCGTACACGTCCAATCCGGCGCCTGCGATTTCCTTCCGTTGAAGCGCCTCGACAAGAGCGCCTTCGTCGACGACGTCGCCGCGGGAAATGTTCACCAGGATTCCACGAGGCTGCATTTTCGAAAGCAGCTCGGCATCGATCATGTGATGTGTCGCCGGACCACCGGGAACTGCCACGACAACGAAATCGGCCAGTCGCACAACTTCAGCGGCTGATTCCAACTGCAGCGCTTCAACTCCCGGGTTTGGCACTTTCGAGCGGTTGAAAAAGACCACCTTCATGTCGAATCCGGCGTGGCATCGCTTGGCCACTGCGCGACCAATTCTACCCATGCCGATTACGCCAAGTGTCTTGCCGAACACGCCGGCGCCAAGCATTGCCGTTGGCGCCCATCCCGTCCATTCGCCTCTTCGAACCAGCCTGTCGCCCTCGGCCGTCCTCCGCGCCGTCATCAGGATCAGCGCCAGGGCAATGTCGGCGGTCGCCTCTGTCACCGCTCCCGGCGTGTTGGTCACGGCAACGCCGGCCCGTCGCGCCGCCTCGGGATCAATGTGATTGTAGCCAGCCCCAAAGTTGGCCAGAATTCTGCAGCGAATGGACGCAGGATCAACGAACACGTCGGCTTGAAGAGCATCTCCAAGCGTCGGAACGACGCCGTCATAGTCCTCAAGGCATCGACGCAGATCTTCAGAGTTCATCGGGTCGGAACGCATTCGCACAGTGAGGTCGAACTTCTCGTCGGCGCGATTCATCACCGAATCAGGCAATTGACGCGAAATGAACACTTTCGGGCGATTCATCAGAACATTCTCCCACCTGTTGGGACCGCTGAATCCGGCCCTATCAAAACAACCTCGCCATCGCTGTCCGGCACGCCCAGGACCAGCACCTCCGACATGAACTTGCCGATTTGCCGGGGAGGAAAATTCGTCACGGCCAGCACCTGCCTGCCGACCAGGCAGGAACAGGAATAGTGAGCCGTGATCTGTGCCGAGCTCTTGCGCACGCCGAACTCCCTTCCGAAGTCGATCCACAGCTTGAGCGCCGGCTTGCGAGCTTCGGGATAGGGCTCCGCACGAACGACACGTCCGACACGTATTTCAACCTTCGCGAAATCCTCAAATGCGATTCTAGTCATTCAGTTTCCCAAGCTCCCTGCCCCGTACCACCGCTGCGTGCACCGTGCGCTCGATCAGCGCGGTCAGCCCGGTCTCGGGCGCCATGAGATGTTTCAGGGCCGCTTCGGTCGTGCCTCCCGGCGAAGTCACGTCCCTGCGCAATTGCTCCACCGGCTTCGGGTCGACCTTCGCCAGCCAACCGGCTCCTGCAACCGTGGCCATCGCCAGCTTCAGAGACACATCCCTGGGCAATCCCTCGCTGACTGCAGCCTGGGACAACGCTTCGATCAGGTGAAAGACATATGCCGGTCCGGAACCGGACACTGCCGTTACAACGTCAATCTGGCTCTCATCCCGCATTCTTACAGTTTCGCCAACAGCTCTCATCAGCACTTCGGCCTGATCCAGCTGCGTTCCAGTTACATTGCGGTTTGCGACAAGAGCCGAGATGCCGCGTCCAACCGCCGCCGGGGTGTTGGGCATCGCCCGCACAATCGGCATGCCAGCGCCAAGCGCCTTCTGGAAGTACGCAATCCTTGTACCTGCAGCAATCGACAGAATGACCGTGCCCTTCCCCCGCAGCGGCTCCAAGGCCACAAGGGCATCGGCCATCATCTGCGGCTTTACGGCAACAACACAAAAAGCTGGGTTCGCTTCCCGAGTCAACGGCCCTATCTTCACGTCCTTCTCAATCAGCCAGGCAGAGGGAAAGGGTTCCACGACGTGAACCAACGACTTGTCGAGGCCTCCGTTCAGCCATCCGTTCAGCAAGGCCGACCCCATCTTGCCGCATCCCAGCAGCACAAGTCCTCGCTTCAGGAACGAGCCAAATTCCAGCTCCCGTTGACTGTCGGGGCCAGCGGCATTTAGGTCAGCCTTCTTCACAACGACTCAACGCTCCCTTCCCAATCAGCGCCTTGCAGTTTGCCAATCGCTGCCAGATTTGCCGCAATATTGGTCATCAAGGGATTAGGCAATGCCATTTTCGGCGCTTCGGGAGACCGCATCTCAGTCTTTGCGCCCTGCACTCGCAGAAGCCGACTGCAAGTCCACAAAGGGAATGAAGGCAGGCGCAAACTTCGAATTGAGGCTTGGCAACGACAGAGAGCGCAATTCGACGCGGCTTCCGTCGATGGTCGCGGCGGACGTTTGGGCCGCGCCATCGTTTGGCTCAACGGGCGTGCTGCAGCTTGAATCGGCTTCCGGACGGGTGGACCCCGCCGATCGGCAAAACTAGATTGTCAGCTGTGTCCCACCGGTTCCGACAATGCCAGCTTGAGCAAGCCGCTGAAGCTGGAGTTGCCGAGATTGACGGCTTGCAACACAGGGTAGAATCGCTCGCACCGGTCTATCGCTGTGGTCAGGAGCCTGTCGATATGCCGCCAGTTGCCGGCGTTGCGTTCGTCAAAAACAAGAACATTTCGGTAGACCACGAGTTCCTGCTCGGAGCACAGTGTAAACGCGCCCTCCCAGCAACATTCGTTTACCCTGTTGATGGCCCCCAGCAAGTCCAATACATGGCCTGCTCTGGGCTTCAGATCGAAACTGCTGGTCAGCCTGATCAAACCTTCGGACTGTGACCACATCATTGCCAGGAACAGCACTCTCCATTTGCCGTCGACAACAATTGCAACACTGTCCTCACCCAGTCGGTCACACGACCAATCCTGGGAATGAGCCAACGCTTCGCCGACCGATATTGGATCGACGCCCCCGATTTCCTGTTGGTACACCTTGCCTGCCCTGTAACTGCTGATCGAACTCTGCCTCTACCCACCCATGCAGCCCTCTTGACGGGGCATTTGTGCAATTTACTTGTTGGCAGGCACTGCTATGCAGTCAGCGCGCTTGGGTAACCCGCGCCGACTTGTAAAGTTGGTATCAGACCATGCTCATTTGCCTGTCGCAAATGTTGCATTTGAGACACATTCACAGTGAATCTTCATGCTTTTCCGCCCATGCCCTGGGGCCGCAACTTGCCGCCGGGAAATCGGCCCGTCACTCCTCGGAGGATTCCGCTTCGCCGCCTTCTGGATCGCCGGCAGGTTCAATCTCTTCGGCATTGCCTTCGTCAGAAGCCGTGTCGGCGACGACAACCCGTTCCAGTTCGGCAACGCGGGCAGCCAGCGCTTCGTTTTCCTCTCTCGCCTTGATCGCCATGTCCCTAACGGCTTCGACTTCCTCGCGGTCCACTAGGTTCATGTCGGCCAATTGCCGCTCAACAAATCCGCGAAAGAGGTTCTCCGCCTCCTGACCGGCGTCCTGGGCAACGCCGACGGCGTTCTGAAACAGCTTTGCCAAATCGTCAAAAAACTTGTCTTTGTTCTGCATCTCTCTATTCCTTGGTTTTGCTGCATGCACATGGTGCCGGTTTCCGTTTCGTTCAAGCGGCGTCGGCGTCGAGTCGCTGTGTGCAGCTGCCTTGCATTTCGCCCTTGCCACTGCAATTGCGGATGTCGAGACTGGTTGTTTCCGCCATCACGATCGTAGAGCATGCTACCTGCCATAGTCCTTCCGGCAATCAGTCCGGAAATTTTTTCCGTCAACTTGGGTGGGTTTCACTTTGCCCTGCGTTGGTACGCCATGGCCTATGTTGCAGGATTCATCATCGGATGGGCTTGGTTCCTGTCGCTGGTCAAGCGGCCGCATCTTTGGCCTGACAACAAGGCTCCTGCCACTCCCAGGCAGTTGGAGGCGCTTCTCACCTGGATCATCATTGGCACCGTTCTGGGGGGCCGGCTGGGATTCGTGCTGATGTACCAGCCGCAGCACTATATCCAGAACCCCGAGCAGGCATTGATGATTTGGCAGGGCGGCATGTCCTTTCATGGTGGGCTTGTTGGCAACATCACCGCCACCATTGTGTATTGCCGGCTCCAGAAGATGCCGATTCTTCAAGTGCTGGACGGTGTCTCGATAGTGGTGACTCCGGGGCTGTTTCTGGGACGTCTCGCAAACTTCGTGAACTCCGAGTTGTACGGCCGACCTTCGGAAGCGCCGTGGGCAGTGGTATTTCCCTCCGGTCCTGCAACCATTTGTCCGGATTTTTGGCAGACAGCATGCGCTCGACATCCGTCGCAGATCTATGAGGCGGTTGCCGAGGGCTTGATATTGGGGAGCGTCATGATCTGGTGTGCCTATCGCGCCGGCTGGCTAAGAACGCCTGGAAGAACCGGCGGTCTGTTCCTGGCAATCTATGGCTTCGTCAGGTTCCTCGTCGAGTTTGTGCGAGAGGCCGACCCGCACTACATCACTCCAGACAACCCACTCGGTCATGTCGTGCGGTTTTCGGACACAATCGGCATGTCAATGGGCCAGCTGCTTTCGCTGCCAATGATATGCCTGGGTCTTGGTGCGGTTTACTGGTTGTCGGACCGTCGAAAGCTGCGCTTGTGAACCCACTCGAACACAAGATTGTCAATCACATCCACCTGCACGGCGCGCTGCGATTTGACAACTACATGAGGCTTTGCGCCCTGCATCCACGGCACGGCTACTACAACAGGCCGGACCCGGTCGGATCGCCCGCCAGCTTCACAACCTCTCCAGAGATCAGCCAAATGTTCGGAGAGCTCATCGGCGTGTGCTTTGCGAGGCATTGGGTGTTGACCGGCAAGCCGAGGAGGTGCAACCTGCTGGAACTGGGTCCCGGCCGCGGCACACTCATGTCCGATCTCCTGCGGGCGGCATCCCAGGTGAGCGAGCTTGTCTCCAGTTCCCGCGTCGTCCTGTGCGAGCGAAGCCGCACGCTCCAAGAGCAGCAGCATGAACGATTGAAGAGCTACCGACCCCGTTGGACAAGGAATCTTGAAGGCGTTGGCGAGAGGACAACCTTCGCCATCGCCAACGAGTTCTTCGATGCGCTTGCTGTGAGGCAGTTCAGGCGCACTCGAAGATGCTGGCAGGAGCTTCATGTCGCCGTCAACCACAGTCGTCTCGTGCCGGTTTTTCTGCCGCTGCAAGGACGCCCGCCGGGGTATGGATTCGAGCGGGTCAAGCCCGGAAGCATTGTTGAGTGGCGACCGGAGGCCGTCACCTACATGCAGCAGCTGTCAGGCCTCGTGAACAGAAACGGCGGTTTGGCTCTCATTGTCGACTATGGCGAAGCGCGCGGGTCGGGAGACACGATACAGGCAATCGCCGGCAATGAATTTGCAGAGCCGTTCGAGACGCCTGGAAGGGCCGACATCAGCGCTCACGTTGATTTCGGTGCGCTGGCCGTCGCCGCCGGCGACCGAGTCGCCGTGGCAACATCCAGGCAGGGCACGTTTCTCAAGCGTCTGGGCATAGAGCAGCGCGCTCGGATTCTGGCTCGTGGGCTTTCGGGCGACATGCTTCGCAGCCATGTTGCCGCCCTTCATCGGCTGGTGGACACAGATGCGATGGGTTCTCTGTTCAAAGTCATGGCGCTGTACAGGAAGGGCGCGCCATTGCCTCCCGGGTTTGCATGATGGGCGTAAGCTGGCTTGAATCGGAACTTCTCCACCCGTTTCGCCACGGCTTCTTTGCACGGCGCGGTGGCCATTCCTCGGGAGTCTGCACGAGCCTGAACTGCGGATTCCGGCTCTATGACAGTGAAACAAACGTTCGTGCAAACAGGCGCCTGGTGGCACGGCACATCGGTGTGGAAGTCGGCAACCTCCTTGTGCCCCACCAGCGCCACACCTCCCGCGTCCAGTTTCTGAGCGAGTCGAGCGGATTCGAACCGGACAACACCGACGGCTTGGTGACCAACAGGAAAGGCCTCGCGGTGGCTGTGCTGACAGCCGACTGCCTGCCCTTGCTGCTGGCCGACAGAGAGAACATGGTCATTGCGGCGGTGCACGCTGGATGGCGAGGAATGAAGGCCGGGATCATCGAAAACGCCGTCCGGAGCATGGAACTTGCGGGAGCGCAGCGCAAAAGCACAAACGCAGTGATCGGCCCGGCCATCAGTCAGGCAAACTACGAAGTGGGCGCCGAAGTGGTTGACATGTTTCTCAGTGCAATCCCCGACTGCGAAGGGCATTTCCGCATCAACCCACGCAACCGATTTGATTTCGACCTTACGGGGCTTGGCCTGGAGCTGCTGAAACGCTCGGGGGTTGGCTGCCGGGAACGCATGTCGCGTTGCACCTACGACGACGAAAGGAACTGCTTTTCCTGTCGCCGTTCCCATCACCGGGGAGAGTCTGGCTTCGGTGTGATGATTTCAGCAATTTCAATGTGAAGGCCAAGGCATGCTACATTTCAGCGACGAGGAATTTGCGGCTCGGACAGGGCAGCTTGAACAGGCCATGGAGAGGAGCAGCCTTGACGGCATGCTGCTGTTCGCACCGGAAAGCCAGTACTGGCTGACCGGGTACGACACTTTCGGATTCTGCTTTTTTCAATGCCTGGTCGTTGGTGGCCCACGACCGGTGTTGCTGACGCGCTCGGCAGACCTGCTGCAGGCGCGGCTCACGTCCAACATCGAGGACGTCAGGATTTGGATGGATGACGATGCCGCGCGGCCGGAGAACGATCTGGCTGAGTTGATTCAGGAACTGGGCCTTTCCGGCAAGAGGCTGGGCATCGAGACAGACACCTGCGGCCTGACAGGATACAATTGCCTGCGGGTGCATGAGCGCCTGGACGGTGTGGCGACGCTGGTCGAGGCCAGCGATGTCGTGCCCGAAATGAGGCTGACAAAGTCGGAAGCTGAACTTGCCTATGTGCGGAAGGCAGGCGAACTTGCGGACAATGCCCTTGACGCGGCGGTCGAAGCATCCGCTCCCGGCGTCGATGAAGGCAGAGTTCTGGCGCGGATGCAGGGCGCAGTGTTCGAAGGAGGCGGCGACTATCCGGGCAACGAATTCATCATAGGCTCGGCGGAACACGCCATGTTGGTTCGCTACGCCTCGGGAACCCGCGCGCTGGATGAACAGGATCAGCTCAACCTTGAATGGGCAGGAGTCTACCGCCATTACCATGTTGCGATGATGCGGACGCTGATCATTGGCGAGCCTTGCAGGCAGCATCTGCGCATGCATGAGGTCGGGGTCGAAGCCCTGTTGCGCTGCGAGAGTGAACTTCGTCCCGGAAACAGCATGGAAAGAGTGTTCGACGAACATGTTCAAGCGCTGGAAGACAATGGCATGGGACATTTTCGATTGAACGCCTGCGGCTACTCGCTGGGTGCGCGTTTCACGCCAACTTGGATGGATCGCTTCATGTTTCGTGCCGGGGCAAAGACGATCATTCAGCCCGGGATGGTCTTTTTCCTGCACATGATCCTGCTCGACGGAGAAAATTCCCTGGCAATGTGCACCGGACGCACTTCGCTGGTGACGGAAGGTGTTGCAAAGCCGCTTTCCCGACACAATCTATCGCTCATCACGATTTGAAACGGCTGCTCGGCCGGAAACCGGCTGGGGCGCGGAGCACTGAGAAAAAGCGATGACCGACGCAATTCGCACCAAGGCGCTTATAATTGGTTCCGGACCTGCCGGTTGCACCGCCGCTGTCTATGCGGCAAGAGCGATGCTGAATCCGGTCCTGGTGCAAGGCATACAACCTGGGGGCCAACTGACCATCACCACGGAAGTCGAAAACTGGCCCGGCGACGAGATGGTCATGGGGCCGGATCTCATGGTGCGCATGGAAAGGCACGCTGCCTCGGTCGGTGTGCGAATCGAGTCCGATCACATAGTCGAAGTTCAGCTTGGCGCCCGTCCCTTCAGGGCAGTCGGCGACAGCGGGCAGCTATATCTTGGCGACACGTTGATCATGGCGACCGGAGCACAGGCGAACTGGTTGGGGCTGCCAAGTGAAGATGCCTACAAGGGACATGGCGTATCCGCCTGTGCAACATGTGACGGCTTTTTCTTCCGCGGGCTCGATGTAATCGTGGTTGGCGGGGGCAATACAGCGGTTGAGGAGAGCCTCTTCCTGACAAACTTCGCCAGAAAGGTCACGCTGGTTCATAGAAGGGATGAGTTGCGGGCCGACAAGATTCTGCAACACCGCTTGTTCCGAAACAACAAAATTGAGCCGCTGTGGTTTCATGAGCTTCGCGAGGTGGTTGGAACTGCCGACCCAAGGACCGTCACCGGGGTCAGGGTTTGGAACAATCAGACTGACGCAGTTTCCGACTTGGACTGCTCGGGCGTTTTCATCGCCATAGGCCATTCTCCCGCATCGGAGCTCTTTGCCGACCAGCTTGACATGATTCCGGGAGGTTACGTGGCGGTTGAACCGGGAAGCACGCGCACTTCGATTCCGGGTGTGTTTGCGGCCGGCGACCTGATTGACAGCACATACCGACAGGCAGTGACGTCGGCTGGAAGCGGATGCATGGCCGCGCTCGACGCCGAAAAGTTTCTTGCATCGCTCGAATGATTCAAGACATCTCCCGCGGCCGGCATCCGTGGGCGGCAGCTACCCGTCCCCGCCAGCAGTTCCTGTCCTTCAAGCGGTTGCCGAACAAGCGCTGTTCACTCGCTGCATTCGCTTGCCATTGACGGAAATTCCGCGGGTGGCAGAAAAGGCGAGGTACAGCCAAGCACAGCTGCCGCTGCATGCCGACAATGCACCATTGCAGTCTCATGACGGCACAACGAAGTTCTCTGCGTCCAATTGACGCGCCACAAAGGCTCCCTTGCCACTCGCAACGACCTGCCAGGAAACAACTTGGTTCCAAACCGATGCGCCTTGCCGGTCATCTGGTAAGCGTGACCTTGTTCAAGTGCCTCGGCCGGTCGGGGTCGGATCCAATGTGGCAAGCGATCCTCTCCACCACCGCATAACATGTGGTTGCCTGTGACAGCGGATCAGTCATTTGATGCCTTGTCGGAATGACCGGCAGCGTCTTCGCCTTGCGAGCCTTCGCAGACGTCGCAAAGACGTTTGCCCCAAGATCGGCCAAGTGATCAGCAACCTCAACCACCGTGTCTTCCGATGAATCCCCAATGGCCAGCGCAATCGCTGGAAATCCGGCTTCGATGATTGCGACAGGCCCATGCAGGAATTCCGCCGCGGAATAGCTTTCCGCATGCAATTGACAAACTTCCTTGAGCTTGAGCGCAAGCTCGTTTGAGATTCCGAATGTAAGGCCTCTGCCCAGCGCAATCATGCTGCTGGCCAACGCTGCCACGTCCAGCAACTCTGGCCAGTCGACGCGCGCGGCAGCCTCCAGCCGGCCGGGAAGCGAATGTGTGGCGTTGATGAGATCGGTGTCTTGATTTGCATGTGCCAGGACACGCAAGCCAATCAGGGCAGCAGTCACAAATGTCTTGGTAGCCGCCACGCTGCGTTCCGGCCCGGCATTGGTTGCAAGCACCTGATCGCTTAGCGAGGCAAGTTCGGAATCCGGATCGTTGGTTATTGCCAAGAGCAGTGCGCCGCTGTCACTTGCCGTGCGTGCAAGTTGCAGGATATCCCCGCTTTGGCCGGACTGCGAAATCGCTATGCACACACTTCCGGCCAAATGTAGTTTTGAACCATATATTGACGCCAGAGAAGGCCCAATGGTCGCAACCGGCATTCCCATCGCAAGTTCAAAGGCGTACTTCAAGTATGTGGCGACATGGTCTGATGAGCCACGGGCGATTGTCGCGATGTATGGAGGATTGATTTCGCGAAGCGCCGATGCAGCAGCCCTGATTGGTTGGTCATCCAATGTCAGTTGACGTTCGACCGCGTCTCCAATTCCAAGTATTTCCTGCCTCAACCGCGACCGCTGCTGTGCCTTCATTGATCCAGTCCCAATAACCAACGCAGCCCAAGCTCCATGCGGGAAACCGAAGCTCCCGCCTCAATCCAAGTCCAGAATTGAGTCGCCGACGTCTGTTGCAGCCGCCTGCAGAGCCACTTTACCCAACGAATTGAGCATTTGCAGTGGTTCGAAACTCTATCCGCGCCCAGTCAAATGCCTAGCATACGCTGCACCGAGCGCCTTTCAAGAGCCTCCGGACATCATCCGGCGAGCAATGCCAACTTCACATAGTGGCTTCACATGGCATTCCGCTATGTTCCTGTCCTGGCAATTCCGCAGATGCCTGTTTGCCTGTCGACTTCGAAACCGTCCGCTTTCAATTCGACTGCATGGCTTTCCCGTGCCTTGTCGATGCCCTTTGCGGGTCTCCAGCGCTGGCACACGCGCGGCCGACCCGGAAAACAGAATTCAGGCGGTCTCCCATCTGACAGCGCTGCCGGGCGGCGGCTTTGGCAAGCGGCTGAATTCAGTCGCAGGCTCAGTGCGGCAAGATGCAGTGATGCTTGAACAGACCGACAACGATTCTGCCGTGATCGTTAGGGGCAGAGCGTGCCACAGGGGATTCGTAGAGAAAGTAAGCCCGAACTACGTTGGGCTTCAACTTGGCGTGCCACCAGAACACTCTGTCGGTTCCGCGATGACGGCGAGTGCGATCTCGTTGAGCCGGCGGAAATCGCTTTGTGCGGCCATTTTCATCCGAGGTCTTGAAACCGACCCTTGCGGACAAAACGCTTGGCAACTTGCTCAAGTCGCCATCCAAGTGACGCTCATGGAAACAATTCGCCCCATGATCGTTGAGTCCACCCAGACAAAGGATCAATTCATTCCGGACTTCAATGTATGGTCGGCTGAAATCTCCCAGGCCACTCCAAACTTTGTCGGCCCATTTGAGAGCAGGAAAGGCAGACCGTGCAAGGCGCTCGAACTGCTGCTCATTCGCATTCTCAAGTTGGATTGCCGAGCGAAAGAAGCGCACATGATGGCATTCACGAGTTACGAAGTGCAGTTCGCATTCAACGCCAGCCACCGAAACCGGCACCTGTCCGCGCGGTACCTCGCCAAGTGGCAGACGTAGAACCGCCATGTGTTGACCTTTGCTGCACTCCGCATGTGGGGTGTGTATCACACAGAGTTATGAACCATTTCATTTGGGAAGCAGACCTGACCGTTTCATTGAAGTTTTCACTCGTTGATTTATGCTGAGCTTTCGGGCCATTGGGCGACAGTGCTTGACAGTCCCGCAGTTCGCTTCCTCGAAGCACCTTGGGCGTTGCGTCTGGAACAAAGTCAATTCGTCGATTCCTATCGGTTCCGGGACCAATCTCCCAATGCAGGGAGCGCTTCCGACAACCGAACAGTTGCGATATGCTGTTACCTCCCTTGACGACAAGGCCGGCCGCATCATGCGCGACAGCAAGCCATGTCATCCTAAACCAAGACTTTTGTTGAATCATTGAAGGAAAGTCATTCGGTTTGGGCCGGATTATCACTATGTGGCCCTTTCTCGCGTGATGTTGGAAACCGTCCGATCCGGGTCGCTGGAGAGAAGTTCCGCCGCACCTGCTACATAATTGTTGCAGTCCTTGCACAGGCAGCGTCCTTCAAACAGCGGTTGCCGCAGCCAGCATCCCGCTCGCCAACGGTCGTGTCTCCGAGTCATTTCCGCAAAGCCGACTGCTGTCTGTTGTTCCGGCAACTTGAATGCAGGCAAGTTGAACTATATTCTCGACGATTGGAAGAGGTGCCGCCCAGCGTGGCGACGGCCTTCGTCCAGCATCGCAATCCATGGCAGGAGGGGACCCGAACGGGAGAATCGACATGACACTTTCGGAGAAGCAGATTGAGGATCTGGCGCAGTTCATTCGTGACCGAGATCGCAGCGTGCCGCCCTACTATGCGGGCCGCGCGGACATGCTCGCCGACATCGAGAAGTGTTGCCTTGACCTGTGGAAGCGGCGCAAGGGCAAGGAGCCCCAGGCCAGCGGCATGACGCGCATACTCTACGGCGCTCCCGGGGCCGGCAAGAGTTCGACGCTGATGCATCTCGAGCGCAAGTGGAACGC
>JAPOOS010000169.1 GCA_026713305.1 Paracoccaceae bacterium
ACACGGGCAATCGAGGAAGCTGCATGATCGCGGAGCCTGCCCACGTCGTGCTCGCAGAGATCGCTGGTCCCGCCGAACGGCGACGGGCGATCCCCCGGGTTCGATGACCAGCAAGCAGCAACCCGGCCCATGCCGGTCAAACTGTCATGCCAACTTTTCCAGTTGGGAAGTCAGGCTAGGCAAACAACACTTTGGGATGGTGCGGGTTTCCCGCAGACCGTTCGCGGCGCACGGCAATTTTGCAAAGGTGAAGTATATGGATATCTCCACGAACACGATCGAAGCGGCGCTTCGCAAGCTTCCCGAACTTCCCACGCCCGTCAGCAGCTGGCATGTCGAGTCCGGCACCGACTCGACCCAATACCCCGCGGTCTGGGTCTGGGCGATGCTGACAGACGACGATGTCGAGTTCGCCAAGCGATTCCGATTGCGTTCGATCATCAGCAAACTCGTGCAGGACATGGTCGGTTCCTCCACGCTCGTCTACATTCGATTTCGCTGCGCATCCGAGGTGGAGCAGGAACAGTGAGCCTTCATTCGGGCTTGCTGAAACAGGCCCGGTTCCTTGCCCGGAAGGAACCCAAGAAACCGACCCAGGCCAGTCTTCGCCGCTCGGTGTCGGCGTCCTACTACGCTTTGTTTCACCTTCTGGTCGACGAGGCGACCAAGCTCTTGCTGTCGGGCAATGTGCGCCGCCCACTGCGCGACAGCCTGGCGCGGGCATTTCACCACTCGTTCATGAAGCAAGCGGCCCTTGAGTTTACCAAGCAACAGGTGTCTCCAAAACTCTCGTCCGGCTTCAATCGGCAGGCCGTCCCCCAACCGTTAGTCGACGTCGCGACCGCTTTCGTTCAGCTACAGGAAGCCCGCCACGATGCAGACTACAACCGCACGCTTCGTTTCACCCGGAGCGAGGTTCTTGACCTTGTAGACCTGGCAGAACTGGCGTTCCAGGATTGGAAGCTCGTGCGCCGCACCCTGCACGCGGACACGTTCCTGACCGGGGTTCTTGCCTACAGGCACATGCAGGGTTAGACGCGATTTCCCGCCTCAAGTTGGCCGCTTTGTTGTCAGGCGGACGGGTGACCGCCGAGAGCGTAAACCAAAGAAAGCACAGCATGGGTTCGGTTGCCGACAAAATTGCGAAGAAGATCCTCACGTCCCGCGGATTCCCTCCGACGGGAGCCAATCCAGCCGAACCGGGCGCCGGGACACCAGCGGCTCTGAGGGTCACCAACAACCTGGATCGCGCGAAGGCGACGAACCGCCACCCCGAGCGGGCGCGATAAGTCATCGGGTTCGCGTTGGTTTTGTACGGCGTTGCGCCGCGCCAGACCTCGGCCCCCATCCTAATACTCTTACACATACGAGTCATTTCGTTTGTCGCTCTCGTTTTCTCCATTTCCCGCTCCAATTGCGTCAGCCTCTGCGACATTGCCTTCGCTCGCTTGTGGAAGCGCAGCGCCGTTTGCAGCTTGATGCAGCCCTGCCACGTTTTTCGGACGCCGGGCAGTAGATGCCGCCTGGATTGGGCGAACCCGGCCAGCCGACCGAGATCGAAGACGAAGCTGCCGACAATGGGCGGTCCTCCCCTTGCAAGTCGGATGCCAAAGCTCCGCAAAGTTCCTTGAGCACGAATGTCTCGTCCTCGAAGACGACGTTGCGAGCCGGTTCGTCGGGATAGGTGCGGGCACCCCGCTCGAGTGCGAATACACGCCAGGCGGTGATGGCGTCGAAGGCGAGGCGCTTGCGCTGGACGTCGGCATCGTCGAGCTTGCGGTCCTTGATGTGCGTGCCGCTCTTCTACGCGCGGAAATATTTCTCGACCGCCCTATGGATTGGGCAGTGTTCCTGGGTCGGCACAGCATCAATCCAGTCGTTGAACACTACCAACATTGCCTGACAAGCCACGGCAGGCTCAGGTTTCTGTGGGACTTGCAGCGGCATGAGCATCCCTCTCCTATTGGAAAGGCACCTCAATCAGGGCAGATTTTGGCATTTCTTGCCGCACCCACAGTTCCGGCGGTCTTCGGCATGCGGGTGAGTTTCGGCATGAAGCGGGAATTGGAGAGGGGAGGGCGCCACAATGAAGCGACATTGGAAACAGTCGTGAAGCTCAATTGCCGGAGTTCGATCGAATTGCGTCACCTGCGGCGTCGGACACGCTTTCTTGCTCGGTTCCTGGAAACATTGTGCGAGACTTCCGGCAGCGTGACGTGTCGCGACAGGTGGAGGAACTGATCGATCGCGTGCGGCAACGCGTTGGCGTTCACAAAATGCTCCTGAAATCTTGGCTCGATTGCGGTCTCGATCTTTTCAATCCTGCAGACTGTTTCCTCGATGTCTGCTCTTGCCTTGAGGTTGCACAATGCCAGCCGGGCGCCGGTGCCGGCGGCGTTGCCGGCAGACACGACCTTGTCCAGTTTGCAGTCCGGTATCATTCCCAGGACCATCGCATGTTTGGGAGAAATGTGAGCGCCGAAAGCGCCGGCAAGAACGATGCGATCCACATGCTTGCTTCCAAGTTTGTCCATCAGCAACTTGGCGCCTGCGTATAGAGCCGACTTGGCAAGCTGAATCGCACGCACGTCGCCTTGAGTGACGAGTATTGGCGATGCCCCGGAGTGTTCGGATCTATGGAGGACGTAGGCATTGGTTCGACCGTCGCGGATCAATCGACTTTCGTTTCCGGCCGTTGCAGCGCCTATCAACCCCGACTTGTCAATCACTCCTGCCATTCGGAGCTCTGCAATCGCCTC
>JAPOOS010000061.1 GCA_026713305.1 Paracoccaceae bacterium
AAACCAGCGGCCCGACTGGCGCCATACAGGTGTTTTTCGATCATGCAAGACCACCTGCAACATCGGGGAGAGTTGTGGTTGGCCATGCGCGGATGAACTATTGGTACACGGTTGACAATGGCAGAGTAGTGGTTTCTCCCAAGGGAGCAGCTGAAGGGTATGTGACGATATTTGCCAACGAATTCTCCAGTATTTCAGATCCCGACAGAACGATGACTGCAGTTATCATTCACGAACTCATGCACACTTTGGGAGCTTGGGGGCATGTAGATGGCACAATCATGGCTCAGTACATTTTGGAGTCTCCACATGCTCTCATTCTTACTCCCATTGACCGCAACGGTCTGCTGGCCATGTATGACAGACTTCAGGCAGGATTGCAGCTTGCGGATCTGGATGCCAGCAGCTTGGGCAGCTGGAGCGACACTTCCTCTCACTTGAAGGGTGAGTTTGCCTTGCAGGGCAGCGAAAGGGCCTCGTTTGGCGTTGCATCTGCCAATGGATTTCTGCAGCCTTGGGCAGAGGGGCCTGAGCCGAACGGCAGTTTGGCAAACAATGCAAACCTTTCCGGAACCGTGACATGGTCCGGCGCATTGCTTGGATTCACGCGCACCCAAACCCCCGAGGAGGTCGTGGGAACCGCCGAACTGGGCATCGACATCTCAACTCTTGCCGGTCAGCTGGATTTCGCGGATCTGAAGAACCTCAATGACGTCACCTGGGGCAGCGGTTCATTGCAATACCAGGTGGTGGTAACCGACAACACCTTCTCACGGTCCGACGGTGACGACGGAAGTCTCAGTGGCGCGTTTGTCGGCGCCTCGCATGAGGGCATGGTCGGAGCGCTGGAACGCAGCGACCTAGCCGCTGGATTCGGGGGAAAGCGATGAATTCAGCCCAACCCAACGCCGACGGAACGGGCGCAAAGGCCGTCCTGTCAGCCATCGACAGCGCCTGGATTCCACGGAGACAGTCGGAGCGCGCTTGCCGCAGCGCCAACGGGAGTCTCCTGTTCCCAGGTTCCAGCGACCAGACAGGAATTGCCGCTGGATTGACAGTCGGCGGCATCGCCGTGGCTCACTGGCTCCCGTGATTCCCGTGCCGATCCATTCGAATCGACCAACTCACACGATTCGTCCGTCGACAATTGCGAAATGCGGCCACGCCTGACAGCGAATGCCTATGCCCATCTTGCGGCACGATGTATGGCCGGCACAGGTTTGGCGGCATCGCGCACACGACCGTCGCCTTGGCGCTGCAGCCTGTGTCGGGTCTTTCCCGTCCATGCGTGTGTGGAACCTGCCCTGCCTGCGCAACATTCCCGTTCGCTCCACCGGCTCATGGTTGTCATGCCCGAGAGTCTCACTCCCGCTCGCCTGCGGGAAAGGCGCTGGACGCCTTCCTGTCCTGGCGACGTGTTTGCCTGCAGGCGACGGTACAAGCGTTGTCGCAGACTCGGGCGGCGCTGACCGAATCGGAGTGTCGCACGCCGCCTTCATCCCGACCAACAGCTCAAGCGATCCAGTTGACAGGAATTCATCGCTCGGCGCTCCCGACTGAATTAATTGGCGCCCAAGCCTCGCGACTGACGTCATCGATTGCTCGGCACGGCTCGCGGCATCGCTGTCGGTCGGTCCCTCCTGTCAATCCCGACCATCACCAATGTCAGGAAAGCGTGCTTGGCCTGGACGCACGGCGGCATCGCCGATGGAGTTCAGTGTTCCGCAGCATCAAGGCCGGAGCAATGCGAAGCAATGCCAAAGCGAAATTTGATCATTGACGGCAAAATCGGCAAAGGCGCGGCTGACCGTCGCCTCGCTCGGAACCTCACCTCGAAAAACCCAGCCGCACATGCGACGCAGAGAGAGGTCGAACTTGAGACGGTCGAGAAGCTCGCGGGTTGTCTTCATGCCCCATGTCGCCTTGGCCACAAAGGCCCGGCATGGCAACGCCGTCCTTCGGGGGTCGTCCGGTGTCACAGCGGCGATTGATGTCCAGGCTCTCCAAGTCGGCCATTTCGAGAGCTTCCGGGAACAGCCAGCAGCGGCCTGAATCAATGGAACTGTCTTCAGGTTCGGGGATGAGAGTTGGTTGACACATTGCGGCGTGTTGCTTGCCAATAGCATCCACTGACCATTGCTCCCACGCCAACCATTTTCCGAAACATATCCGGTTTTCCCGGACAGGCGAAGCCCAAACACGCATGTCCTGCAAGAAGATAATTCAATTGCTTGTGGTCTTCACGTTTTTGTGTACTTCCCCCCCCCCACTTCATTGGTTCAATCGTTGTCCAGTTGGATGGTTTTTCTGCGCAAACACAAGCCTGGAGGTCCTCGCATGTCAAGAACTGTTCTATTGATGGTTTTCCTCGTTGCAACCGTTGCCTTGGCTGGCTGTGTGAGTGGAGGAGGTCAGGTCCCCGCCGGCGCCGTTGGGGGCTCGGGCGACGAGGGAGGAGAACCAAACGAGCCTCCGCCTTCGGATCCTGGCGACGATGACAGAGATGAAGGCAGTGGTGGCGGAAGCGGAGGCGGTGGCGGTGGCGGAGGTGGTGGCGGTGGCGGTGGCGGAGGTGGTGGCGGAAGCCCTTGGGCGCCGCCAGCGCAACCGAAGCCGCCGCAAAGCCCTAGGCCGCCGCAAAGCCCTAGGCCGCCACCACCGGACACTTCGCAGCCAACTTACACATTCACATTCCAAGGCGTCAATCCACTGCAAGAGGGTCTATATGGCGCCGCCAGGCCACTCGCCCCACCAACAATCGTCCATCGCAACAGAGTTCATGTTGGTTCGGACGTCGCATCGCAATCTGCACTTGAACCCGTCAAGGACATCAACGGAGTTTCGATTACGAAGGGAAATCTCGCGGATGTCAGCGATTCCACCGAAACCGAAGTCGTCGATTACGTTCGTAGCCACCTGGAGAAAATTGGGTTATCCCCATTTGTGGATCCCACGGTGGTTCAGATCCATGCCGACGCCACCGCTGACCAACGGCGCCTGACCGAGGATGCCGTCCGCATAGTCAACACCGCATTGCCCTACAACAAAAGAATGAGATTGTCTCCCAGTTGGACAGCCGGCCAAAAATCTGGCGCCATAAAGGTGACTTTCGATCGTGCAAGACCAGCTACACCATCGGGGGAATCTCCGTGGCTTGGCACTGTGGAGGCGAAGTATTGGTACGAGCTAGATGCCAAAGGCAATCAGGTGGCTACTTCCAAGGGAGCGACTGGAGCGAGTGTGACGATATTTCCCAACGAGTTCTCCCGCTTTTCAGATCCCGACAGAATGATGACAGCAGTTATCCTTCACGAACTCATGCACGCCTTAGGAGCTTGGGGGCATGTAGATGATACAGTCATGGCTGAGAAACTTGCCGAGGAAACTGTAATGTCTCCACCTGCTTTCATTCTTACTCCCATTGACCGCAACGGTCTGCTGGCCATGTATGGCAAACTCGATGCAGGATTGCAGCATGCGGATCTGGATGCCGACAGCTTGGGCGGCTGGAGCGACACTTCATCGCACTTGAAGGGTGAGTTTGCCTTGCAGGGCAGCGAAAAGGCCTCGTTTGGCATTGCATCTGCCAATGGATTTCTGCAACCTTGGGCAGAGGGGCCTGAGCCGAACGGCAGTTTGGCAAAAAATACAAACCTTACCGGAACCGTGACATGGTCCGGCGCATTGCTTGGATTCACGCGCACCCAAACCCCCGAGGAGGTCGTGGGAACCGCTGAACTGAACATCAACATGTCAACTCTTGCCAGTCAGCTGTATTTCGAGGATCTGAAGCACCTCGACAATGACGACACCTGGGGCAGCGGATCATTGCATTACTGGGTGGAGGTAAACGGCAACTCCTTCTCACGGTACAGCGGTGACGCCGGAAGTCTCAGTGGCGCGTTTGTCGGCGCCTCGCATGAGGGCATGGTCGGAGTGCTGGAACGCAGCGACCTTGCCGCCGGATTCGGGGGAAAGCGATGAATGCAGCCAAACCCAA
>JAPOOS010000068.1 GCA_026713305.1 Paracoccaceae bacterium
CCGGTTGCGGACAGTCGCTTCGTTCAAGCCATCGCCCAGAAGCTGTCCCGCAAGCGCGGCCGCCTTGCGAGAGACTTCCACAGTGCTTTCCGCTTCCGCCGGCATCAGCGACCTCCCGTCCAATTCAATGTGCCGTCGCAACGCCCGCGCAGGGGCAATTCGTCCCTTGCCATCAACCTGTCGCCCAGCATCACGAAGACCCCGCTCCTGCGGGAACCCAACATGATCATGATCAAGTCCCACAACGGCATTGATGCAAGCCAGTTCCTGTGAAGGCAATATGCACTCGTCCCATCTCCCATCTGGTCAGAAGGCAGCAAGTCTCAATTCTTCGCAGCCGCATGATTGCTTAACGCTTCGCTAGTGGATTCGGGAGGCCAAGTCCACGACAGCCTGGAAGATCAGCGGTCGCAAACGACAAAAGATAGTCGTCAACATAAGCGCTTTCTGAAGACACTCGTACATTGGACCGACATCCAGCACTGCGACGGAACAGCTGACGTGAACATGGTCTTGCTGGAATTGGTGCCGACGATGCGTCGGCTTGGCTGTGTGGCAAATGTCCGCAAAGCTGACCGAGTTTCGGTTTGGGGATCATTAGGTCGGCTTCCAAGAAATTCCACTTGTGCAAATTCGGCGACATTCAATCTGGGCTTCTTCCTTCGCATGGCAATGTCGGTCTGTCTTGAAGGTTGAAAGTTGGCTGGCAGGCCCCCTCCCAGCCGGAATTCGCCGCACAGCAACCCCGCGTCGCTTGCCAGGCAGTTGTTCAAGTCTTCGATGACTTCTGGTATGAAACGGATTAGACTTGGCTCAAGAATGTACCCCAAGAATATGCACGAAATGGAAACCACTTGCCGCTTACGCCCAAACCACCAATTCCCCATCCAGAAATCGCAGTGCAGTTGTGTGGTTTCCCGATTTCTTTGAGCAGCGATCCGATTGGTCCCAGTCGCGGTTTCGACCCGGCTGCATTGTTGCGACAAGCCTGGGCTATTTGTCCTGCATCTTCCGGCATGCCGCGTCAGCAATGGGCTGTCATTGGCCATGAACTTGGTGAACTTAGACGTCGACTGTCAAGAGAGTCGCTTCATGCCAAGTGATTCAGGCCACGCAACAGCCCAGCATTTGCTCATCATTGACGTGGACATTCTGCGTTCGAACACTGACCGAAGGAAGTGCAACTGATGGATGTATTTGCGTTCCGCGATGCAATTATCTCGGATTACGAGCGCTTTTCCCGAGGATTCACAACCATCCTGGCAGAGGACATTCGTCAGGCGGTCGATGAAGCCTACCAAGGTGGGCGCTTTTGGCCTGCTCCGCTCATTCAGTTGAATCCCAAGTTTGTGAAAGGCGGCTGGATCGACGATCTGGTTTCCGCAGGCACGCTAAACCAAGAGTGTGCGAGAATTTTCAGGATCAAGACCGCTGATGATGGATATGGCCGCCCTCTTTGTCTCCACAAGCACCAAGCTGAAGCCATTGCGATTGCCAATCGCCGCGAGAGTTATGTGCTGACCACGGGCACTGGGTCCGGCAAGTCCCTCGGATATTTCATTCCAATTGTGGACGACGTCTTGCGCCGCAGGGAAGCGGGCGAACCCTGCAAGGGCATCACTGCCATCGTCGTTTATCCGATGAACGCGCTTTGCAACAGCCAACTTGGCGAATTGAAGAAATTTGTCGAGGGTGGCTACGAGAGTGGCCGCGAGCCCGTAACATTCGCTCGTTACACCGGCCAGGAATCGAACGAAGAAAAGGAACGAATAGCCAAGAACCCTCCTGACATCCTTCTGACGAACTACGTCATGCTTGAATTGATCATGACAAGATTCCTGGAGACGGACAAGGCAGTGCGGCAACATGCTGAAGGGCTTCGATTCCTGGTCTTGGACGAACTGCACTCGTATCGTGGCAGACAGGGCGCAGATGTCGCCATGCTTGTGCGGCGCGTGAGAGAACGCTTTGAAAAACGCCTGCTTTGCATTGGCACATCGGCAACCATGGTGTCCAAGGGGGAGACAAGAGATCAAAACGCGGCCGTTGCAAACTTCGCCAGCCGGCTGTTTGGGGTCACTGTCAAGAAATCAAACGTCGTCACTGAGACTCTCGAACCCGTTACCAAAGCAAGTGTTTCGGTAAACGGTCAGAACTTGAGCAGATCCATCAATGCAGGCGTGCCGTCAAACCCGACCCACGAATCGCTTTCTCAACATCCTGTAGCTGCTTGGGTGGAGCAAAACCTTGGACTGGAGGATCAAGGCGGCAAGCTGACACGCGTATCCCGTCCGCTTACCATTGTTGAGGCGTCAGAAAGACTCTCAACTGACAGCGGTCTCCAGCGCGACAAGTGCCACAAGTTTCTAAAGCAATTCCTTCTGGCTGCACACAATTGCAGCGATGAAAGCAATTCAGGCTTCTTTGCGTTCCGCCTCCATCAGTTCTTCAGCGGTGCATGGAATGTATTCTCCACCTTGGAAGCTCCAGGTGAGCGGTACCTGACGCTTGACGGGCAGAGGTTCAAGCCAGGTGACCGGGAGCGGCCTCTATTCGGGCTCTGCTTTTGCCGCAGTTGTGGACAGGAGTACTACCCAGTCTGGACAACCCTTGTCGACAGGAAGCCGGAAGCATTCTCGCCACGTGACTTGACGGAACGTTCGAACGATGATGACGAGGTGCAGTTCGGCTATTTGATGCCGGATCATCTGAACAAATTCGACCCCGGGGACTTGGAGAATCAATTCCCGGACGTATGGCTGGAATTCCGAAATGGGAAGCCGCAGCTCAAGTACCACTATCGGCGCTACCATCCCATAGAGGTTCAGGTGGATGAACTCGGCTGTGTCCTGGAAAAGGGACTGCATGGGTGGTTCATTCCAGGTTCGTTTCGATTTTGTCTCAATCCCAAATGCGACGCGTACTTCGACGGCAGCATGCGCAGTGACCTTGGCAAGCTCTCAGGCTTGTCGAGCGAAGGCCGCAGTTCGGCAATGTCCGTGCTGGCGCTGTCCTCTCTCATGCATCTCGCAGGAACTGACTTGGATGAACAGACCAAGAAACTCCTTGCGTTCACTGACAACCGGCAAGATGCGAGTCTCCAAGCCGGGCACTTCAATGATTTCATTCAAGTCCTGCTTCTTAGAGGAGCACTGCTTGCCGCGATGGGCAGCACGACCAGCGGCTACCTAACGGACGATGTCCTGGCCCAGAAGGTGCTCAACAATCTGCAGTTGGACGCCTCGAATTACTCTTCAAGCCCAGAGGCAAAGGGTCCCAAAGCCCGAAACACTCTCGAAACGCTCCACGACGTCTTGGGCTACCGGCTCTACCTCGATCTCAAGCGAGGCTGGAGAATCACAAGCCCCAACCTTGAACAACTGGGACTGTTGAACATCAAGTACGAGGACCTGAATAGTTGCTGCCATGATGAGGGTGAGTGGCGAACGCGGCACCGCCTTCTCAGTTCCATCGGACCAGGCAAGAGACAGGAAATCGTTGAAGACCTTCTTGATCGCATGCGCAAGGCTTTGTGCATCAAGACGATTTACCTCGACCCTCAATCCCAAGTACAATGGCGCAATCGAAGCTTCAACCTGCTTAAGGAACCTTGGGGACTTTCAGAAGACGAGCGCCTGATCTCTCACGCATTCATGGTCCCGCGACCGCGACCCAAGGGAAGATCCTTTGAAAACCAGGTGTACATCTCCCATCGTTCCGTGTTCGGACGAAAGCTCAAATCACAATCAGTTTGGGGCGCGAACAACCCAGAGTACCCAGAAAAATTCGACGAAGATGTATACAATTCGGTCATCGACGACATTCTTCTCGTATTGACCAACTATGGTTACGTTGAACCTACAGATTTGAATGGGGGACTAAGGGGATACCGAATCAACAGTTCCGTCCTTGAATGGCGCAGTGTCGACGACATCAAAGATGAGAAGGGCGGCTCCCCGCACAAGTTTTTCCGGCTGCTGTATGAAAGCGTGTCTCGACTGCTGGAGGGAGACAATCGTCTACTTCTCAAGTTTGAGGCGCGAGAGCACACCGCCCAGGTCGATGCCGAAACCCGCAGGGAACGTGAAGCAAAATTCCGCAAGGGTTTGAAGCCAGATGGTCTGCCAATTCTGTTCTGCTCGCCAACAATGGAACTTGGTGTTGACATTGCATCTCTCAACACAGTCCATATGCGAAACGTACCTCCAACACCGGCAAACTACGCGCAGCGAAGCGGGCGCGCAGGCCGCAGCGGCCAGCCAGCCTTGGTGGTTACCTACTGCGCTGCGAGATCACCGCATGACCAATACTTCTTTTCAAAGCCGGCGCGCATGGTTTCTGGAGCTGTTAATCCGCCAACCATAGACCTTGCCAACGAGAATCTGATTTGCAGCCATCTGCAGGCGGTGTGGCTCTGCGAAACTGGTGTCAAGCTTGGGAATTCCGTTCGAGACGTTCTGGATATGGAGCGCCCCGAGGAACTGCCAATTGCAAGTGACACCGCCGTGCAGATTGACAGCCCTCGGGCTGTTGCGCGGACAAAGCGACGGGCGCAGTTCATGCTTGCATCCCTTGAATCCGACCTCACAGGGATTTCCGCCCCTTGGTTCACGGAAACTTGGCTCGACAACACAGTCAACGCAGCGAAACGACAACTTGACAACGCGTTCGAACGCTGGCGCTCATTGTATCGCGCGACAGCGAGACAGATGGAGAGCGCGAACGAAATCATATCCAGCGCAGTCGCAGCCGAAAAGAAGCGGAAGGAAGCCAAGGATAGATATGACGAGGCCTTCAAGCAGCGAAACGTTCTTCTCGGTAGTGGAAGAGCCCTTTACGCCGACTTCTACACCTACCGCTATCTTGCTTCCGAAGGCTTCTTGCCTGGCTACAATTTTCCGCGCCTGCCGCTGATGGCCTACATTCCTGGGCGCAGGCAGCGTGTAGCGCGCGACTCATTCCTAAGCAGGCCGCGATTCCTCGGCCTCTCCGAGTTCGGCCCGCAATCCATCATTTATCACGAAGGCAGCACGTATCGGGTGCGGAGAATCATACTTTCAGTGCGGGACGAATTGAACGTTGACACCACTTCCACACTCTCGAAGCAAGGCGCTCGCATCTGTCCGTCATGCGGCTACGGGCACTTTTGGGATCAGATGGAGTTCGAACGCTGTGTGAGTTGCGACAAGCGGCTGGAAGGAGGTCGCATGATCTCCAATCTCTATCGAATCGAGCAGGTCTCCACTCGCCGTGCGACCCGCATCACTTCGGATGAGGAGGAGCGGCAACGGCAGGGCTACGAAATGATTACGACACTGCGCCACTCCGAAAAGGACAACAAAATCCGTGTCGAGCGAGTTTCGCTGGCAGCGAACGGCGAAACCCTGTTGCAACTGTCATATGGTCCCGCTGCAACTGTTTGGCGCATCAATCTGGGCTGGCGGTGGCGCAGGGACAGATCGATCTATGGGTTCAGG
>JAPOOS010000060.1 GCA_026713305.1 Paracoccaceae bacterium
AACGCAGGACGGTTCATCCCCGCGTGGGCGGGGAACTCAAAGCGGGCAATGCCCACACGATTGGGCGGGACGGTTCATCCCCGCGTGGGCGGGGAACTCGCAGAAATGGCTAAAACGCGTTCGCAAGGGTACGGTTCATCCCCGCGTGGGCGGGGAACTCCACGGCGTCTCGGATTGCACGAATGTCCTCGCCGGTTCATCCCCGCGTGGGCGGGGAACTCAGAGCGCATCCGAGCCTTGCCACTCCTAGTCCCGGTTCATCCCCGCGTGGGCGGGGAACTCCTTGATAGCGTCTGCATAGCCTATGATCTTGGCGGTTCATCCCCGCGTGGGCGGGGAACTCGAGTTTCAGCGAGTAGAAGAAAACATCGTTTACGGTTCATCCCCGCGTGGGCGGGGAACTCATTATCTGTGATCTCGATTGTATGATCGCGAACGGTTCATCCCCGCGTGGGCGGGGAACTCGGATTGGTCCAACCGAAGTCCTGTAGCGCTTTCGGTTCATCCCCGCGTGGGCGGGGAACTCGTGCATTGCGACATTGCCGCCGCCCACGCTCCCGGTTCATCCCCGCGTGGGCGGGGAACTCTGCGCGTGGCGACAGGGTTTCCACTGTGGTCGCGGTTCATCCCCGCGTGGGCGGGGAACTCTCTTAATCCTACGCTCGATTCCTGGATCCTATGATAATTCACGCCAGAAACCAAGTGCAATCCCCCAAAGAGCACTGATTTGGGGAAGAAATATCAAAACAGCAATTCAAGATTCGACGTTCATCGTCCTATCGAACGATCTTCCAATGGAGAAAACGACACCAGCTTAAGCCCATCAAAGTCAACCGGCATGCGTCGGTTTTTCCCAGCAGTCGCAAAGTCAAAACCTTGGTCGGTTGGCGCAGCCCAAGCCATCACTGCATCGCCATTTTCAATGTGTGCCTCGACGTCTGACCATATCCGGTTCCGAACACGCCGGGAGTAGCGTCCTACATAAACCCCAGCGCGAATCTCCAGCAGCCATACGGCAAGCCTGCCGCGCAGCATGTGAGGAGCATTCTCAACCACGATGACCAACATCACCGCCTACCGCCTTGTTCTTGATTGCCGGAGGGATTGCCCCAGGTGCCGGTCCAGGAACCAGAAGTCCTCCAGCCCTCAACACATTCTCGATCCCGGGAATTATCCTGGACAACAACTGGGTGGAGCGAAAGCTCTCGCGGCACGCTAGCCTTACGGTACGCTCCAACGGCATTTGCAACTCCTCGCACCGCTGCGCCCTAGCGGCAATCCGGAATGCCTCTGGAATCACCGTCTTCGTCTTCCAAAGATCGGCAATGTCGTAAACAAACGATCGAGGCTTGCCTGTATGCAGAAAACCGATGGCAGGCGCATATCCTGCCGCAAGCACCGCCGCTTCGGACAATCCGTACAGACAGGCTGTAGCTGCACTTAAGCAACGATTCGGAATATCAGAGGCATCCCAGTTGTCTGGGTCGTAGCGACGCCGTTTCCATACCACACCGTACTGTTTGGCAAACAAATCATAGCTTGCCCGAACACGTGCCCCCTCGATGCCGCGCAGCTGATTTATTGATTGCTCTCGGGGAGCATCCTCCCCAAATCGGACTCTGTACATTTCTCTAACGACACGCAACCTGGCTGCCGGTTCGAGGGCAAGCGACGCTTGCCACAAGAGCTTGTCCGAGCGGGCGCCACCGGGTTGGCCAGCTGAATACAGCCGCACTCCAGCTTCACCGACCCAGGTTACCAGCGTGCCGACGCGCGCAGCTAGGACGACAGCGCTGTGAGAAATCCGTGCACCCGGTTCGAGCATCAGGCAAGCTAGGCCACCGACGGGTATATGAGTGCGTGTGCCGTCCGCTGAGACGGCGACAAACGCTCCGTCCTTTACATCCAATCGAGCCCGCTCGACAAAAACAATTGCTGCCCTTTCCTTGAGTGGGATGGGCTTTGGCGGTTTCATTCCTGAGAGAGTCATCTTTCCAATCGGCAGTTACGCTCGGCGCACCAGCATCAGGCCGCACCCAAATGCCTTGGCGCGTCCCAAGCCGGCATATAGCAGGTTTGTAAATTCTTCCGGTTCGCTGACAGTGAGAATGCCCTTGAGATCAAGAACTCCAAGCTTCGCTGCCTTGCCTTTGGAGCGTTTCAGCGACAATGCCTGATAGTCTTCGACTGCCAGCATCCCGATCTCGAACCCTCGCAACTTGCCTTGGCGAGCGAGCCAGGACTGTGCAGCTTCTTCGGCAACCTGCATGCGTCGTGAAGAGCGGGAATCACTGCCACGGGATCCTCCCTTGAGGCCAAGTTCGTGCATGGCGTGCATGACGATATCAACGCGTCGATTGCGACGCGGTCTTCGTTTCGTCCCGGTCACAGTGTTTTCACCTGGACTTGACCTGCGGTCCTTGGTGGCATTTGCGCGCAAAACAAATGCAAGTCTGTCGCCTGCCGCCAAGACTGGCTTGTATGGCTTGAAATCAATCGGTCGGAACAAGCGCGTGGGATGCGGCTTCCGTGCAGAAATGATCAGAAACTTGCCATTGCCGTCGGCACGCCAAAGAAAATCCCGCTTGGCATGTCGGCCCGGAAACAGCGTCCATATGAGCCGACGGTGAGCATCCATGGCCGCAGATGCGTCTTTTGGATCAAGCAGAGGTCGAAGAGTGTGTTCCGGCGCGTGTTTATTGACCACAGCGCGCGTGAAGTAGTGAGTCATGAGCCGTCACCATCATTTCCGTGATCTACATGTCCTGCATCTAGAAGCCAAACCGTGCATTCCCCGAATGTCCAGGCTTGGCGGTCGAGCGGTTCGCCAGGAACCTGTTCTCTCATCAATGGAGGATCAATGTCATCCACAGGGTCGGAATGGACAGGAAATCTTCTCCGGTTGCGTTCGTGAAATCCACTGAAACGTTGCCATTCAGGAACTTCAATGTGCTTGAGGGCTTCAGTTGGATCTTTCGCAAGACAAACCAGCGGATTTACAGGAGCCGCAAGAGGGCATGACTTGCGTCCGAAATAAAGTGGAAACTCCGGTCTCCTAAGGCTATCTGCAATTGCCTCCAATTCCCAATGGCCATTTCCCCAGAGCGCTGCACCGATCATCACGTCACAACGATAGTCACGGATGGTGATGATCGTATTGGCTTTGTGTCCAGCGAGAGCAAGTGCCTGACCCCTTGTTTGCGGCCGTTTGGCACTTGCTGTCGGAACTGTCTGCACTGTGTGGAAGTCACGCAGAGGTGAAGACCTGCAAAACTGCTGGACAGCCACTGAGTATGACCGAAGTTCTTGTTGCCTTTTCGTGTTGCTGCGTTCAATTCCGATTGCCGCACCAATGAGCCCTAGCATTGCCGAACGCAACGGAACCATTCCACTGCCTCGGCGTTCGTGTCCGGCGTAGCTGCCAAAGGACGCCAATGGAGCGGCCAGGAGGAAAACCAAGTGCTTACGCATCGACAAGTTGCCCTGAGACAAAGGTCTTGACATCGGCAAGTGTGCCTGTCCCGCCGAGAACATCCATTTCAATCAAACTGTCGGCAGTGGGGCCATAGGCTTTGTCGATCAGCTCGGCTGTCTTTCTCAGCTTGCCAATGGATTCTTTCAATAGATTTTCTCCTTCAACAGGCTTTAGGAACGCTGCTGCGAGGCTCCTTGGCTGTTGATCACCGGCCTCAGCACGGATGAATGACGCTCGCGTATGATGGGCGAAGCTGTTGCGCTTGCCAGATGGACTGGCAGTTGCAAATGCTTCGGTAACAGCCTCCAGCGCCCTGCGCGCCAGATCGCTGTCACCGTCAAGGTTTTTGAGGAGCCTTTTCGTGTCTATACAGACATAGAGGTAGTACACCCCGGATCCGAACCCGGCTTCGCCAACAAATCCAGCTCCCATGTCTTCTGACGGACTCTTCAAGTCATCCGCGGCGGTGTAGTAATCATCCTCTACATCGGCCCTGTGTGTCGTGATAGCATGTGAAACCTGAACAGCAGCCTCGCGATTGAACTTTGGAGCATCCGCCAGCATGCGTCCAAACATTGCAAGATCTACCGCACCGTCAAATTTTCGCAGAATTTTCTCTGCAATGTCTACCGCACCGTCAGCCGTTCGCAGAATTGCCTTTCCACGAGTCTTGGAACTCCTTTCAAGGGTCTCGCCGGCGTATGCTCGCTCCGCCATTTCCATTGCGGCTTGTCGCTCGTATGGAGAGATGAATGCCAACTGCCTAATTCGAACATGGTCCGGGTTTTTCTTTTCTGCTGCTGCATCGAGTTTCCCAAAGACCTGGGCTACGTCTTTCGAGATACTCCTGGCCTTCTGGTCACTTGCGCCCATTTCGTCGCGCAAATGCTTGAACAGTTCGTCACCCAGTCGCTGGGTACGCTCGCCCATATTGCCTTTCAAGGCGTCCGACATTGCAGGGGAAATGCGTGCCGCCCGTTTCAGCGACTGAGACGACATTCTAAGCCGGTGAACTCCCCCATACATCGCCGACTTCGGTCGTCCCATGTCGTCACGGTTGGGATTTGAGATGGAATACACGGTCAGAAAGTGAAGTTGCACGAAACATGTCATTTGTTGGATTCTCCTTTGTTGGTTGTCGCAAATTCCGCACCAAAATACTGAAAGCACCAAGCGCTGCGAACGTCATCGGTCCAGTAGTAAAGATCCTCTGCCAGCCTCCATCCATTGCAGGAAAGATCAGATCCCAACACTGCCATTGACCGCCGGAGCGGTGTGATTAGCATTCGGCGTGACTTGACACGAATCAACGACTGAAATCGAAGTTCGCTTAGCTTACGCGGCCCATCCTTTGCCGACCTAGCGCCGAAGGCGGATGCAAGCTTTTCCCCATCGATAGAATTCAACCGCGAAAACGTTGTTGTCAGGAGGGCAAGTTGGCCTGCATTTGGATGATGTCCGTGCTCTCTTAGAAACGCGTTCAACTCGAATGTCTCTGCTACCGCAAGCACCTCGACGGGAGAACTGCAACGCCTGAGTCGAGCGCGCGCTGTTCTCGCAGCGCCTGTCTCACTGCTCAGGAACTTCCTGTGCCACTTTGTGACAATTTCGCCGATCTTTTTGTTACCTGTCACTTCTGTCTTCCCTTCTTGGCAGGCGATGGCAGGTTCAATTTTTTGCGAACCTGTTTCGCCAGCGCCCAATGCAGTTTGCGCTTCGCCTCAACCCGTTTTTCAATCCCTGCAATGTCATGGTCGGTTAAACTGGATAGGGCATGTTCATCGTACATGCGCATGGAGAAGTTTCTCATAATCCTGTACCAGTCTTCTTCAACTTCGATGCTGCCGCCCTTGGCAAGCCCACGAACGGAATTGACAAAGTCACTCTCTGTTTCAGCAAAAAATGCCTCGACAATCGAATCCAGGATATTGCCATCGAATCGACATCCCGCCCTCAGTGCCTTTCGGATGGCGCCTGCTGTTGCATTTGCTGCATCCACCAAGCTTCGGACCCGATCCTCCTCTTCCTCATCAAGACTGGGAAACCTAGGATAGGTATCAAGCGTAAAGTCACGTGGTTTCATGTTGTTCATCGCCCAACCACCAATCAGGAGTTCGCAATCAGGAGCCGAAGGACGATTGCCATACGCACGAACGGTCTCCGCAATTCGGTGGGTTCCTGCTACATCCTGACCAGTTATGGTGGTTCCGATCCAGTTTCTGTAGCTAAGGCGACCTGCATTTGGATGAACTGGCAGCCATTCAGATTCTTTTTCACTACGCCGGTAGTAGGGAGTCAATGGGTGTTCCCATGAGGAGTAATTTGTCCCGTGCGGTCTTTGGACAACTCCTTTGACCAAGTCTCCCTCGAACACGAGCCGCAAACGCCGGGGCATCCCGAAAAAGACCTCCAGTCGGTGAGTGCTGTTGCGCGTCACAACCTTGTTCCTCTCCGAGGTTCTTGTTGGCCGAAGCCAGGGCAGGGCGGTTGGTGCATGTGCAGCTGCAAGAGGAGAGCCGGGAAGGACATTCGAAAAGACAAGGCGCCACAGCGGCCCTTCTTCAGGCTGTACGCCGAGTGGTTTGACCAATGTCGTCATTGGACCTCCACCACGCATTGAGGTCCGGTTTCCGGCTCCACCGGATGGAGCAAACGCCTGCAGCGTGTAAAGCGCCATTGCAGCCTCGGCAGGCTTCAGAGAGGAGAATCGGTTTCGCTTGACCATCAGATCGGCATTCTTGACCACTGTTGAGCGACCTGCGGAATCGATGAAGAGCATGTCTACGGGCTTTATGCCGGAGGGTTTGGTTTCACGTTCGAAGGCTTCCAGATCCTGCAGAAATCGTGGTCCATTTCCGCCCAGATTGAAATGTTCGGCAAACGGTGCAAATCTCTCGTGGAGCTGCTCGGCTTCGGGATGTTCCAGTCTGCTTTGCCAGTCGGCATCGTCCTTCGGCGGGCATGCCATTGAAACAAGCCCGATCAGGAACTCAAGGCAGGCAAGATTGAAGTCCGGTCTTGGCCATGCGAGTTCAGTCATGCCTGGTTCAACAATTTGGCATGGTCGAATGGTGACAACCTTTCCATTTTGGCGTGCAGGAATCCAGTTGTCTCGCAACAAATTCAAGGGCGTCATCGAGTGATCATTTCATCGTTTGGGTTTTCGTCGGTCCATGCGGCGCCATGAAATGCATCATCGGCAAACGGTTTGGCTTGGAACTCTGTCAGCCGAAAAAACCCGAATCCAGTATAGGGTGCCAATACTTTGGAACTTTCGTTTCTAACGGCTCGAAAAAATCCAAAGGAATCAAAACGTCTGCTCACAAGAACCTGCCTTTCGAGTTAGTACATAGCTAATCAAGCAGCGAAAGTTATGTCGTCGCACGGTGGTTTTCGCGGGTATTGACATGCTGTTTTCAGAGTCGACAGTTTGTTGGGATTGTTGAATGCCCGCAGCTCCCCTGATTGTCAAGGGATGCGTTCGATGAAACCGGCTTGATCGGGATTGAAAACCATTTGGTCCACGCTCGGCAGGTGGGCTGTGCGCTGTCGACTGTCACACGGACAAAGCGTCGTTTCGTCAAGGGCAACCTGGAGTGGGCCTTGTCCGAGGCGCCGCGACCGGGAGCGGCCCGCAAGCTCAGCGGCGACGAAGAGGCTCTGCCGGTCGCAGTGGCCTGCTCGGATCCGCCGGCCGGCTGGCCAGCCGTGCCCGCTGGACACTTGAACTTCTGTGCAACGAAATGGTTCGGCTTGCCGGGAACCAGCTCAAGCCATTGCGCCGGGACGGGCGGTGCATTCCCAAGGTCGATGCCGCCTGCGTCCCCGCCATGGAGGACGTTTCGATCTCTGCAATGAACCGCACGGCGCTGAACGCCCCGTGGTCTCGTTCGACGAAACCCTGACCATGCCAGCGCTGCGACCATGAATGCCGGCGAAACGGCACCGCCAACCTGTTTGTCTTCCTCGACGTCCATCGCCCCTGGCGCAAGGTCAAGGTCACCGAACGCAGAGCCTCGGCAGACTTCGCAGCCTGCATGCAGGACCTGACCGACATCC
>JAPOOS010000226.1 GCA_026713305.1 Paracoccaceae bacterium
AGTCCTGCATTGGGTTCATGAATACTGTCGAAAAATCAAAGGCCATGGTTGACCAGTTGCAATCGGATACGGTTCGCAATTGGGTGCAAAGCTGGCTCAAGGAGAATCGCGTAGGGAGGGACGCTTCCAAATACAAACTCGAGCATCTTGATGCATCGAGCAATGTAACAGCTCGTGAAAACGCAAAGAGTCGTCTTGCCAATGCAAGTGTGGAAGATCCGCATGGAGTTCTGAATGTAGGAATATTTGGTGAAGGAACTGATGCGCCTTCGTTGAGTTCCGTGGCATTCCTGGAGGCAAGAAAGAGCCCAATTGACGTAATCCAAGCTGTAGGGAGGGCCATGCGGCTTTCCAGAGGCAAGAAACGTGGCTACATCATTTGCCCCATAGTCATTCCACCCAATGTTGACGCAGAGAGATGGCTTTCCACGAGCGGTCCCAACGATGGATGGCAGGAATTGGGTCAAATTTTGCTGGCTCTTCGGGCACATGACAGCCGAATTGAGGACAAGCTTGTCGAATTGCTTCATGTGTACTTGCCTTCAAAGCCCGAAACTGAATCAACAATGATTGCCATCGCCGGCAAGGGCGGACGAATTTCGTATCACGGCCACCATGGACCGTTGGGTAGCGCTGTGCGAGATGTTGAACGGGTTCTCATGGGCAAGGCTCGCCGGAAGGACGTGTTTGTCCCCTTGACACAGCTTGAAACCGTTTCGAATCTGCCGGCTTCAGGCAGCCAAATGAATGGCTCCGAAGAGACAGCTTCATCCTCATCCCCTCAAGTTCGGAAACTCCCTGCGCCGGCCACAATCCTTGCCGGCAAGTTGAATCAGGATGGAAGCATTGTTGTCCGAGAGGCCTGTCCGGAGCGGGACAACCTACCTCAAGGTGCCGCGATTGCTCCGATCAATGTTGCCAAGTCGAAGAAAAAAGCGCGCAACATGATCAACGAAACAGGCAAGGACATTGGTCAGATTGTGACGAGGAGAAAACGTCGAAGCAGGAAAGACGTTGTCGAGGAAAACGCGAGCTGGATGCTTGACCGCAGCATCGGTGACAGTGGTCTCAAGCTTACCGCCAACCTTCTACAGCAATCAGGACTCAAGCGCGACCGTGTTGAGAGAGATGTGAATGTACTTCATGGCAGTGTAACCGAAGCAGCGGGCATGCTGCGACATGATGGCCTCAACAATGCTCTCAACATGCACTTTGGGCTGAACTTCCTTGATGCCAAGAAGGCAAGGAATCAGGCTGATGGATGCACAATTGCTGCACTTCTCATGATGAACGCGGCAATGCTTCATCAGCGAATTGCCAACGGCCAATGGTTGACCGGGATCAAATGTTTGTCTGAGATCAAGAATGCACCTCATCCAGTCAAGCTGGTCTCAAGGCAGTGGAACAGCATAACACGTCATGACTTTCTGCCAATTCTTGATCCTGCAATCCAGGTATTGGAGGCTATCGAAGAAACCGGAAAGCTCGCTGGTCTTGAACGAGCGCTAAGGCACATCGCCTCCGAATCCGAGCGCATTGCCGTGACCTACGCCAACTTGGGCTCGGATCATGCCGGACCATTGTTCAATAGAGTCATGGGAAATCAGGCTTCCGACGGAGCGTACTTTACCCGTCCTGTTGTCGCCACAATTATGGCCAAGTTGGTGCTGGATATTCGAGGCGATCTCGACTGGTCGGATGCTGCAGTTTGGAGACAGCACAAGGTTGTCGATTTGGCGTGCGGCAGCGGAACACTGCTGGCAGCTGCGATGACAGAAATGAAGCGGCGAGCAAAGGAGCGCGGCGCCACAAAAGGCGAACTGGCCGAACTCCAGAGAGTCGGTGTCGAGGAAACTATCAAAGGGTTGGTTATCAACCCGGTCTCCCTCCAATTGGCTGCGTCGCAGTTAACTTCGGGAAACCAGGAAATCAGGTATCGCAAAATGGGGCTTCATCGGATGCCCTATGGTCCAAGGGGTCAGAACCCAAACGAATTGGCGGCGGGATCTCTTGAGCTGATTGGACAATCAGCCATCGTGCCACGACACGGTGAGTTCGAACTTCACGATGTCGACATTGACGCACAAAGTCTCCAGACGCGAGAGGAAGATCCAGAACTGGAAGATGCGGTTGAGGCTGCTTCCAATGCCAGCATAATCGTGATGAATCCGCCCTTCACAAACCGATCCAAGATGGGAGAAAAGTTCCCGAAGCAAAGTCAGGCTGAATTGCGAACCCGCACGGACCGCTTGGAGCGGAGGCTTGTTGAATACGACCGTCAACTGAAAGGCTTTGTGGACAAGAACTCCATAAGACCACTCTTCGTGGCTCTCGCCGACCGCTGCCTAAACACCGAAAGCGGCATTCTGGCACTGATAAATCCGACAAGCGCACTGGTAGCAACTTCCGGAATGCGCGAAAGGGTTGTCTTGGCCAAAAGGTATCACGTTCATTCGATTCTCACATGCCACGTTCCAGGGCAGGGCAATCTAAGCCAAAACACCAACATCAACGAAAGCTTGGTGATATGTTGCAGGCATGAAGGCCCTCGACCATCGACCAGGATTATTCAACTCGATCGAATGCCTGCCAATGAAGACGAAGCTGCGGACTTTCACAGCAACCTGCGCGCCTGCGATACAGGATTGATCAAGAATGGTTGGGGCGAGGTTTTTGAGTGGCCTGCAGACCGGATAGAGACCGGGGACTGGACGGGGGCGATTTGGCGCTCCAGCCAGCTTGCCGAGGCAGCTGCAGACGTTGCCAAGAGTGCACGATTGAAGCGCATTGGCAATCTTGGCTTGACGGTCAGCGCAACAGGTCAGGTGTTGCGCGGCAAATTCCAGCAGACGGACACAGATGGGGAAGGGGCCTTTCCCATTGTGAAGTCCAAAGGCGCTGATGGGCAGAAGTACATTCGCAGTTTTCCGGATCAATTCTGGATTCCAAAGATGGATCACAGGGAGGAATTGACGGCAAGTGACAGCCATCCGATACTCAAGAAATCTGGCCATCTGCTGATCACTGCCGGGCAGCGCACCGATACCAGTCGACTCACCGCAATCGCAGACGACAAGAAATATGTTGGCAATGGCTGGTTTCCGGTCGCTGGACTTAGCAGTGCTCAAGCAAAGGCTCTGGCGGTATTCATGAACTCGACGATTGGGAGACTTCAAATCATGCGAAGTCCTGGAAGAACGCTCCAGTTTCCATCCTACAGCGCTAGAGAACTTCGAAATATTGGAATTCCGGACCTATTCTCGAATCGAGATTCACGCGCCGAGTTGGTGTTGGAAAGATGTTGGCACGAGACCTGCGAAATGCCGGTGCCTCAATACAGGGATGGCGACTGCGATGTGCGTCGCCTGTGGGACGAAGCCGTGGCCGATGCATTGGATTGGGATCGAAATCAACTGGACGAACTTCGTGAACTGCTTGCCAGGGAACCGCATGTTCGAGGTCTTTCATACAACCAGTTCTCCGACGAGATTGAAGGGGAAACAATGGGGAGTGTGTGATGGAGCTGAAGCACATTCCAGCATGCAGCCGACCAACATCGGCACGATTTCCTTACAAATTGTCCGATAATATGTATTATGTTACCTTTAGGCCGTCATTTTGAACGCAATGATGGGGTTCATGGCTTGGTTTCGAGGTTCTTCCATGCCGTTTTATAGGATCCGCGCTTGCCACCGTCGGTTCTAACGTTCCGTGGGAATTGCTGCGACATGTTTGAGATGAGAACTGCAATCACATATGCATGTGGCCAACCTAGAAACTGAATGAGCCTGTTGTAGCGATGCGATCTGTACTGGTACTGAATGGACCGAACTTGAACCTGCTTGGACACCGGTCGCCTGAATTCTACGGTCGGCAGACCCTCGCACAGATCGAGAACAGCTGCCGGACATGGTCATCGGAGGTTGGGCTGGAGATTGAATTTCTGCAGTCGAACAGCGAATCCACGATGATTGACGCCATTCAGCGTGCCATGTCCATTCACAGCGGCATTATCATAAACGCCGCTGCGTACACATCGACCTCAATCGCGCTCAGAGACGCGATTGAAGCCTCCAAATTGCCCTGCATCGAGATTCATTTGTCCAACATCTACGCCCGCGAAAAATGGCGCAGCGACTCGTACCTATCGGCGGTTTCGGTTGGAGTGATTTGTGGATTTCGTGAAACGAGTTACCGTCTGGCGATTTTGGCGATGGCTGACTTGCTCGAATCCTGATCGAAGCCGGACGGGATTTCCGGGACTTGTCCGCAATTGAATTCATGCATTGTGCATGCAAATGTCCGTGTGTGAATGGGTTCGCTTGAACGCTTTCTCTCATCCAAATCTCTGCCAGTTCGGGAGTTGTGGCCTGCACCAGCAGTCAGGCAAGAGTCTGTAAAGCTAGAAACTTTCGAGAATTATTGTCAGGCTAGAAACCCCGGTCTTGATGCATTCATTTGGGAAGCCGCCTGTACCGGGAGCCGCACCAAGGGAATTTCCGAACTGCAAAGGCTACGGGCAGGCAATCGAATTCGTGACAGTGTGCCCTGCCCTATGGGTTGAAAGGTTGTCGAGCAAGTCCCTGATCTTGTTGGCCTCCGGCAAAGGGATGTCGGTCAGGGTGCGCCAGGCTAACTGGTGTATGTGTTTTGGGTGAAAGTCCCGAGAAAGGAAAGGTTAACCACCAGCTTTCCCGCGAGCCGTGCGCTGCTGTCCGTGAGGGCAGTGGCGAAGCGTCGGCAGCGGTACATGCAGGCGAGGCCATTGAGCGCCGAAAACTCGGTCATCCAGAGCGCCGAGACAGTCCCTGCTGTCGAAGGCAACATGCGCCGGTCCGATTTGGTGAGGA
>JAPOOS010000187.1 GCA_026713305.1 Paracoccaceae bacterium
GACATATTGATGCATGTCCTGTCGATTGTGTAGGAAGCCGGCAGGAAAGTCATAGTGCGAGGGGTTTGGATTGAGGCGCCGCCGATCCTGTCGACAGCCTGTTGGAACACCGGGCCCATCAAACGGCGACTTGACGATCAGTCTTTCCCCACCCAACAGATGCATTCTTGTGGCAGGGAGGATTGAGGGTGCAAGCCGAGGAAACGAGGTTGCCTGCCCCGGCAGGAGCATTTCAACCGACAGAGAAGGGTTGCCTGCGTCCGAGATCAAGAAAACGTCGGCCGTAGGCCTGCCTGCATCCTGGCATCCGCCACATGTCAGCGAGCGCCTGCATTGCAGTGCTCGACCCATGTTTCATGTGGAATCTCTTCCACACCGAGCATCGATCGGCAGCCCGCCATTTGGCTTCATGTTCGGCGAGCGCTTCAGCGGTCCAATTGAGGCGTTTCGGGCTTGGAGAGCGAGAAGGCGCGAAGGCAAGCGAGTGCATTGCAGGATGCAGGCGCCATAACGGACAGCGCCTGCACGCTTCTTTCCAGCACATTGGCATTGAACGCGGCGGCAGGGTGGAGCGTTGCCTCCAATCGCAAGACCAGCTGACGCCGATGCTCGCTCATGTCCCTGCCTTTACGCGTTCGGCCATGTGGACCGGTACTACCGGGTGGTTTCCTAACTGGATGCATTCAAACGCAGAAATATCGCCCCGTTGTCCACGACCTGGCAATAGGCCTCATGAACTTGGCGGTACATCGGATTGGCGTTCTGGTAGTTCCTGCTCTTGTCCAGGCTGTACATCACTGTTGAGTGATGGACACCACCAATGTGAGCGCCGATCTGCTGCAAGTTTCGACTTGTCGTCTCGCGCATGACATTCACTGCCAGGTTTCGGCTGTAGACTGCGTCGAGCACGCGAGATGTGCACGAAAGCTCCCCGGGCGAAAGCAGATTCGACTCCTCCACCAGACGCGGAACGATCCTGGTCGGCACGCGTTCATCCCATGGACACAGTGGCGGATTGCCGTCCCGGTACTCCTTTACCAAGCCAAGCTTCCGCAAGACTCGGATTGTGACGCGGCGCGTGAGGTGGCCGGGAAGCGTCAGCAAATCCTGATTGGCTTCCAGGTGTTCGTTCACCATATCCTTTGCCTGCTGTTTGCTGCACTTCAAAGTGCCATGTTCAAGCGTGTGCTCAAACAGACGATCAATTGCTTCAAGCTGCACGTCAGGATTCTGGAACACTTCCGACAAAAGCTCGCTGGAGGACAACCCTGTGTTCACGGCGCTTGCGAACGCATGCTGCCAAAGGCTGGAATAGAACGCCCTCACGTGCCTGTCATGAACATTTTTCGTGCGCCGGTCACGTTTGTTGACAGCCCAACTGATGAGAGGAGCGTAGGCAACTTCGTCGCGTCCAACGTGCGCCGACGTGATCGCAATGCGATCGAAGTCTATGCCTGTGCTGGAAGCGAACCGATTGATCTTGCACAGTGTGGAATCCGCGGCCAGCAACGCAAACGCCGGCATGGACGCGACAACGTCCAGTACCCTCACCCCGTTCCTTTCCGCAAGATCCACTTCCAGCGAGTTTCGCCAAGGTTCGTTGCTGGCAGCAGATCGAAATGATGCAAGTAGCCGTCTTGCTTCGGTTGGCGAGCCATTGGCCTTTCTTGAAACAGGCTGGCTTCCGCCGGATTGTGTTGTTTGACATTCCTTTTTTGTCATTGTGTTCTAACTCCCACAGATGGTGCAGCCTCGCAGGGCGCGGCTGCAC
The DNA here is from genome assembly GCA_026713305.1 of Paracoccaceae bacterium. Taxonomy (GTDB): domain Bacteria; phylum Pseudomonadota; class Alphaproteobacteria; order Rhodobacterales; family Rhodobacteraceae; genus MPNP01. The sequence continues at coordinate 1,772 of JAPOOS010000187.1, forward strand.
CAAATCCAACAATTCTCTGCAACGACCGCCAAGGGAAGCCGGCAGAAACACTATCGGATGGCCACAGCGAAAGTAGTTACACGGTCGTGCGGCCAATCCAAGACACAGCAGCAGAATCTGCTGCGGCGCAACAGCAACTGGCAGATTGGACGGCAGGCATTTTGCCACACATGCGGCGCATCGTCCGTGGCCGAAGCCTCTCCGATGCCAGCGACAGAATTTGGCGGCAGATTGGCGACCCTCGTCACGATTGCCTTGAAAACGAAGATGCGGGATGTGCAAAATCATGGTCGATCTCCCGCCCATCAACCAGCGTGTTCTGAAGCGCTTGCGCCGACCGCAGGACAATGATCTCCATTGGTTTCATTGCCTCCAGCTTGGCGCAGGAAGACTGTATGCTCATCATTCGGAGCAGTTTCCCTACTCGCGCTTTCCGGTCCTTCCGGTTCGCTTTCGATCATGGCGCCAAGGCGAACATCCAGGTCTGGCAGCATGAACAGCAGCGCCAACTTCACCAGTGGAAGCGGTGCAGCCTGGCCGAGAGCTGGGATGTCGCTTCTTTCCGACGTTCCACCAAGCAGCCGTCCTGTCAATCCAAGATCCGAGTTTCGCAATGCAAAGCCTGAAACAATCAGCCCATCCTTCGACACAATTCCCTTGGCTTCCTGAATGCCGGACGCAGCGTCGATGCTGATCTCAAGGTCCAATTGGCCAAGTTCCGTGAGTTCGGGAAACTCATGCAGGTTTGAGGTCATCGCGTTCCCCGGCGATGATGCCGGCGGCAGCCAAATGTGGGGAACAGCTGCCGAGGCCAAATACCTGAGTGGTTCAAACCCTTCAATGCTGTTAGGCGCGTCCGTTTTCAGCATGCGGACCGAAATGGACGGCATGTGCGCAATTGCCTGACGCGGGTCCATGCACAGGAAGACCTCGTGACAGACCGATGACGGGGCACAGCCGATTCTCGCATTGCGGACTTCGGCTCGCCGCACAATTGCTGTCTTCGCGTTCACCGTCAGCGCCAGCGATTCAGCGTGCATCCTGAGGCCGGCCGGCCATTGGCCTTTCCTGTGTCGGACTTCGGCGAACACGTCGTTCAGCACCAGCAGCAAGTTGCCGGCGCCTCCGTTGTCCAGCTGCGCCATGCTGGCGGCAACCAACCGGACGCTTCCAGCGTCTATCATGGCCCTTCCGGTCCGAAGCGGTGGGTCAACCAAGTGCTGGACATCGCCTGAAACAGTGAACTCCAAGGCAGCGGAGCTCTCCTGCGCCGGGGTTGCGGCAATGCCGCATCCCAATGCCAGGCACACGGCGAGCGCCGTCAACGGCGGGTTCCATCCCACTGTGGTTCGCTTTCCCGTCATGGCGTGTCGGCGCCCGGAGCAGGATCGACGATTTCAACGGATGCCGACGGAACCGGCTCGGGCGCCTTCGGCAAGTTGTTCCTCGAATTCCAGGCCCGTGCAATCAGCTCCTTTTTGCGTGGGTCGGGCTGCGGCAGCCACCGGTGCTCAGGGCGGTTGCCGCCCGAGTGCCTGCCTTTCTTGCCATACCGCCTGAGCGTGGCGGTCGAGGTGTGGCCGCTCAA
>JAPOOS010000059.1 GCA_026713305.1 Paracoccaceae bacterium
CCGCCTTCCCAGGATGCGATAAAGAGCGCTGGCCATCAGCGTCAGCTGCAGGTCGAGCTGGATCTTGAGGGGCACGAGGACCGACATCCCCATGCGGGAAATGTCGGTCTCGATCTGACTCGGTGGCAAGAGTTCAATTTCACTTGGATTGCCTTCAATTCAGTGCCCTGTTGCTTACCAATGACATTGGGAATCGATAGCGGCGTTTACGACCTTGACGGTCACCAAACGGCTGAAGCGACGACGGAGGCGGGGGGCCTCGGACCTTTCGCAAGCCCGGCAATTGATGAGCAGCTAACCGTCTGTGCCTCCAATTGACCCCTATTGGACCCCAGTCCGACCCCAATCGAACCCTGCGGGTCGGATCATTTTTTTCTTCCTCTTGACCGCTTCCACCGCGCGGCAGGCCCGGGCCCAGTGGAAGCTGCCAGCCCGCGTGCCCTCAAGCTGGCTAGCGTTCTTCTCACCTGACGTACAGTCGTGTCCAGAGGCAATTGCGCATGGATTTCGCGTAGCGACAACCCATCGTCTTCCTGATCCAGCAGGGTGAGGATCGCCATCTGCCGTTCGGTCGCATTGGTTCCGCTGCGTTGGGCCGGAGCGTGCCGGCCGAGGTGGAAGCGCACAGTCACGCAATCACCGACATCCTCGATTTCGGGGCGCGGCAGGCCTGCGGCAATCGCCAATTCCGCCATCTTGAGTGTGCATGGAGCAGGGAAATGTGACTCTTGAATCGGGCTCTCAAAGCAGTGCAGAGTGCCGTTTCGGTCAACGCCAGTCAATCGACAAGGGCAATCGAGGAAGCTGCATGACCGGGGAGCCTGTCCACCTCGTGTTCGCGGGGATCGCTGGTCCTGCCGAACGACGGGCGATCCCCCGGGTTCGATGACCAGCAAGCAGCAACCCGGCCCATACCGGTCAAACAGTCTTGCCAACTTTTCCAGTTGGGAATTCAGGCTAGTGGATCGTCAAGCATCCTGACCGAGCCTGCCGAGTGGCCGGAACAGCGGCAGCCTTTGAGTTGGCAGGTGGTGTCAGCGGATTCGAGGGCCCGAACTGCGGTTGGGAAATCTCCGGCGGCATTGCCTTGTCGCTTCTACGGAGAAGGGTTGCAGACCGGCGTACAGCAACTGATCCAGCCCGGCTGTTGCAAAGTGATTGTTGAATTCGCTTGCGAAGCCACACTTGGTCAATTCTGAGAGTGATCATGAGCGCACCTTTCGGCACGTCAAACACGCTGTCGGGTTAGCGCCCCAACATGGGCGGTCGTCGGGAATCATCCTGCCGTGTCGGCTGGCAGCGGGATACGGCCGCGGACCGCCCAAAGGCGCAGCGCCGTTTCCGAGTTTCCCCGGTTCGGTTGAATCGCTTCGCAAGCGAGTGAACCTTGGAATTCGCTCGCCGCCTGTCACAAACGGCCGCAACTTCCCGGCCAGCGGGAAAATTCCGGCCTCGTCAAGAAAAATCTGTGCATGGAGTTGAATCGGCAAAATCGATACTTACATGCTTTGATGTCAATAACATGAATGTGTGTAACTGTGAACTGGAAGCGCCGATACATGAATTGGACCGGAACGGCATCCGAACTGGCTGTTGAAACGACAAGACTGTGCAGCGAGCTTGAAATCGACGACACGGTCACTCCGAACACACGCCTGATTCGGCACTATGTGCAGCAGGAGGTGTTGCGCCGGCCGGAGCGGCTAGGCAGGGAGGTTCATTTCGGATTTCGGCAAATTGTCGAATACCTGGCTGCGCGCCAGCTTCTTCAGGATGGCTGGCCCCTTGCCAAGGTGACGGAATTCAATCGGACGGCCACAACGTGCCAACTGCTGGAACTGCTCCCCAAGGGGCGAGAGCCAACCGAGGCACAGGATTTGGTGGCGTCGTTCAAGGCCAGCGCACCTCCACTCAATCGGGAAAGACGACACAGGAGGAGAATACGGACAGCGCCAATGGATCGTTCCATTGAGATGACAAAGCGCCGAGTGCTTCGCCGCCGAAGGACTGGCCAACCAGTGGACGGACCTGAAAACATCGAGCGAAAGCGCCTTGTTCGTCTGGCGCTTGCAGATTGGTGTCATGTCTATGTCGACCCAAACGAATGGCGGAACAAATCCCTGGCGGAACTGGAGGAGATGGGAAAGATTTTCACGAAGTGTCTAATCGTCGAACACAATGTCTCAGGAGAAGAGAGATGACCTTGCCAAAACTGATTGTAACCCCGCGTTTTCCTGCCCTGCAAGCTGGCAAGGACAATACTGTCCAGGCCTTGATCAGGGTCCAGGCGCCGTCGCCTGCCGATGATCACAAGCGTTCCAACCTCAATCTCGCGATAGTGATTGACCGGTCGGGCTCGATGCATGGCCAGCCATTGAACGAAGCCAAGCGATGCGCAGAATTTGTAGTCGACCGCTTGGGTCCTGAGGATCGTGCGGCGCTGATCGCGTACGACAACAGGATAAACAGACTCGTGCCTTTGACCAAGGTTACCGACAAGGCACGCTTCCGGCATGCGCTGAATCGCATGCGCAGCGGCGGCTCAACCAATCTTCACGGCGGCTGGCTGGAAGGCGCCGAGCAGGTTTCCGCCAATGTTTCAGGCGACTCAATCACTCGAGTAATCCTGCTTTCGGATGGACAGGCCAACTGTGGGCTGATCGACGACGCGGCCATTGCCGATCAGTGCGCAAAACTGGCCGAGGCCGGCGTGTCAACCTCGACCTACGGACTTTCCCACCACTTCAACGAGGAATTGATGATCAGGATGGCAAAGGCGGGCCAAGGAAATTCGTACTACGGCGAAACAGCCGAAGACCTTATGGACCCGTTCCAGGAGGAGTTCGAATTGCTGGCAGCGCTTTGCAACAAGCGACTTCGATTGTCCGTCGAGTCGCCGCAGGGAGTTCCGGTCAAGATTCTCAACAAGCTTGAGGTGGACAGTGACGGCGACAGCCAGCTTCCTGATCTGGCTTACGGCAGCGAGGCATGGGCCTTGGCGCAGTTGAAGTTGCCGGCAATGCTATGCGGCAAAGGCGATGGTCGTTCCGGTGTTGAAGTCATGACGGTGAAAGTCCGAATGCAGGACCTTGATGGCGTTGAACTGCAGCTGCCAACGGAAACATTGAGCCTTCCAAGCGTTTCAGAGACGGCATGGGATGCGGTCGAGGAGAGCAAAACAGCTTCAAGCCGCGTCAACGAGATGCGAGCGGCAAATCTGCTGGATGAGGCGACGGCGGCGGCAGAACGGGGAGACTGGGACCGGATATTGGAGATCCAGGTGAAGGTTCGCCAAAGCGCAGCGGACGATCCGTACCTTGGCGAGGTTGCCGCCAATCTAGAGGGCTTGGCGAGAAGGCGAGAGCGGGAGGCGTACAGAAAGGAAGCCAGGTACACGAGATACAAAATGAGACGCCAATTGGAGCCTCAAATGGATGGTGCGGATGCTTCCCCAGTCATGCACTCACCGGATGCGCCCATGTACCTGCGGCGCAAGGTCGCACAGGGAAAGGACGAAAGAACGAAGCGGCAGCGTCGCAGAACACGCACCAGCAGCCGATAGTCGGGCTGGACCAAGGGAGCCGGGGAACCGTCGAACATGTGCCTGCACTGAATGGCATGGCAGTTCCCCGAATTTCCCATTCGGCTTCCCCGAGGCACGTCAAATGGGGGTGACGCCGGTTTGCCCATGAACCTGGTTCCAGCGACAATTCTCCCATCGCCCAATGGCTGGAATCGCCGACGAACACGAGCGTTCCTGCCAAGTGTGGTTGCCAGGACATTGAAGAACTTTCGGAAACCCGCTTCAACATGGCCTGCCTTCCATCATCCGACACTTGGCTTTCCCCACTCTCCCGCTGACGCCATTTCAATGTCTGCTGCATTCGCAACGGCTCGAACATGGATTGGAGTCTGGCCACAAGTTCCGGGTCTCTAACATCTTCCGCAGCGCGATCCGACCACGAATCAGAGTCGTCCAACAGCCGGCAGCACGCCGCGATCAGACGATTGCTTGGCATCGCTTTCGGGCACGGTCACATCACTTTCACATTGTACCGCATTGCGGCTTCCGGACGACGTCGGCTCCGCATGCGTTCCAGATGGCAGTACAGGTACAGCTTCAATGGCAGCGCCGGCTTGAAGGGCGGCTGCCGGGGCCGCCATGCGAATCGACATGTCGTAAACAGTATCGCCTCTCGATGCCTCATCTGTTGGTTGCGCTTTGCGGCCATCGCTGCTCTCTCCTGGATCCTCGTCAAAGCGTTGAATGCGACACGATTCGGTGTGGGGGAATGTCGAGCAAATGCTGCTTCTCATGGGCTTGCAGGAACCGAAAGCGGCGCTGGCATGCACGACAATCGGAGTGAACCAAGGATCACAATCGCCAGGCGCCGTCGGAGGGCATTCACGGATTCTGCGCGGCCGCGCTCGATGGCAATTGGAAAGTCACCGAGTTGCATTTCGTTGGAAGGACAGTTCGGGCGCAGTGTCGTTTGACAGCCTGCTTGCGCGCTTCGACGAAGCGATGGAACGTGCTTGCAGATTTGAAAGCGCGGATGCCGCGGGATGCGAACTGGCGGTCATTGCGAAGGCGCCAGGCCAAGGACGGCATTCGCATCGTTGCTGGTTTGGCCATCATTCGCCCCTCCTGCCGCTTGCCGGTGGCATTGCACGACAACGGAAATTGTGTAGTTGATCCACATGTTGCGCCTTCGGGACACGCTGCCTGGGATGCAGCGCCAGCGATAGGTCGGAATGCCCGCGTGATCTTGCTTGGTCCAGTCGAGAGGGGTTGCGCGATCCCGGCGAGCTGGCTCGAAGTGAGATGAAGGAATGAGGGCTACGCTGCCAGAGCGTTCCGCGAACGCCGGATTCTCCTGTCGCATGTCGTTGTATTTGCCTCGGGGTATCATTGATGAACGGGATCTACGACCGGGACTTGCGGGGATATGGACCTGACGCTCCTGATCCGCAATGGCCGGACAACGCCAAAGTTGCGGTGCAGTTTGTCGTCAACTACGAAGAAGGCGGCGAGAACTGTCTGCTGCACGGCGATGCCGCCTCCGAGGCGTTTCTCTCGGAAATCGTTGGCGCACAGCCTTGGATCGGCGAACGCCACTGGAACATGGAGAGCATCTACGAATACGGTGCAAGGGCTGGATTCTGGCGGCTCTACCGATTGTTCGAACGGTTTCGGGTTCCCGTCACGGTCTTTGGGGTTGCGACTGCGCTCGCCAGATCCCCGGAACAGACCTCGGCGATGATCGAGGCGGGATGGGAGATGGCCAGCCACGGGCTGAAGTGGATCGAGTACCGCGGGTTTTCGGAGGAGGAGGAGCGCAATGACATGCTCAAGGCGGTCGAGCTGCACGCGGCCGTTACCGGTTCCAGACCGCTGGGATGGTATACCGGCCGCTGCTCCATGAACACCGTGAGACTGGCGGCGGAGCTGGGCGAATTCGAATATGTTGCCGATTCCTACGCAGACGAACTGCCGTATTGGGCACAATTTGGCAGCAGGTCGCAGCTGGTTGTCCCGTACACGCTGGATGCCAACGACATGCGCTTTGCCACCGCACAGGGATTCAATTCGGGCCGCCAGTTCTTCGACTATCTCAAGGACACCTTCGACGTCCTCCATGACGAAGGAAGCGCCGGCTCGCCCAAGATGATGTCAATTGGTCTTCACTGTCGATTGGCAGGGCGACCGGGCCGAGCGCGAGCGATTTCCAATTTCCTGGAATATGCAAAGTCCCGCGAGGGGGTCTGGTTTGCGCGCAGAATTGACATAGCGCGGCACTGGAAGGAACGATTCCCGCCACCGGCCAGTTCAAGCGAGCTCGCCGAGATGTCCGCAGCGCAGTTTGTCGATGTCTATGGCGGCGTGTTCGAGCACTCTCCATGGGTAGCGGAGCGCGCCTTCGGGCTGGAGAGAGGAGCGGCACACAATTGCCCGAGAGGCGTTCACAGTCTTCTTTGTCGGGCGTTCAGGTCGGCCTCTGGCGACGAGCGGCTCGCGGTGGTGCGAGCGCATCCGGACCTTGCGGGCAAGCTGGCACGCAGCCGAAGACTGACAAAAGCCTCCCAGGTGGAACAGGCATCGGCGGGTCTGGACGCTCTGACTGCCAACGAGCAGGCGCGTTTCGAGGATCTCAACAATCGCTATACAAGGAAGTTCGGCTTTCCGTTCATCATCGCCGTCAAGGATCACACAAAGGCCGAAATAGTTGGCGCCTTTGAACGTCGATTGGAGAATTCAAGCGAAGAGGAACTGGACGAAGCTTGCCGACAGGTTGAACGCATCGCGTGGTATCGCGTGCTTGACCTTCTGAAGGGGCGCTAGCGTCATGAACAACCATCGATACGCAGTTCCACCGGGCGGCGTTCCCGATCAGCGGCGGGAAATCGGAACGCGGGCCAACTTTACGAACAGCTACGCACTGATTCCGGCTTCGTCACAGCGCGACGTGGTTACCAGCAGGTTGCCGAACTGGAACGGGACGAAGTTGTGGGTTTTGGCCAGACCAATGTCGGGATTTTCCGAAACTTTCTCGCACTACGTTCTTGAAGTCGAAAGCGGCGGTGGAAGTGACGTTCCCGAAACCGCCTTTGGAGTCGAAGCAGTCCTTTTCGTGACGGCGGGGCGACTTGAGGTTTCCATCGACGGGCTGGAGTCGGAACTGATCGCGGGTTCCTACGTCTATCTCTCTGTCGACGCGAGCTGGCGGCTGCACAACAGGCAGGACGAGGTCGCCGTGTTTCACTGGATCAGGAAGCGCTACGAGGCGATCGAAGGGATGGGAAACCCTTCGTCCTTCGTCACGTGCGAGATGGATGTCGAACCTGAACCGATGCCTCATGCGGATGGCAGATGGACGACGCGGCGTTTCGTGGACGTTGAAGACTGCGCCCATGACATGCATGTCAATTTGGTCGAACTGCAACCGGGAGCAAAAATTCCCTTCGCCGAAATGCACGTCATGGAGCACGGATTGTACGTGCTGGAAGGTCAAGCCCTGTACCTGCTAAACCAGGACTGGGTCGAGGTGAACGAGGGCGACTACATGTGGCTCCGTGCCTTCTGTCCTCAGGCATGCATCGCGAGCGGCACGGGACCGTTTCGCTACCTGTTGTACAAGGACGTAAACCGGCACGCCGCGCTTCCAGGTGGTTTGGGCCGTTAGTTTCTTTCATGAAAAACATCGAAATCGAGCCGATGGATGCAGATGCGTTTGCCGAATTCGGCGACGTGATCGAATGCAGCCGAGGCGTCCCCACAACAATCAACGAAGGCATGTGCCAGCGTTTCAGCGACCTGGCGAATCTGGCTCACGATTCATCCGGGCGTCTTGGAGTGAGCATATTCAGATCCAGGCTGCGTACATTGCCGTACGAGCTTGACCTGGTTGAGCGCCACCCTCTGGGTCCACAGGCGTTTCTTCCAATGGATGGAGAGGCATTTCTCGTAACCGTGGCACGCGATGTGGGTGGCAGTCCCGGGCATCCGCGCGCATTTCTGACGCAGCGATGGACCGGCGTCAACATTCGGCGCAATGCATGGCACGGTGTATTGACGCCGTTGTCCGGTACCGGGCTCTTTTGGGTCGTGGACTGGATCGGCGAATCCGGCAATCTGATCGAACACAGATGGCCGGAGGTGTGGATCGTGGGCGAGGAATGCATTTGAACCGGCTGTGAGGACGGTTTCGCCTCGAGCTCGCCGAAGGGAGGTCTCTTCCTGTCGTCCGGCTTCCAACCGGCGGCCACATTCGCTTTCCAACTTCGTGCTGCCAGCCGCTTGCGGCCTGCATCGATCGCCTTCCACCGCCACCCGTCCAACTTCATCCGTTTCATCTCGCTTGCCAGCCAATCAACAACAAGGGCAACCGAGAAAACTGCATTGCTGGTGAGCTTGACTCAGTCCTGCTTGCAGAGATCCCTGGGCTTGCCGAAAGGCGACTGGCAATTCCACGGTTTCGATGATCAGCAAACAGAAATCCCGGCCCATGCCGGTCGAAATGTCACGTCATAGTTGGCGGCTGGGATTTCAGGCCAGTGTTGTGGCGCAGTGGATTGTGCAGTCTGAGACATGCTGCTTTCGGAATCGAGAGTTTGTTGGGATTGATGAAAGCCCACATGCTTCCCGGCTTTCCAGGGATGCGTTCGATGAAGCCGGATCGATTAGTTGGACGGTTGCTGGCTTTCGAACAGGAGTGAATGAAAGTCGGGCGCTGGCGCTGTTTTCCGGCATGTCCGGCTTTCGAGGGATGACAGGGCGCGTCCCTCCGATTCACAAGGATGTCCAAAGCAATGGAGGCGCTTGTGAGCTAAATGTGCTGTCGAGTGCATTTGCGCCCATCGGAACGTGACGAATTGAGGGCCATGCCTGCCTGTGGGGACCAACGAGTGCGCCGCATTGGCGAACGCAGAACCTGCTGGCTATGCCCCGAGGGGCATCCGACGCCGAGATTGCAGAGCAGGTGGTTCGTGCGTTGTCGGTCGTTACACGAACAAGGTGTCGTTTCGTCGTGTGCAACCTGGATTGGGGTTTTGTCCAAGGCGCCGCTACCGGGAGCGTCCTGCAAACACACCGGAGACGAAGTGGCCCTGCTGGCTGCAACGGCCCGCTCGGATTCGCCGGGCTGGTCATGCCTGCTGGATGCTTGAACAGATTCACAACAAAATGGCCCGGCTAGCGGGCCACGAAGGCTTCGCGTGCAAGACCGTGCGGCGGCCTTGCCAATAGCAAATTCAAGCCATGACGCAAGGAAATGTGACGCATCCCCAAGGTCTATGCCGCCATCGAAGATGTACTCGATCCCCACAAAGAACCGCACGACCCAGACCTTCCGTTCTCTCGTTCGACGAAGCCGCACTGCAAGCCTGCCTGTCTTCCTTGACGTCCATCAGCCTCTGGCTGCACGCTGCGCGCCTGACTGCCTGTCATGACTTGGCTTGCAAAGTTTGCGCCGTTCAACCGGCTGCTGCCTTGAGTTCCATTCCTCGTCTGCTTCACTCCCGCCGCTGTTCCACCCTTTCTGCCTTCATTCCTTGACGCGCCGTACCCACATGGCGTGGTGCGACATGCTATTCCGTAACACCGACTGCTTTCTGTTGTCCCGGCAACTTGAATGCAGGCGCGGCGAACTATATTGCTTGCAATCGGAAGTGACGCTGCCCGCCGTGGCGGCAGCCTTCGTCCATCATCGCATCCCATGGCAGGAGGGGACCCGGACGGGAGACGCGACATGCCTCTAGCGGCAAAGCAGATTGCAGATCTACAGACCTTCATAGACAGGGAGGACCGCAGCGTGCCGCCCTATTTCGCAGGACGGCGCGACATCCTGGCCGACATTGAGGCTCGTCTGGAGTTGATGTGGAAGCGGCGCAAGGGCAAGGAGCCTCAGGCCAGCGGCATGACGCGCATTCTCTACGGCGCTCCCGGGGCCGGCAAGAGTTCGACGCTGATGCATCTCAAGCGCAAGTGGGATGCAGCCGCCAAGGACAGGAAGTTCGCGCCGCGCATGCTGTACCTTCCCTCGCCCGGAGGGTTCAAGGATGGCGAGGCTCTCAAGGTGGCAGTGGCGGAGACGCTGAAGGCG
>JAPOOS010000058.1 GCA_026713305.1 Paracoccaceae bacterium
CAGATAGTTCCTGCGTCGTTTCCGGCTGGCAAGGGCCGAGGCAACAGTTGACCGAACCATCGTCGGAACCAAGGAGCGCGTAGTTGCGAAGTTGTCGATGACAGCCATTTTTCAGATCCTCTTTTCAAGCGAAAGTGCGGTGGCGCACATTTTCCGTTGCGGTTGGAATGTTGACATTGAGGGCGCTTCGGACAAGTGAACGGAATTGCAATTCCGGATTGCGTCAGACGCAAGGCTCATGGACGCCGGTGGCACGCCGGCCTATCTTTGTTTGAACGGAATGTTTGTCGGCTGAGCCTGGAACGATTTCTCCGGCAAGGTACAATCGGTGCAGGCGAGTGTCGCGGTTGCTGGCTGTGACGTCGCACACCAAGGAAAAGAGAGTCCCTCAATGACCGTTACAAGAGAAGCTGTGCTTGCCGAACTTCGGAGAATCGCACTGCCGGACGGCAGAAACATCGTCGACAGCGACATGGTCAAGGCTCTGAACGTCGCTGGCCGCAGTGTCAGTTTCGTGCTGGAAGTGCCTTCGGACATCGGTCCGCGAATGGAGCCGGTTCGTGCGGCTGCCGAGAAGCTGGTGGGCGAGATGCCGGGAGTTGCCAGTGTCAGCGCCGTCATGACTTCCCATGCAGCCCCACCGTCCGGTGCAGGAAAGGCTCCACCCGATCTGCACGGTGGCCGACGAGCGCAGGCGAAGACCGAACCCGAGCGCTTGCCGGGAGTTGGCAAGATCATCGCGGTCGCTTCCGGCAAGGGCGGGGTCGGGAAATCAACGGTTGCCACCAATCTTGCAGTGGCCATGAGTCGAAGCGGATACCGGGTTGGATTGCTGGATGCTGACATCCATGGTCCATCGATTCCTCTGATGATGGGTGTCAGCGCCCGCCCGACCTCGCCGGACGGCAAGACAATCGTTCCACTCCGCTCGCATGGCGTGACTGTCATGTCCATCGGACTCCTGCTGCCGAAGGAGGAAGCTGTAATCTGGCGGGGGCCAATGCTGATGGGCGCCCTTCAGCAGATGTTGCAGCAGGTCAGATGGGGCAGGCTTGACGTGTTGATTGTGGATCTTCCTCCGGGCACCGGTGATGTGCAGCTAAGCCTTTGCCAGAAGTTCGCGCTTGCAGGGGCAATTGTCGTTTGCACGCCCCAGGATGTGGCGCTGATCGATGCGCGGCGCGCCATCGCCATGTTTCGGAAGCTGGACACGCCGATACTCGGAATCGTTGAGAACATGTCGTACTTCCACTGCCCGAACTGCGACGGCAGGTACCACGTGTTTGGCCGAGACGGGGCTCGTGCCGAGGCGCGAAAGTTGGACTTGCCCTTCTTGGGCGCCTTGCCGCTGGACCTTGAGATACGGGCTGCCGGTGACAAGGGAAGGCCGATCGCCTTGACTGACCATGAAGTCAGCCGCTCGTTTGCACTGATGGGTGAATTGATCGCCTAGAAAGACCGGCGGGCCGCGGACAGGGCGTCCTGTGGTTTCTGGGAGCTGTCCCAACAGTTTGTGCCAGGTTTCGAACGCCTTGGCATGGTCTTGAAGGCAGTCCACGCGTGGAGCGGCAACCGAAGTCGGCGAGAGCCACACACGCATTGGGTCAGCGGCAGATGGATGGTCCAGCACGACTCTAAATCCACACCATGGCATGCCTCAATCCCGTAAAGGGCAGGCATTGGTTGACTATTCCCAGATTCCCGCATAAGCTTGGCCGCAAGAGGCTACATGTGGTGCGGCGAGAACCGAAAAGGCACAGTCCGCACGCAACGCGCGTACAGGAAGTGCAGTCTTCAACAGACAAACATTTGGGAATTGGCCCGACAACGCGTCAAGCGCGTTCGATGCGAGGCCTGCCATTCCAGGCTGAAACCAGTCCATACTGCCAGCGAAGCAGTTGGGTGGTTGTGGCGGAAATGTCAGGAGATCCTTGCGGTGACTTGCCGTGCAACACCGATTGCAGGGGAATTGATGTCGATCCTGCAAAAGCCTGCCTTGCGAAAGGCCGTGCGGGGACAGCGGTTTGCATGGCGCTGCATACGTTTGCAGTTGCAAATGCCAACGCAAGGACCGAATTCATAGAATCAAACAGCATGTGCGCTTTTGGCGCGGCGACCGGCAGTCCGACACGCAACCTGGACCGGCGCGAGCCAATTCTGCATTGTCACTCGTGTCGTATTTCCGGCGCTCCGCTTGATTCCAATTGCCGGCAACACCCGTTTGAACGGCTGCGGCACAGGACGAACTTCCATCCAATGGGCGGCGCTGCCTGCAGGCGGGCCCCGCGCAATTTCGGGCAAGCAGCCATCCGCTGCCGCCGTCGGCAGGGACTTGAGAGGGGAAACCGCACACCGGGCGGCAGCGAAGCTCCGAACACTCACGTTAATTCATTTGGGCTGTTCACGGTCAGGCTGTCATGAGCGCCGGTGTCCCGAATCCTCCCCATGTTCCGGCGCTGTGCGACCAGTTGATCGCTCGCCTGTCGCCGGTGACTGGCAAATGGGTGGACTGCACGGCTGGTGCAGGAGGATACACGCTCGCGTTGCTGGATGCTGGGGCCGAGCAAGTTTGGGCATTGGACTGTGATCCGGAGGCCTGCAAGCTGGTTGCCGAAAGGGTCAGTCATCTGAAGAAGCGGGTCACGGTGGTAAATGCATGGTTTGCCGAGCTTGACCAAGTGCTTGGGCCTGCAGAAGCTGGACAGGTGGCCGGTGTGGTGTTTGATCTCGGCGTTTCGTCGATGCAGCTCGATGTGCCCGGGCGCGGCTTTTCATTCATGCGAGACGGCCCTCTGGACATGCGGATGAACTGCAAGGGACGAACAGCCGCCGACATTGTCAACAACGAGCCGGAGGCCACCCTTGCCGACATTCTGTTCCATTTCGGCGAAGAGCCAGCCGCACGCCGCATCGCACGGGCAATTGTCAACAGCCGCCGGTCGGCCCCCATTTCCACAACGCTTCAACTTGCCAACTTGGTTGGCAGCTGCCTGCCGCGGGCAAGATCCAGATCGGCGCGGCATCCCGCCACGCGCAGCTTTCAGGCGTTGCGCATCGCGGTGAACGGAGAGTTGGAGCAGCTGTCGGAAGGACTGCTTGCCGCCGAGCGAGTTCTGCAACCCGGAGGAAAGCTTGCCGTGGTCAGCTTTCACTCGCTGGAGGACAGAATCGTCAAGCGATTTCTGCATGGCGATGCCGGCGCGTCCAACCGCCACCTGCCGCCGCGGGCAGGCATTCAACGTGGCTTTGTGCCGCTCACGATCAGGCCGTTGACGCCGGATGGAAGAGAGCTGGAAGTCAACAGGCGGGCGCGTTCCGCCAAGTTGCGCATTGGAATCAGAACCGATTCACCTCCCGGACAGCCGCGGCGCAACGCACCGGGGGCGGTCAGGCCTGCTGGCGGCAGGGGCTGACGATGCGACTGATATTCCCGCTGTTTCTCATCGTGCCCACCGTTCTCCTCCTATGGTGGTCAACCAGCGTCAAGTATGACACGCGACAGCTGCGAAGGGAGCTCACCACAATCAATCGGCAAATTGACGACACCAAGTTGGCGCTGGGATTGCTGCAGGCGGAGTGGTCCTATCTCAATCGGCCGGAACGCCTCCAACAACTGGCCTTCGACCACTACGAGCAGCTGAAGCTGCTGACTCTCACGAAGAACGAATTCAGCTCGCTCAACAGGTTTTCCGAACTTCAGGACAGAGGCCTTGAGTAGGACTGTGCAAAGGGCAAGTGGTTTCATGAAGAGCGGGCGGAAACGACAGGGACACCAGGAAAAGGGGGCGAGCGGCCGTGTCGGGAGCTTTCTGTTTCGCAGCCGACTGTGGTGGTTCATCGATCACTGGAAACTCACGCCCCTGTCCAGGAGGCAGTCGACCCACATCAAGATCGCCGCTTTCTGCGTCGTGATTGGCTTCTCCATAGCGTTCGCGCGCATGGTTGCGGTCGTCTATGCGGAACCCCATGAACCCACGGGAAGCGTGATCAACAAGGACATTGCGCCATCGCGCAGGGACATTGTGGATCGAAACGGTGTCTTGCTGGCTACCAGCGTGCCGACGCGAGCGCTCTATGTCCATCCCCATGAAATCGTGTCCCGCGAGAGCGCGCGGCGCATAGCGCTGCGGCTTTCCGAGATCTTTCCGGATCTTGAATTCAAGCGCACATTCGACAAGTTGACGAGCGACAAGACTTTCGTGTGGTTGAGGCACAGGATGTCGCAGGGACAGTACCAGGCCGTTCACGACATAGGCGAGCCGGGGCTGTATTTCAAAACCAAGGAAATCCGCATCTACCCGAATGGGGAGTTGGCTGCCCATGTGCTGGGAAGCGCCAGGGACGGGGTTGCAAATGCGCCTCCCTCGGAAGTTGTGGGTGTGAGCGGCGCGGAGCGCTCGCTGGACAGGCTCCTGCGCGATCAAAAGCAGCAGGGCACGCCGGTCGCCCTAACCATCGATTCCACGCTTCAGGAAATTGCGCGCACGGTTCTCAATGCATCCCTTTCGGCGTTCGGCGCCAAGGGAGCCAGTTCGGTGCTGATTAACGTGCACTCCGGCGAGGTTCTTTCGCTTGTTTCGGTGCCGGGCTTCGACCCCAACGACCCGGAGCGCTTCGCGGACACTTCCGCCAACCCGGTCAACCCTCTGTTCAACCGGTCGGTTCAGGGAATCTACGAATTTGGCTCGGTGTTCAAGATATTTCCGGTGGCCTTGGCGCTGGAGACAAGAGTGGAGATAACTCCCAAGACGGTGGTCTCGTTGGAGCCATTCAGACTGGGCAGGTACACCATACGTGATCACATCAACCGTCAGTCGGAACTCACGGTGCACGAAATCATCACGAAAAGCTCGAACAGCGGTGTAGCGCGGCTGGCGCTCACTCTCGGCAACGACGACTTCGGCAGGTTCCTTGAGACTCTGGGGCTCAACCAGCCCTCGAACATCGAAATTTACGAGGCCAAGAGCGGCCGTCCCCAATTCCCTGATCGCTGGAGCGACTTGGCTGTCGCAACGGCATCCTACGGCCACGGCGTGGCCGTCACACAGTTGCAGCTGGCGGCCGCCTACGCTGCGCTTGTCAATGGCGGCTATCTGGTGACACCAACCATCCAACTCGACGAAAGCTCGTACGGTTCCCAGCGGTCCGTGATTTCGGAGGACACCTCGTCCAAGGTCAGGGAAATGCTGAAGGCAACGGTTGAGTCCGGAACGGCGCGGGCTGCCCGAATTGAGGGCTATTCGCTGGGAGGAAAGACAGGCACGGCTGACAAGCCCGACGAGCGAGGAAAGTATTCCGGTGACAAGACGCTGACAACCTTTGCGTCCTTTTTTCCGGCGGACGATCCGCGCTATGTGCTGATCGTCACGCTTGACGAGCCAAGCACCGGCGACGGCACGCGCTCTCAGAGATTTGCCGGAAAGACAGCCGTTCCGGTCGCCAAGGAGATTATTTCGCGTCTCATGCCGGTGTTGGGGATACGGCCCGTGAGACCGGAACCTGAAGAACAGCTGGCTTCCGGAAAGTAGCGACCCCGATCGATGGCGAAAGTTGATTCACGCTGCAATTCCCTGACCTTGGCTGAACTCGGCATTGTCTCGGCAACGGACCCGTCCCTGCACATCCGCGGGCTGTCGTTGGCAAGCTCTTCGGTCAGAGGCGGCCATCTGTTTGCTGCGCTGCCGGGCACGTTGACACATGGCGCCCGGTTCAGCGAGCAGGCCGTGGAGAAAGGAGCGGTGGCGATCTTGACCGATGCGGAGGGAGGGAACATTGCTCGCTCCCAATTGGGCGGAGCCCGGTGCCAGATCATCGTCGACCAGGATCCGCGCATACGGCTTGGCGAAATCGCCGCAAGGTTCTATTCGCCGCCGCCACCAATCGCAGTCGCGGTGACAGGCACGAACGGGAAGACAACCGTCGCTTCCATGTGTCGGCAGTTGTGGCAGGGTCTCGGATACAAGGCTGCCGACTGCGGCACTATGGGAATCTCGGGCGACTACGCCGCGCCCCCCGGCCTAACCACTCCAGACCAGATCACGCTGCATCGAACGCTTGCCTGCATGGCGGCTTCCGGTGTTGAATGCGTGGCCCTCGAGGCATCGTCACACGGACTGTTGCAGGGAAGGCTTGCGGGGATTGAGTTCGGAGCCGCCGCCTTCACCAATCTATCACACGATCATCTTGACTATCACCCAGACGAAGCATCCTACTTTTCCGCCAAGTCACTTCTGTTCCGCAATCACCTGAGGCGGAGCGGCACCGCCGTCCTGTGCACTGATTCCCGGCACGGCCGCGAAATGCTGCGGATCGCCAGGAGCCTTGGAATTCATACGTTGACGGTCGGCCGCGTGGACGCCGATGTGCGGATCAGTCGGCAGCGGCAATCCGGGCAACTTCAGGAGGTTCATTTCGACTGGCTGGGCCGCCATTGGCGCGAGACGCTTCAGCTCGTTGGAACGCATCAGGCCATGAATGCGTTGACTGCGGCCGCGCTTGTCGCTTCCGCCAGTGGCGAAAGCGAGCGCACCATCGAAATGCTGCCGAAACTGGCCACCGCCGCCGGGCGCTTGCAGCTGGTCTCCCGGCGAGACAATGGCGCCTGCATCTATGTGGACTATGCCCACTCGCCGGATGCACTCAGGGCCGTGCTTGATGGCATTCGACCTCATGTCCACGGCAGAGTCATCGTCGTATTTGGGGCCGGAGGAAACCGTGACCAGTTGAAACGGCCGGAAATGGGCCGAATGGCTGCAAGGCATGCAGATCTGGCGATCGTTACCGACGACAACCCCCGACACGAAGAGGCATCCGACATTCGGCGACAGATTCTGGAAGGATGTCCGGATGCGGTGGAAATTGGAGATCGCGCCGAAGCCATTTTGCATGCGGTGGGCGAGCTCGGACCCGGCGACACATTGGTGGTCGCCGGCAAGGGCCACGAAACCGGCCAGATTGTCGGCGACAGCGTCCTGCCCTTCGACGACGCGGAAGTGGCCAGCATGGCAGCGAGGCTGATGGACGGCAAGCAGACATGACCCTTTGGACTTCACGACAGGCCGAAAGGGCCACCGGCGGTGGTTCAACACGAGAGTGGCGCTGCACCGGCGTCTCGATCGACACCCGCACCTTGATTCAGGGCGATCTGTTCGTTGCGTTGACTGCAGCCAGAGACGGGCATGACTTCGTGGCAGACGCATTTGCCAAAGGCGCCGCCGCGGCGATGGTGTCTCGAATTCCGCCCGAAACCCGGCCCGAGTGGCCTCTTCTGATTGTGACGGATGTCCTTTCAGCTCTGAATGGGATGGCCACCTTCAGGCGCGCGGAGTCAGACGCCCGGTTCGTCGCTGTAACGGGTTCGGTGGGCAAGACCACGACCAAGGAGATGATCAGCCTGGCGCTGGGTCGTCAAGGCAGGACTCATGCCGCTGCCCACAGCTACAACAATCACTGGGGTGTTCCCCTGACGCTTGCCAGAACGCCGGAGGATGCCAAGTTCGCCATACTCGAGGTTGGCATGAACCAGCCCGGGGAAATTGAACCACTAAGCCGGCTGGTCCGCCCTCATTTGGCGGTGATTGCAACAATCGCACAGGCCCACCTTTCGGCATTCGACTCGGTGTCCGGCATCGCGCGCGAAAAGGCGACAATTTTTGCAGGATTGACCAGGAATGGGGATGCCGTCATCAACGGCGATGCGCCCGGTCTTCGACTGCTCGAGAGCGGCGCCAGGCGATACGGCGCTGCCATCACAAGGTTTGGCGCCGCCGAAGGATGCGAGTTCAGGATCGGCGAGATTCGACCCGATGGCGAGGGAACCACATTCGGATACTGCGTCGAGGGTGAACGCCGGCTTGTGCGCCTCAACGCTCCTGGAGCCCATTTTGCCGGCAACGCGCTGGCAACTCTGGCGGTTGTGCATTGTTGTGGCGCCGAAACCGCGCTTGCGGCGCTTGATCTTGCAAGGTGGAAGCCGCTGCCCGGACGCGGCCTGTGCATGAATGTCGTCCTTGACGCCAACGTTGCCGACGGTTCGTTTGTGTTGATCGACGATGCCTACAACGCCAATCCGCTGTCCATGGCTGCCAGTCTTGCAACCTTGACAGGCTTCGGCAGGCGCAGGCAGCGCATAGCGATCCTTGGCGACATGCTTGAGTTGGGAGATCAGGGCATTGAGTTGCATCGCAGCATCGCCGCTTCGGCAGCTGCCGGCGGAATCGCCTGCTTTCATTGCATCGGACCCTTGATGCGCCACCTCTATGACGCCCTTCCTCCCGACAGGAGGGGATGGTGGTTTGAGACAGCCGAGGAAATGGCGGATCGAGCCGGACGGTTGGCAAGAGTCGGTGACATAGTCTTGGTCAAGGGATCAAACGGCTCGCGGGCGTGGCTGGTTGCCAAGGCATTGAAAAAGCTGGACCGGTCCCAATTTGGCATTCGAGGAGGTTGACCGGCACATGCTTCAATTGCTGGCTGAATTCGCCCAGGGCGGAGATTTCTTCAATCTGTTTCGCTACATCACCGTGCGGGCCTCCGGCGCGCTGATAACGGCGCTCGCCATAGTGTTTCTATGTGGGTTGCCGATGATACGGCTCCTGCGGCGGCTGCAGCCCAGCGGCCAGCCTCTGCGCGAGCTGGGTCCCGATCACGCCACCAAATCCGGCACGCCAACCATGGGAGGTGTTCTCATAATCGGCGCTGTTGTGTTGTCGACCTTGCTTTGGGCGCGCTTGGACAACGCCTATGTCTGGATGGTGCTGTTGGCGACGATGACCTATTCCGCACTTGGAGTTCTCGACGATCTGTACAAGATCAGGGCCAGCTCCAGCGACGGCATGACCAAGTCAAGCCGGTTCGCCATAGGCCTTCTCATCGGATGCGCGGTTGGCGCCATGGCAATGTACATTCACCCGGAACACCTCTCCGGCGTAGTCGCCTTTCCGATCTTCAAGGATTGGCTGCTCGCCCTGGGACTGGCTTTCGTGCCGTTTGCGGCGCTTGTCGTGGTGGGTTCGGCAAACGCAGTGAATCTGACCGACGGTCTGGACGGGCTGGCAATCGTCCCCGTGATGATTGCCGCCGGAACTCTGGGAATAATCGCCTACGCAGTCGGACGCGTCGATTTCACGGACTATCTTGATGTTCACTATGTGCCGGGGACAGGCGAGCTGCTGGTCGTCGCAAGCGCGTTGATTGGCGCCGGCCTCGGCTTTCTTTGGTACAATGCGCCGCCTGCAGCTGTCTTCATGGGGGATTCCGGTTCGCTCGGCCTCGGCAGCGCGGTCGGCACCATTGCGGTGCTCACCAAGCACGAAATCGTGTTTGCGGTTGTTGGAGGGCTCTTTGTGGTCGAAGCGCTGAGCGTCATCATCCAGGTCGCCTATTTCCGTCGCACCGGCAAGCGCATATTCCTGATGGCGCCGATCCATCACCATTTCGAAAAGCGAGGCTGGACGGAATCGCAAATCGTGATCCGGTTTTGGATCATCGCATTGCTTCTCGGAATGATCGGTTTGGCAACCCTCAAGGTCCGTTGACGTGATCGCTCTTGATCACCTGTCGGCAGCGAGGGTCGGGGTCCTCGGGCTAGGCCGCACGGGCCTGTCCTGCTGTCTCGCGCTCCAGTTGGGAGGAGCGCGAGTCGTTGCCTGGGACGACAGCGAGGACGCTCGGCAGCGGGCGTCCGCGGCTGGAATAGCGATAGCCGAACTGGCCCGGCCGGACATACGGCAGCGGATCGACAGGCTGATTGTCTCGCCGGGAATTCCGCATCTGTATCCCAATCCACATCCCGCCTTGGTGGCGGCACAGCGCAGCGGAACGTTGCTCGACAACGACATAGGCATCTTCTTTGAATGGCTGGCGCACCAGGCTGCGGCTAGCCGGAACGGCGTTGTCCCGCGAACCGTGGCGATAACCGGCACCAACGGAAAGTCGACGACGGCAGCGCTGACGGCCCACATTCTGTCCGCAGCCGATGTGGATGCAAGGCTGGCAGGCAATATCGGGCGACCGGTGCTTGAACTTGAGGGCATGACATCCTGCACCTGCGTTGTGCTGGAGGTTTCGTCCTACCAGTCGGACCTGGCGGCTCACCTTGCTCCGGATGTGGCCGTGTTCCTAAATCTGGCTCCCGATCATCTGTCTCGTCATGGAGGTGTTGGAGGATACTTCGCTGCCAAGAAACGATTGTTCGACGGTCCCAGCCTTGCCGCCGCAATGGTCGGCGTCGATGAGGGCGAAGGAGAGTTCCTTGCGGCGCATCTTCGAAGTTTCAACACCAACTGCAAAGTGTTCGAGATGTCCGCTTGCGGGCGCCGGACGATCGTCGATGGTGCGGTTTTCAGCGCCGGCAAGGTTGATGTCTTCAGTCAGGGAAAGTTGCAGGCGCGATTCAGATTTGCGGCAAATCCAGCCCTGCGCGGCCTCCACAACGGTCAAAACGCGGCGGCTGCGGCCATTGCATGCAGATATTTTGGCCTGCCCAACAATGCAGTTGCCGAAGGCCTCATGAGCTTTCCCGGATTGCCGCACCGCATGCAGCTAGTCGGCCGCGCAAATGGCATCACGGTGGTCAACGATTCAAAGGCGACCAATTTCGTCAGCGCGGAAAGGGCTCTGGAAGCCAATTCCAGCATTCTCTGGATTGCGGGAGGCCAGGCAAAGGAAACGGGAATTGGCGGGATTTCACGGTTTTCCGATCGCGTGCGGAAGGCCTACTTGATCGGATCCTGCGCCGAAGACTTTGCGATCCAACTGGACAGGATTCCTCACAGCCTTTGCCGCTGCATGGAAACGGCGGTTGCAATGGCGATAGAGGATGCCTGCCCAGGCGACACGATACTGCTTTCTCCAGCCGCCGCCAGCTTTGACCAGTACCGTGATTTCGAGCATCGCGGCGATCATTTCGTCGAATTGACGCGCCGATTGTTGTTGCGGCATGCGAAAGCGGAACCCAATGCTCGGGCCAGTTAAGGAAGACCGCACGGGTCGGCCGGACTTGCTTGAGCGTCCATTGGTCGGGCGGTCTGTCAGCTGTCAATGTCGCATACTTCAATCGTTTGTTTCTTGCGTCTCCCCTTACCTGAAGGTGCGGTGACCAAACACCGCGGCTGACAGCGCCTGCAGTCCTTCCCGCAGCTTCTGCGTCCCCAGCAGTGGCTGTCGCTTCGATGGATGGAATCCGGCTTGACCGGCGGTCAGCACAACCTACCGCTTTATGGTCATCTCGGGCGGATCCCGTGAGTTGCGGAAGCCACGATTCCAGGTCAACGCCCGCAGCATGTTGATCCGTCGGCAGGCAGAGATCTGTAAAGTGCGGCTGCCGTATGGGTTGAAGGACTGTCGAGCAAGAACCCGATCTCTTTGGCCCTTTGCCGCTTCCAGAGTCACGGCAACGCGCTTTGATGTCGTCGAGAATCTCGTTGCGGCCGGCGCAGTTTGGTGGCATTCTGCGGTCCCCGGCACAAATGAACTGCTTGAAACTCTTGATTTGCTGCGCCGAAAGCGCCGGATGGACCGTGGCTCGGACGCGGTCCGGCCACCGTCGGGGCGTCATGCGATGCTGACAGTCCGGCGGCTCCAAGTGCCGAACTTCAATCTGGTCCACGCCTCGAAGTCCCGGCAATCATGCCAAGCAATTGAGGCGTTTCATCGCCCGGTGTCCGCATCGCGAAATCTGAGGAAGAGGAGCGCACCAGACATGTCCAATTTCCAGTTCACCCTGATCGTCGACGGTCCCGACCTTCAGGATGCGCCGTTGATCGACTTGCTGTTCGAGGCGGGCTGCGACGACGCGACGGTCGGCAACAGCGACGGCGTGCAGTATGTCGACTTCGACCGCGAGGCCGATGCATTTGATGAAGCCATTCTGTCGGCGGTTGACGATCTGGAGAAGCTGCAAGGCGTCCATGTCATCCGCATCGCCGATGCCGGGCTGGCTGCCATCGCCGACATCTAATTTGCCCTGCGGAAAGCAGTCTCTGAGCGAAATCTGCGTCGAACACGACCGCCGTGAAGGCAACATCCGGTTGAACGGCAAAGACTGTGCAAGCCAAGCTACGGCAGGCAGTCAGGCGCGCAAGCGTAGCAGAAGCTCATGGGACGGTCTGGGTCGTGCAGTTCATCCCGCGAAGGCCGGACATGCCGGAAATCACGCCCGATGCCCGCCTGCCGAGCGTGCGTCAGATGGATCTCAATCCAGATCGAGCCGGTTGCTTCGAACGCATCCCTACACAATCGGGAGAGCATGCGGGATTTCATCTACCCCGACAATCTCGCGACTCTGAATTCAGCATGTCTCAAGCTGCAAGGACCGCAGCGGCAGGACTCTAGGAAGGACCGCCGTAAACCGGTGTCTGCAACCCTTCCATGCGCGCCTTGAGCTGCAATGCGACGAACTTCGAAAAGAACCTTGAGAGGTGAAGATTGCCCCCGTGAAGCCACAGCGCTTCCTGAGATGTTGGCTTCCACAAGTTGCGGGTTTCGCCTTCCCATGGCCCTG
>JAPOOS010000057.1 GCA_026713305.1 Paracoccaceae bacterium
CTGCGCAACCGTGTGCACAGGACGGAGGACGACGTGCAGACGGCGATGACGCAGGCGTGGCAGAGGTTTGCCAACGACCCGGACCGGACAGCTTCGATCATGACGCGGACATGGGCCAATGCATGATCGCCCAAACCGCGCGATTTGCCGTTAATGAATAAAAAATCGCTTTGGTATTACCCACTTCACAGCATTCAACGACCGAAACGCCCTGTTGATACTGATTCGGACGGAGGCACCCTCCGTTGTCAGGCTGCATGTCCGCAGTTCAACTCGCCGTCCCGGCGCTCCGGCTCGCCACCGGATAGCTTGATCGACACGCTCGTCCTTCCCAAGTGCGAGGAAGCAAGGCGGCATGCTGAGAATTGCCAAGCGCCGATTGGATGCCGATGCAAGTCTTCCACCGACAGCTCTCAGACTTGCGTTTGCGAGGCTCGTTTGCCAATGCCGCTTCCCAGACGCGCCGGAAACGATCACAAACCGGAACAGCCAGATTCTGAAGGGCATTGAAAGACGTCCTGCCTGAACTAGGTTAGGCCTTTGTCCAAGCAGTGAGCCTGGGATCGACAGTTGCTTGCCAATGCGTGAATTGTGTGTGGACTGTCAAATTGATCGGCTTCGCAATTGACGATTTGGCTGATCAAGGATAGGTCTGCGGGCTGCGCCTAAATGCCAGGGAGCCGAAAATGAAGCGAACATTTCAGCCAAGCAATCGTGTGCGCAAGCGAAGGCACGGTTTTCGCGCCCGGATGGCTACGAAAGCAGGAAGACGCATACTCAACCGTCGCAGGGCGAGGAGGCGCAAGACACTTTGCGCCTAGGCAATGACCATTGTTCGAACAGCCAGGTCTTGCAGTCAGAGTTCATCGCCTTCTCCCGTAGCGGAGCGCAAGCGGTGCCTCTCCGGCGCAACGGTTGCGCCAATCAAGCCGCTTCCAAAGCGATCCGACTTCATTCGGGTGGCTCGCGGAAGGCGCAGCGTTGCAGCAGGGTGCATTTTGCAGGCAAGGAAACGCCGCGGCCCACACCTCACGGAAGCGATCAGGGTCGGTTTCACCTGCTCCCGCAAGATTGGTTCGGCTGTTGAAAGAAATCGATGTCGCCGCCGCTTGCGCAGCGCGGCTCGAACTGTGTTCGTGGAGCGGGCACGCCCGGGGTGGGACTATGTCTTGATCGGTCGCAGGCACTTGACCAATTCAAGAGGATTCCAGGATCTGGTGAATGACCTTGTCTTGGCGCTTGACAAAATACACGGGGATCATCGGCACCGTACATGACCGGAAGAACACAGCCCAAGGGGCAGACAACTGGGTCCGGACGGATGACTCTTCCGGCCCGCTTGGTTTCAATTCCAATTCACGTTTACCGCTTGATCGGAAGCCCGTTCTTCGGCATGCATTGCCGCTTCGATCCAACCTGTTCCGCGTACGCTCTGCAAGCTCTTGAAAAACATGGAGCCGTCAAGGGGCTGGGCCTAACCGTTCGCAGACTTGCCCGTTGCCATCCCTGGGGCGGTTCGGGAGTCGACCGTGTGCCCGACTAGAAATGCCGCCAGGGAACTCACCGGAAGATGGCTTGCACCTCGCCGCCGAAAGGCGACACCAAAGGGTCTCGCGGCAAGGCATTGCGCGCGAATCCGGCGGCCACCGTCCACTGTCCGCGTCAGGCCGGATTGACCGGCCACAGCCCAATTCAATGAACATAGTTCGACCAATCTAAGTCATCGGCGATCGCATTCCATGGACGAGCAAAACAGAAACCTGCTCATAGCAACCAGCTTGAGCCTAGTTGTGATAATCATTTGGTTTGTCGTTTTCTCGCCAGATCCGCCGACGGCGCCGACAGGCGCCGACGTCACGGAAACTGGCGAACAGGCAGACCCCAATGTGGCCTCAGCTCCAACCGTGGGTGGTTCTGGCGTTGCAGACTTTTCGCTTGGATCGCAGGACTTGCCGCTTGAGGAAGCCCTGGCCAAGACCAAGCGCATCAAGATCGAAACATCCAGCCTCATTGGTTCCATTTCGCTGCTGGGAGGCCGGATAGATGACCTTTCTCTCACTCGCTACAAGGAGACCATAAAGGAAGATTCCGAAATCGTGCGACTGCTGTCGCCCCCAGGCGCTTCGCACGCCTACTACGCAATGTTTGGATGGGCTCCGGCAGGGCAAATTGGCTACCAGGACGTTCCAAATCCCGGCACGGAGTGGCAGCTCGAAACCGGCACCACTCTCACTCCCGAAGCGCCGGTAACCTTGGTTTGGAAAAACGACTTCGGGCTGGAGTTCCGCCGCCACATCCAAGTCGACGAGAACTATTTGTTCACGATTACCCAGAGTGTGACGAACAACAGCTCCTCACCTGTTCGCATGGCGCCCTACGGACTGATCGCGCGGCATGGCGAACCCGCCAACCAGCAAAGCTTTTTCATCCTGCACGAAGGCGTTGTTCGCATGTCGGACGGACAATTGAACGAGATTGACTATGGGGATGTGCCGGATCTGACTTTCGATGCCGCCGAACGAGCCAACATAAGCAAGATAGACGTCCAGCAAAATGGATGGGTGGGATTCACGGACAAGTACTGGATGATGACACTGGTGCCCCAGCCAACGACGCCATTCACCTCGGTGGCCAAATACACGGCAAGCAACGACATTTTCCAGACCGAGGCCAGGCATCCGACATTGGAGGTCTATCCCAATTCGGCGATTGAACTGCAGACCATGCTGTTTGCCGGCGCAAAGGAATGGAGGACCATCAAGGATTACGAGGAGTTCTATGGGATAGAGCGATTCGTGGATTCAATCGACTGGGGATGGTTCTTTTTCCTGACAAAGCCGATTTTCGCGGTCCTCTACTGGATCAACGGAATCATCGGAAACATGGGCTGGTCAATCATCGCGCTTACCTTTGTCATCAAGGCCGCGCTGTTTCCACTTGCATACAAGTCCTACGTGTCGCTTGCGCGCATGAAGGATCTGCAGCCCGAAATGGAAAAGATCAAGGAACGGGTTGGCGACGATCGAAAGCAGCTTCAGTCCGAGATGATGGCCATGTACCGGGAGAAGAAGATCAATCCGGCTGCCGGTTGCCTGCCAATTCTTCCCCAGATTCCAATATTCTTTTCGCTTTACAAGGTGATCTTCGTAACGATTGAAATGCGGCACGCGCCCTTCATCCTGTGGATCCGGGATCTTTCGGCCCCTGACCCGACGTCAATCCTGAACCTTTTTGGGGCTCTGCCATGGGGCGCTCCCGACCCCGGAAGCCTTGTGTCGATCATCTCCCTGGGTGTCCTGCCGATCCTTCTCGGAATATCCATGTGGCTGCAACAGAAACTGAATCCCGCGCCCACCGATCCAACCCAGGCGATGGTGTTTGCATGGTTGCCATGGATCTTCATGTTCATGCTGGGCCAGTTCGCCAGCGGCCTGATCATCTACTGGATTGCCAACAACACAATCACGTTTGTTCAGCAATATCTGATCATGCGCAGCCAAGGCGTGCGGCCGGATGTCCTTGGCAACATAAGGGCAGGAATAGAGAAACGCCGAAAGGCCAGCGCATCTGCGTCGCAGCAGTCCGCTCCGAAAGAGGAACCGAAGGCTCAAATCCAACCCGATCGCAAGTCAGGAAAGAAACGTCCGCCAAAGCGCAATCCGCGCAATCGCCGCAAGTCCAAACGTGGCAAGCGATAGGGGTTGCCTGGCGCCTCGACCAGCGCCGGCTTCTGTGGAGGATGACGCTCGCAGGTGACTATGCACGCCATGGGGCCAAGCCGGAACATTGAGATAAAGGCGGTGGTTGCCGCGACGCCAGGGCCAGCCGATGCCGCACGCGGCAGAAAGCTCTTCTCTCAGGCAGCACGCTTTTCAATGGGTGTCACCGACAGTCGGTCATTGCCGCGTCCCGGGCGCAAAGAGGTTTGCTTTTGCGGCCGATCCAACGTCGGAAAGTCTTCGCTGATCAATGCATTGACCCGCCAAGGGAAGTTGGCCAGGATTTCAAAGACGCCGGGGCGGACCCAGCAGCTGAACTATTTCACGCTGGGCACTTCTCACTACCTCGTCGATGTGCCGGGATATGGCTATGCGAAAATGCCCAAATCTGTGCGCGCAAAAGGGAAGCAGCTCCTTTTTGACTACTTGCGAGGCCGAGCTTCGTTGAGCCGCGTTTTCCTGCTCCTGGACTCCCGCCACCTTGTAACGCCGACAGATCGCACGTTTCTTGAAGCAACGGCTCCTTGGGGAGTGCCGCTTCAAATTGTGCTTACCAAGAGCGACTTGGCAAAGTCTCGCAGCGAACAGCGGACGGTCGACAGGCTTTCCCAGGCCATGATGGACTTTCCACACCTGATGCTGGAGGTGATTGTCACCAGCGCGAAGCGCGGAAAAGGACTCGATGCGCTCAAATCCACGATCGCAACATTGGCATGAAATGAGAGTTCGAATTGCCACATCCCGCCATTGCGGCGCCGAGTTCTTCGTCAAGCCGCCTGACGGAGCTTGCAGCATTCCGGGTTGCAAGCCAGGCTGGCCTGTGTACCGGATGAAACGAACATCCATGCTTGCCGCATCCAGGACATTGGCGCAGGATTCGGTCAGCCGACTTGCCGGCAACTGGGACGGCTGAAGGCGGAACGAGGCAAATGATCAACAGGGAACGATCCACAAACAGAATGCGACTGAAAATCGCCCAGACCCTGGTGGGTGCCCTGCCCTACCTGCAACGGTACGACAAAACGGTCATAGTCGTCAAAGTTGGCGGTCATGCATTGAATGACGCGGAGGCGCTTGCCAGCTTTGCAAAGGATGTTGTCCTGATAAGTCAGGTCGGCATATTTCTTGTTGTCGTGCACGGCGGAGGTCCCAACATCGACGGAATGCTCAAGCGGCTTGGCATCAAGTCGCGTTTCGTTCGGGGAAAGCGCGTGTCCGACGCTCAAACCGTTGACGTTGTCGAGATGGTGCTGGCTGGGCACGTGAACAAACGCATTGTACATGCGGTGAACCTTGAGGGTGGACGGGCAATCGGCTTTTCCGGAAAGGACGCAGGCCTGCTGCGTTGCAAGCTGGCGGCCCCCGAACTCGGCCAGGTCGGCATTCCTGTTCGGGTCGACGGAAGCGTCATTCAATCACTGTACAAGTCCGGGTTTGTTCCGGTGATTGCTCCGACCGGAATTGGGCCAGATGGTGAAACTCTGAACGTCAACGGCGACACGGCGGCGGGCGCAATTGCGTCGGCGCTGGGAGCGGAACGGCTGATGCTGCTGACCGATGTCGATGGCGTCAAGAACAGGGCGGACCAGCTTGTGCCTCGCCTGTCGTTCGAACAGATCGAAGACATGATCGAATCCGGCGAGATCAGCGGCGGAATGATTCCCAAGACGGAAACAGCCATCGATGCCGTGTCCAACGGTGTTGAAGCAGCGGTTGTTCTCAACTCCAGGACGCCTCACTCCCTTCTGCTCGAACTGTTCACCGAGCATGGGATAGGAACAATGATAAGCCGCGAGACTGCCGAGAATGACTAGCCGACATCATGCCAGCTGAAGATTACGGTGAATTCCTCGAGGCAAGCGGCAAGCGCCACCTTGAGGTGGTGGGTGGCTTTCACACGCGCATCGACGACAAGGTGCCGCCGGGAACACGCACGGTCTTGCTTCTGGGTCCATTGGAACCTGGGTTCTGGAAGTTCGTTTCGGCACAGATTGAGTTTCGTGACGGCGCTCCTGATCCATTGGATCGATGGTCAATGCGCACCATTGGCGAACTCGCCGAACGTACCGGATCGGTAGCGAAATTCCCGTTCGGTGGACCGCCCTACCATCCATTTGGAGAATGGGCCCTGCGCACCGGGCGCTGCTGGAACTCGCCAATACAGTTCCTCGTGCACGACACGTCAGGACTTATGATTTCGTTTCGTGGCGCCTTGTGTGTGCCGGCCCTGCTGGAATTGCCGGCAACTTCGGAGGACAGCCCATGCAAGCGGTGTACTGGCCAACCCTGCCTGGATGCCTGCCCGGTGGGTGCTCTTGCCTTCGATCTTTATGATGTAGACCGGTGCAGAAAGCACATTGAAGACATCAGGGGGCAAGAATGTCTCTTCCAGGGTTGCAAGGCCCGGAGAAGCTGTCCGTTAAGCAAGACGCACTTGCGGGACAGCAGACAGTCACGCCTCCACCAGGAAGCGTTCTTGAGAGGAGGCTATTGAAGTGCAACTAATTGTTGTGAGGCATGCCAAGTCGAGTTGGTCCGATCTGTCGATACGCGACCATGATCGTGCGCTTGCGAGGCGCGGCATCGAGGCATCGCCAAGGATTGGATCCTGGCTGAACGA
Organism: Paracoccaceae bacterium; assembly: GCA_026713305.1. Classification (GTDB taxonomy): domain Bacteria; phylum Pseudomonadota; class Alphaproteobacteria; order Rhodobacterales; family Rhodobacteraceae; genus MPNP01. The sequence continues at coordinate 6,340 of JAPOOS010000057.1, forward strand.
CAGGGGATTCTGCCCCGAAGTGGTAATGTGCTCGACTGCGCGGCGTGCCGTGGAGACCTGGGAACTCATAAGCCGGCAACTTCCTGAACCGAAGAGTGTCTACTTTGTTCGAGCGCTGTACGGCGCCGGTCATGACACGATTCTGGATCACGTGCGCTTGGGCGAGCATTCTCCGCTGCTGGTGGTGGGCCACAATCCCGGGATCATGATGTTTGCGGGCGTCATGTTGCAGAAGGTGCCGAATCACCCAAAGTTCTACAAGTTTCCGACAGGCGCGACGATGGTATGCGACCTTCCTGTGCCCAATTGGAGGTCCGCAAGAATGGGAATTGGCAAGTGCCGGGGATTTGTGGTGCCGAGGGAACTGAGTTGATCAGGCTGTTCAGTGACCGAGGATTTGGCTGAGGAACAGCTTGCTGCGACTGCTGCGAGGATTGTTGAAAAACTCTTCCGGCGAGTTTTCCTCGACGATCTGGCCTTCGTCCATGAATATCACCCGGTCGGCGACCTGCCGTGCAAATCCCATTTCGTGGGTAACACAAAGCATGGTCATGCCCTCCTCGGCAAGCTCGATCATTGTGTCGAGCACTTCCTTGATCATTTCGGGATCAAGCGCCGAGGTCGGTTCATCGAACAGCATGATGCGCGGGCGCATGCACAATGCGCGGGCGATCGCGACTCTTTGCTGCTGACCTCCTGACAGCTGTCCGGGAAACTTCTGGGCCTGATCGGGAATCTTCACCTTTTCCAGGAAATGCCGTGCTGTCTCCTCGGCTTCGTGTCGGGGAATCTTGCGCACCCAAATCGGCGCCAGCGTGCAATTTTCCATGACGGTTAAATGCGGAAACAGATTGAAATGCTGAAACACCATGCCGACTTCAGACCTGATCAGGTCGATGTTCTTCAGGTCGGACGATAGTTCGATGTCCTCGACCAGTATTGTTCCCTGCTGGTGTTCCTCAAGTCGGTTGATGCATCGTATCAGCGTGGACTTGCCAGATCCGGAGGGTCCGCAAATCACAATTCGTTCGCCCAGATGCACTGTCAGGTTGATGTCCCTCAGCACGTGAAAGGTGCCAAACCATTTGTTCATGTTGGCTATTCGAACCGCAAACTGCTTTTCGATTCCGGCACGGGAACCATTCCCGCCTTTGTTCTGCAATTCATTCATTTCACGGTCGTCCATTCTAGTGACCCGTTTCCAGTCGCCTCTCCAAGTGCATCGAGTAGCGCGACATGGCAAAGCAAAACGCAAAGAACATCACTGCGATGAAGACATAGAGTTCCCACACGATGCCGTTCCATGCGGAGTCGGCTCTGATGGCATTTGAAAGCCCCAACGGGTCGAGCAAGCCAATGATCGACACCAGCGTTGTATCCTTGAACAAGCCGATAAAGCTCGAAACGATGCCCGGAATTGAAATCTTCAGCGCCTGCGGCAGGACCACCAGGCGCATGGACTTCCAGTAATCCAGCCCCAAGGCGTCGCTGGCCTCGTACTGTCCTACCGGCAAGGCTGCGAGTCCTCCGCGTATGACTTCGGCCACATAGCCCGACGAAAACAGCGTTACGACAATCACAACGCGCAGAATGATGTCAAAGCTTGTTCCGGGCGGCAAGAATATGTTCAGCAGAGTCGAGGCCACGAAGAGCAGCGTTATCAGGGGCACGCCGCGGATCAATTCGATGAACCCCACGCTGATCGATCTCACTATGAGCATGTCCGACCTGCGACCCAATGCCCAGAGTATGCCAAGCGGCAAGGATGCCACAATCCCCGTGACGCCGATTATCGTCGACAGGGTGAACCCGCCAAACTGGTTGCTTGGCACGGCCCTCAGGCCCAGCGGGAGAATGCCGTGAAACAGGGACTGCAACGGTGCAACGGCAAACAGCCACCACAACACGGTTGCCAGGACAACGCCGACGATGGTTATCAACAGTCCAAAACGCGCTGTCAGCGGTGACAGCAGATAAAATGCAAGTGCCAGCTCCGCGACGACCAGTGCGACTCCCCATATGCTGCCGCCCCACAACAGCCAGTAGCCCAGAAACGGGTACATGCAACTGAACAGGAGCAGCTTTCTGGAAACTGTCGGGAACAACACAGGCGCCAGCGCAATCAACATCAAGACAAATGTGAGGTTGGGACGCCAATAAAGGTCGGCCGGGTAGAAACCGTATATCAACTGCAAGTACCGCTCGCGAATAACAGCCCAGCAAGCGCCGGAAACATCCTCGCCAAAACCAGCCTTTATCTGCTGTCGGCACTCTACCAGCGAGTTGGCGGTCCATGAAGACTTGAAGGCCCACGGAATGAACTGCCACAGCAAATAGGCGACGGCTGTCACAAACACGACCGAAAGCGCCGAGTTCAACCAGCTGTTGAACAGATTGGCTCGCAGCCAGCCGATAACCGTTCCCTCCAGCATCGGTGGCGCCGCTGCCGGCACCATTGTCTTTCTGACGAAACCGGACTGTCCCACTCTACTTTTCCTTGAGCTTGACTTTTGAATTGTACCAATTCATCACGGACGACACGCTCAACGAGATGCACAGATAGACAATCATAAGCAGCAGTATGCACTCCAGCTCCCGGCCGGTCTGGTTGAGAGTGATGCCGCCCAGTGTCCCTGTGATGTCCATGTATCCTATTGCTATTGCAAGCGACGAGTTTTTTGTCAGGTTGAGATACTGCGAAATCAAGGGCGGAATGATGACACGCAGGGCTTGGGGAAGTATTATCAGGTTCATTGTCAGGCGTGGGCGAAGACCCAGCGAGTAGGAGGCTTCGGTCTGTCCCTTCGACACGGCCTGAATTCCCGCCCGCACTATTTCCGCGATGAAAGCCGCCGTATAGCACGACAAGGCCAGCCACAGCGCGACCAGCGAATTGCGCATGTAGATGCCGTTGGTGAAGTTGAAGCCCTTCAGTTCAGGCAATCGCAGGTGGAATCCGAGAATGAACAGCAACGCAAGCGTTGGACCTGCGATAAGGAGAACTCTCCAGTACCATGTAACCGGTCGTACACCGGTCGTCTCCTGAATGCGCTGAGCGCGTCGAACCAGCCTTGCAGATGCCATCAGACCTGCAACGAAAACGGCCACAAGAGCGAACAGGTCCATGCTCAGGTAGAAAAGGCCCCCGACGTCAAGGTCGCCCAGCCCTCGGCTGAAGAGCGGTTCCGGCACGTACCAGCCGCGATTGGTTATGGCGACGGAATCCCACAGGAACAATGATGCTTCCGGGTTCTCGCCGCGAAATGCAGCCGGCTTGGGCAGCGTTTCGATGAGAACCGCCATAAAGAACACGATCCACAAAAGTATGGGGACATTGCGGAAGACCTCGACGTAGACTGCCATCAGGCGCGAAACCACCCAGTTTGTGGACAGTCGAAGGATGCCAATGATGACACCCATCACGGTGGCCAGAGCGCAGCCGAGAGCAGCCACCAGAAGCGTGTTGAGCAATCCAACGACGGACGCTCTCAGGTGCGTGGAGCGCGAAGTGTATTCTATGAGGCGCTGATTGATGTCGTAACTCGCTGGCGCATTGAGAAAGGAAAGGCTTACTCCCTTTCCCAGCGAGGCAAGATTGTTCAGCGTGTTGTTGATCAGCCATGCGAAGAACAGCATCAACCCAATCACCACGACAACCTGTATGGTGGTCGAACGATAACGGGAATCATTCAGCAACATGCCAAGTCTGAACGACCTTGAAGGTGGTGCTCCAGCAGTTGTTGAAATCGTTACTCTCCGAATTGCACTGCAGTCATGGATTCATCAGAAACAACGGAGCCGGACAGGCGGCAGAGTAGCAACCTGTCCGGCATTGATTCGAGAGCTGAGCAGACATCAGGATCGGTCTGCCCCTCGACAATCAATTAACGGAACGGCGGTGAATAGATCAGGCCACCATCGGTCCACAGTGCGTTGTGGCCTCTCTCGAGCCCAATCGCAGTGTTCACGCCAATGTGACGTTCAAATATCTCGCCATAGTTGCCCACAGCCGCAATGGCATTCGCGGCCCAAGAACTATCCAAGCCAATGAAGGAGGCAAGCTCTCCCTCGGTGCCCAGGAGGCGTCGCACTTCCGGATCGTTGGAATCGCCCATGGACATCACGTTGTCCATCGTCAGGCCTTTTTCTTCAGCCGTTATCAGAGCGTTGAGAACCCAGCGCGCAATGTCCGCCCATTGGTCGTCCCCGTGCCGAACAAGCGGCCCAAGCGGTTCCTTGGAGATTATTTCAGGAAGCACCATCAAGGAATCGGGATCCTCGTGCGATGCGCGTGTGGCTGCGAGGCCACTCCGGTCGGAGGTGTAGACGTCGCATGCCTCGGCAAAGAACTGCTGTTTTGCCTCGGCATTCGTTTCGATCGGTACAGGGTCGTAGTCCATGTCGTTGGCCCGAAAGAAATCAGCGAGATTGAGTTCGGTCGTGGTTCCTGTTTGGATGCACACTGCCGCGCCGCTCAGCTCATAGGCGGACATGACACCACTGGATGCATGAACCATGAACCCTTGGCCATCGTAGTAGTTGATTCCGGCAAATGTCTGTTTGAGGTCGGTGTCGCGGCTGAATGTCCAGGTCGTGTTGCGGGACAGCACATCAACCTGGCCAGCGGCCAGCGCCGTAAACCTCTGTTTTCCCGTGAGCGGCGTGTATTCCACAGCGTCAGGGTCACCGAGAACAGCTGCAGCAACCGCGCGGCAATAGTCTACGTCGAAACCCTTCCAGTTTCCGGCTTCGTCAGGATACGCAAATCCGACTAGTCCAGTATTGATGCCGCACTTGAGAACGCCGCTTGCGCGTGTATCGTCAAGTGTCTGCGCATTTAGGCTTAAACTCGCCCAGAACAACAAAAGCAAGGAAGCAACTAGTGCTCTGATCTTCATTTCAATCTCCTATTGCGATTGGATTTGCGCTCTTCGTAAATCCTAACGTTGGAATTCACAAGCACTTCAATGCTGTCCGCGCACACCCTCTGACCCTTCATGGCCCTCTTCCATTGCTCCCCCTACACCAACTTCAAGCGCTTCCGGAAACACGGCGTCAAAGGCGTCCATTGCGGCCATTTCCGCGACCTGCCCTCCTGCGGCCGCTTCGTCAGCCTCAAGCCTCGGCTGTTCATGCCCTGCTCCATGCTGCTGCACTGCCTGTTAGGCGAGCATGCCGGCGCCTACGTCATCGACAGCACAAAACTGTCGATTTGCCACAACCTTCGTGCACGAAGACCTCGCAAGTCCTTCGACGAGCGCATGGTCGGCTACGGATACAGCGCCAAGGGCAGGGTCTTCGGCGACAAGGGATGCATTTCCAGGAAGCTGTTCCGGAAGCTCTGCAAGCGCGGGTTGAAGCTGGTCACCAGCATCCGACGCAACATGCTCAACTTTCTCATGCCGCTTGAAGACAAGCTGCTTCTGCGCCAGCGTCGTGTCATCAAGACGATGTTCGGCCGTCTCAAGGAGGGCATGCGGCTGGAACACAGCAGGCACCGCTCGGCGACCAACGCATTGGTGCACGTCGTTTCATGCCTGGCCGCATGCATTCTGAACAAGAAACCCGTTGGCAGGCGTGGACTTTCTCAAACAGAATTGGAGTTCGAACCGTCATCTTGGCGCCACTTCTCAAGTTCACCTGATCAGATGAACGCCCGCTCCGCCAACGTGGCATGCGAATTGCCACGACGTGAATTGCTTCCCGAAATCCCGCTCAGCGAAAGGCTTCGGAACACCATTGCATTTGTTTCCCAAACAGCATTGAGTATGCATCGCGGACAATGAGCCGGGATGCATGGTCGGAGAAGATGGCAAGAGCGCTTCAATTTGATGTGTGGTGTGACTTTGCAGACATCGTCGTTGGCAAACATAGACTTTTCCTGATTGATGGAGACCCTGCCAAACTGTCCGAGGGCGTGAGTGAAACGGCTGCAATTCTGCCTGGTCACTATGCTTCTGAAAAACACATTGCACGTGTTTTCGACCGATTGAGGAAGGCGGCAGCCGCAAAGTTGATTCGGCAAAAGCTTCCAACAAGCAAGACAATGCGATCTGGAGACCTTGGCGAAATATTCGCCACTGAATGGATCAATTCACACAGCGGAGGCTATTTTGCACCGGTGAAGCGATTGCGCTGGAAGGATCATCGCGATTTGGCAATGCGTGGCGAGGACGTCATTGCCATACGCAAGGACCCACAGTCTGGTTGGCTTCAATTTCTAAAAACAGAGGCCAAGAGTCGAGCAATGTTGTCTTCAAGTGTTATTGCTGACGCTCGTGATGGCTTGGACAAAGACATGGGTCTTCCATCGGCACACGCGCTGGCATTCATTTCAGCACGGCTCATTGAAATTGGCGATTGTGAGCTCGCCGACGCAATCGACGACGCTCTGCTGAAATTTTGCATTTCGCCCCAAGACGTTCGGCACTTGATGTTTGTATTGTCGGGCAGCAATCCGGAACGAATGCTGACCACTTCGTTGAAAAACTATAAGGGAACAATTCCGCAGTGGGGCGTGGGCCTTCGAATCAATGACCATGTCAAATTTGTTGGCACTGTCTATGATCAGGTGATCGCGAATGGCGACAACGACTGAAGCAATTGTTGCTGACATTAACGAGGCCGTGTCAGCGGGGTTTCGAAGCCAACTCATCGCGCGCGGTCAAGCGCGGGCAATGATATGGCGAGACGGCAAACTTCCGGCAAATGCTCCAAACTTTTCTGATCGGTTAAGTTACGATCTGCTCTCTTACGGATACTCGCTGCTTGGGCTAGGTTTGCGTCTCAATGAAATGGATGATGGCTACCGCGCAGTTTCACTTGTCGCCTTCAAGCAGGCAGCGGTTGCGCTAGAAGCGGTAGTGGCCAAGGGAATCCGCGAAGCTCCCGATCAACACTTCCACTTTGTGATGGCCGCTGCCAGTTATCATCTCGCACGTTTGTCGGCACGTGCGTATTCGCTCCTTGAAATCATCAAGGCAGACAGCAACTTTTCGCCGTGTGAACGGGTGCTGGCACTCTTGATGCAACGA
>JAPOOS010000300.1 GCA_026713305.1 Paracoccaceae bacterium
TTGAACAAGTTGGACGATACGCTCGAAGTGATTGAAGATCGAATAACAGACCTGCCCAGGAAACTGCGGATACCGGACTTGCGCTCCCGACTGGTTGACATTTCGACTTCGGTCGAGAGGCTTGACGAGGCGGCACTCAGAAGCAACCCATCTGATGTCGTGTTGCATGTCGAAAGAGAGCTGCACCAATCGTTCAATCATATTCACGACAGCTTGTGCACTATCGTTGTCGAAACGAAGGTCGACCCAGGCTTGGTTCGCGCTTTGCTGGCTGGTCTTGCGCTATGCGGCGCGTCACAGTTCAAGGCGCTCCTGTTTCTGGACGAGAAGGAAACGGCCATGGAACGTTCCCGAATGCAATGTCGCAAGCTTGGGGATCTGGCATTTCTTATGCCGCGCGACGAAATGGCATCGCGTTTGCCCGAGGGCGGGGACCTGGCTTTGGCCATATCCCGCGACTGTTCGGAGATACGGTATCGATTTGCCAGCCTGCCGGCATTGGCACGATGCCTGAAGGATCATGGAATTGACGGGCGCGAATATGTCCAGACCGTGCTTGACGAGGACAGTGAACCGTTGCTGTGTTTGCCGGAAAGAGAGCGGTAGCCAACAGAGTTGGACCTTGCCGTCAGGTTCTGAATTCATGATGAAATGATTGCCGTGGTCTTCCTGACCTGCATGCAACGTCTGCATTGATCTCTGAACCGTGTGGCATCTGGTGGGATGGTGCCTTGGCAAAATTCGGGAGGAGCACATGAAAGACGGAACTCCTGTCATGGCAAGTGTGTTTGTCGGCCGAAGGGCTCCTTCGCAAGCAGCGAGCCACTGACCCGATCAGTCCGTGAGTTGGCGTCCAGAGCGAGCTTGATCGAGCGCACCATTCTTGTCGAACACATGCAGGAAGCGCTGGAAAGCACGTCGAATTCGGCGAAGATCTGCTTCAATCTCGTCATCCTGTTGTGCAGATGTCTGTGTCTTAATCCCGAGTGGCGTACTGTCCACATCATTGATGCTCGGGAATTGCTCCGACACAGTCCTTGCCGGCAAGCCTCGGTGCAAATCCGTTGCCGCGAGTTCAGAATGCCGGACTCGAGAACCGCCACAATCCCGATCGTGGCGTCGCCAGCATGCTCATGAGGACCAATAGTCGTGAACCTTGCGCAGATCCTGCTCCCAATGCCGCCTTTTGCCTTCGACGCGGAGGTCGCGCTTCGGAACCGTCTCAAAGTAACCCGCTCCGGGCATCCTGTCCCCTCCCTTGTGCACCACAACGGCGGCAAGCGGTCCCCGACCGGCTCGGAGCTCTTCTTCCCCTATCTCACGGAGAATTCTGAACAGTAGAGGGCCACGCGGATTGGGCCGCTGGCAGTCAATGACCCTTGCCAGATCCGTGTAGGTCATTGTGCCACCGTGCTTTGCGACGAAGATCATGGCTTTGCGCGCCCTGCCTTTCGCGGCATAGTAGGCGTCTTCTGAAAAACCAAGATGGGAATAGTTTGGCGGCATCGACCCTTCTTTGCTCAGCAGTTCCTTTGTCACTCCTTCAGTGGCGTCCAGCTGAACTGGGAGGTAGCCCAATCCAGATCAGGCCACCGTTTACGACTATCCGCATCTGCGTCATGCATCAACCCGTTGTCGAGTGGCGAATTCCACTGCAACCAAGAAGCATCGCATTGCCTGTTGGATAGGACTTGCCGTCGTCGGTTGCATGGGGATTCGCATGCCAGCCATCCAAGAACAGGCAAGCGAACTTCATGCAAGAGTTCCCGATGACACGGAGCCACGGGTCGAGGTCGGGAATGACATTGACCTGATGGAATTCTTGATCGAGCATGTGAATTCACCGGGTGATCAACATCTTGTCCTGCCGGATCATTTCCAGCGGAAGGAGTTGGAGGCCTTGGCCAAATACATCCGCCCCAAGTCGACGGTCCCCTGCATCTGCCAGCGTACAATCTCCCCGCCGGTCGGACCGGTGCAATGCATTCCCACAGCGTGTTCGTCAGCGCTCTGCTCAAGAGTGCGACAATGACAGGACTGCGTTCGACCACACATACACCCCTGCTTTCAGGTGTCATGGCGGATTGTCTGGAGCATTTGATCAATCTCGGTCACCCCAGCCACCGAAGGCGCAATCCTCGTCAAGGCATCGCCAGGCAGATCGAGAGCGCCTTTCTTGGTGGTTCGACAGACGTCGAACAATGGAGATGATCGGCTACCTACACTTCACCTTCAAACCCTATGGATGGAAGGACAGCCCGTCTTTGAAGAACGCTTCCTCAATGGCTTCAGAGCTTGCGCGCCTTGCTCTATACCTGCGCCACATAGTTGGATTGGGAAATGTGCTTGTCGTCGAGGAACCGGAATCGCATCTGCATCCAGCCGCGTAAGTTCTCTTCACTCGTCAACTTGCGGCGCTCGCCAGGAATGGAGTTCGAGTGATCGTCGCTACCCATAGCGAATGGGCGCTGGAGGAACTTGCCAACATTGTCCGACGATCTGAACTCTCAGCCATGGAACAGAAGTCAA
>JAPOOS010000055.1 GCA_026713305.1 Paracoccaceae bacterium
CATGTTGCGCCGGATGCTGGTGACCAGCTTCAACCCGCGCTTGCAGAGCTTCTGGAACAGCTTCCTGGAAATGCATCCCTTGTCGCCGAAGATCCTGTCCTTGCGTCAGAGCTTCCACCTGTGAGTGGTCATCAGTGTTACCGGGCGTTGTGCGCATGGCCATGAACTGTCCCTTGCAGTTGACCACCATGTGCAGCTTGAGGCCGAAATGGCGGCCGTAGGATGGCAGGTCGCGGAAATGGCCGCGACAGACGCCTTCGACGCCGTGTTTCCGGAAGCGCTTGCGCTCGCTGGGGATCAGGTAATGGCGAAGTCGTCGAGACAATCGAACAGAACTGTATTGGACATTTCATTCCATGGGAGGGATCTATTCTTTTGGTTTTCCCCATCGCATCATGTACTTTGGGGAAATGGAATCCCTACCAACAAAAACATTCTCCTGCTTTTCCAGAATCGGGGTTATCCTATTCCAAGGAAGTCACCTGTGGCGCCGAAGCGGCGCTGATCAGCCGATTGTGATCATTGAATTCAAGCGTCCCTCTCGGAATGACTACACCGACGAGAAAGATACAAGGAAGCAGATCTACGACTACATCAGGGACTTGCGTGACAAGAAGGGCGCACTCATAACCAGCGTTGGTCAAGACACGCCATTCTTCTGCTACCAAGTTTGCGACATCACGCCGACACTCAAGGCATTGCTTGAGGATTGCGGTATCGCACAGGTGTTGCCGGGAGGTCGCGGATTCTATGGCTACAACAACGATGGGCATGCCTTTCCGGAAGCGCTGGAACAATCGTAAATTGTAGAGGATGCGCCCACGCGCCGCGAGGCATTCTTCAACAAGTTGAGATTTGCTCCACAGTGAATCCGGGGTTGAAACACATTGATCACAAATTCTTGTGTTGATGTCCCCGCCCTTTCACTGCGACGGGGCGCAATTCAAAGCATGGGACCAACGCTCCCTTGTGCGCTGGACAACAGCAAACCTCACGCTTTCGAAGGCGTCAGCGACTTGCACAGAACGGCCAGTTTCATGGAGCCTTGTCCAAGAGCGAGCTGTCGGCAAACTAGCCATTTGGCGCAGGATGTGTAACATCAGTCGCGAAACTGCGGTCTCCAAGATGGTTGCTGACAGCGCCAACATTGGTGTGACCGCGGCTGCCTCAAGCCGTTTGCCCGGAATGGAACGAGCTGAATTGTGAGCGCATTGAATGACCGTGTGGCCAATTGGACTCAATGGCATCAGCACGCCTTTGAATGTTTGTCGTGCTGTCGACCCGACGCAGGGTTGCATCGCTGGCGCTGTGTGCGTGACTGAAACTTGCACAAAGAGGAAACGAGCGTTTCCGGGCCTGCTGGAAACGTAGGAGGTCAAGGAATTGAACTCGCAGTCCATTGGTACAAGTGGAACCTGGGTAGGCAGGGTGCATCGTGCAGGCGTCGGACCATCGTTGGTCAAGCTGGTGGGCAACGATCTGATTGACATTACTTCCGCTGACACTCCGACCATGCGGGACCTGCTGGAAGGGGACGACACAGTTGACTGTGTGGCGCGGGCAAAGGGCATTGTTCTCGGTTGCGCAACGAACCTTCCTGAGGACTTGACGTGGCTGGCTCCCTGCGATCTCCAGCCCGTTAGAGCGTGCGGCGTTACGTTTGCCCGTTCAATGGTGGAGCGGGTGATTGAGGAACAGGCCGGTGGAGACCCTGCAAAGGCCAAGGGAATCAGAGATCGCATTGGCGCCCGCATCGGCAAGGATTTGCGGGATGTTGTGCCCGGTTCCGAGGACGCGCTGGAAGTCAAGCGGACGCTTTTGGCGGAAGGCATTTGGTCGCAGTACCTGGAAGTCGGAATAGGTCCCTATGCGGAAGTGTTTTCAAAGGCACAGCCCTTGTCGGCGGTTGGGCATGAGGACCGCATTGGCCTGCACCCGGACTCCACTTGGAACAACCCGGAACCGGAAGTTGTCCTGGCCGTCAACTCGGCTGGTTCAATCAAGGGCGCCACGCTCGGAAACGATGTCAACCTGCGAGACATTGAAGGCCGTTCCGCATTGCTTCTGCCGCTGGCCAAGGACAACAATGCAAGTTGCGCCATTGGCCCAATGATCCGGTTGTTTGACGACGACTTCAACCTGGCAAGCATCGAAGAGCTGCAGCTCGAGTTGACCGTCGAAGGCGAGGATGGATTCCGCTTGCACGACCGCTGCCCAATGAGCGAAATCTCTCGGAGTCCGGCACAGCTGGTTGCCCAGACGATTGGACCGCATCATCAGTATCCGGACGGCTTCATGCTGTTCCTGGGCACGCTCTTTGCGCCTACCGCGGACAGAGACGTTCCAGGCGAAGGGTTTACGCACAAGGTCGGCGATCGCGTGACGATTGAATGCCCGGAACTGGGAACACTGACGAACACCGTCGATCTTTCCACCGAATGTCCACCTTGGGAATTCGGAACCGCCGCCTTGATGAGGAACCTGGCGGCTCGCGGTCTGATCTGAACTGTTCCCGGCTGAACGCCGATTGCGGCTGCTGGCGCCGGCGCTTGGTCGAGGGCTGCATGAGCCGGGTATCGAAAGGACCTGCAAATGTCTGA
>JAPOOS010000054.1 GCA_026713305.1 Paracoccaceae bacterium
GGCGGCGCTCCATAGCGCAGCGCATTCACCATTCCGGAAAAGTGCTCATCGACAAACTGGCGGTCATGACCGACGATTTCGAACGCCTTGTACAGAACGTCCAGACGATGATTTCGAACCGCGCCCGAGGACAGCTCCACGCCATTGCAGACTATGTCGTACTGGTAGCCCACTATGTCTAGGGGATCCTTGGTTTCCAACGCTTCCAGCCCGCCCTGAGGCATCGAGAACGGATTGTGCGAAAAGTCAATCTTGCCGGTTTCCCTGTCCTGCTCGTACATTGGGAAGTCGGTTATCCAACAGAAGGCAAACCGATCGCGGTCAACAAGGCCAAGCTGACCGGCAATTTCGTCACGGGCGTGGCCGGCTACCGCCTCGAAGGCATGTGGCCGACCGCCGAGGAAGAACGCTGCATCACCCCGATCGAGTTCCAACTGCTGCCGAATGGCCTCCGTTCGTTCAGGTCCGATGTTCTTTGCCAGCGGCCCGGCGCCTTCCAGGCCGCTCCTGCCTTCCCGCCAGAATATGTAGCCCATGCCAGGCAGGCCCTGACGCTGCGCAAAACTGTTCATTCGGTCGCAAAAGCGGCGGCTGCCGCCGCCCGGCGCCGGAATCGCGCGCACTTCGCACCCTTCGCGTTCCAGTATGGACGCGAAAATGCGGAAGCCGGACTTGGCAAAATGCTTGCTGACATTCTGCATGCGAAGCGGATTGCGCAGGTCCGGCTTGTCCGTTCCATACAGCTGCATGGACTGGCGATAGGTCAGGCGTGGAAACTTGGGCGACACCGGCCGGCCGTCGCCGAACGCCTCGAAAAGTCCTCGCAGGACGGGCTCGATGGTCTTGAACACATCCTCCTGATCGACGAAGCTCATCTCGACATCGAGCTGATAGAAGTCGCCAGGCGCGCGGTCCGCACGCGGGTCTTCGTCCCTGAAGCAAGGGGAAATCTGAAAATACCGGTCGAACCCGGCAATCATGATCAGCTGCTTGAACTGCTGCGGCGCCTGCGGCAACGCATAGAACTTGCCTTGATGGATCCGTGACGGCACCAAGTAGTCACGTGCGCCTTCGGGCGACGACGCCGTGAGAATTGGCGTTTGGAACTCCGCAAAGCCGAGCTGTTCCATGCGACGCCGAATCCAGGAAATTACCCTTGACCTGAGCACCATGCGTTGGTGCAGGCTCTTGCGCCGCAGATCCAGAAAGCGGTACTTCAGCCTGATTTCCTCGGGATAGTCCGGTTCGCCAAACACTGGCAGCGGCAAGTCCTCGGCTCGTGACAGGACCTCCATGTTCTGGATGAACACCTCTATCTCGCCCGTGGATATCTTGAGGTTGACAAGCTCGGGGTCCCGCAGCCGAACCTCACCATCGACGCGGATGACATGCTCGGCCCTCAACCCTTCGACCTCGGCGAACACGGGGCTGTCGGGGTCCGCAAGAACCTGGGTGATGCCGTAGTGGTCCCTCAAGTCCACAAACAACACGCCGCCGTGATCTCGAATTCGGTGA
>JAPOOS010000052.1 GCA_026713305.1 Paracoccaceae bacterium
CCACTTGCGCTCGAGATGCATCAGCGTCGAACTCTTGCCGGCCCCGGGAGCGCCGTAGAGAATGCGCGTCATGCCGCTGAACAAGGGCACTTCGTCCTTGCGCTGCTTCCACAGGTCAAGACAACACTCCTCAATGTCGGCGAGCATGTCCGCACGGCCTGCATAGTAGGGCGGCACGCTGCGGTCCTTGGCACGAATGAACTGCTTGAGATTCTTGATTTGCTGCGCCGAAAGCGTCATGTCGTTTCTCCCGTCCGGGTTTCCTCCTGCCATGTATTGCGATGCTGGACGAAGGCTGTCGCCACGCTGGGCGGCACCTCTTTCAATTGTTGAGAATATAGTTCAACTCGCCTGCATTCAAGATGCTGGGACAACAGACAGCAGTTGGCGTTGCGGAATTGCAGATCGAACCACGCCATTGGCGTTCGGCGCGTCAAGGAACGAAGGCAGAATGGGTGGAACAACGCCGGAACTGAGATTCACTTGCGTGGATTGTGCCGATGGATGCGCAATGCCATGCCTCCGCCTTGCCCTGCGTAATGCAGTCTCGGACAGGACTGCCATGAAGGCAGCAGCCGGATGGACGGCGCAGACTGTGCAAGCCAAGCAACGGCAGGCAGGCAGGCGCGCAGGGTTGCAACGCACTTGGGATGATCCATCACTCGGCAAGCAACAGCTGGAATTTCGCAGACACTGGTGAAGGCCTTGCCGCCAGCAGTCGATGGAGACCAAAGGAAGGCAAGCAGGCTTGCAGTGCGCTTTTGTCGATCGAAACCACGGAATGGTTCGGGCGTGAAGTTGATTGTGGAGATCAAGAGCGTAATCCAAGGTGGCATCAACCTTGGGGATGCACCACATGTCTTTGTGCCATGGCTTGAGCCTGTTCTTGGCAAGCCGCCGCTGCAAGATCACGTGCACGAGGCTCTCGTGGTACACAGACCGAACCGTTTCGTTGCACAGCGGTTCAAGCGTGCAGTGGGCATGATCGGTCGGCGACTTCGAGCAGACTGTTGCCGCTATCGCTACTCGGAAATCAACATGGACCGGCAGGGTCGCTTCGTCGCAGGCAAGAATTCAGGATGCTCCCGGTAGCGGCGGCTCGGACCGAGCCCACTCCTGGCTGCCCTCGATGAAACGACGCTTTGTCCATTTGACAGTCGACAGCGGACGGATCACCTGCTTCGCAACCTAGGCGTCGGATGCCCCTCGGTCCGCAGCCAGATAGATGGTCTGCGCTCGCTTGATGAGGGACACCCGTTCTTTCCCGCCGGCGGGCACGGCCCTAAAGTCGTCTCGTTCCGATTGGTGCAATTCCATTCGACAGCGCATGTCTCTCAAAGGCGCCTCCATTCCTGTGGACACCCTTGTGACTTGGAATGACGCGCCTTGTCATTTCCCAAAAGCCGGAAATGCCGGAAGACAGGGCCAGTGACCGACCTTCAATCACGTCTGTTTGCAAATCAACTACCATCCACCCGCCGAGCGTTCGCCGCTGTGTTCTCAATCCTGACAAACTCACGACTCTGAAACTGAATGCCTCACACCGCCAACATCGCCGTGACGAAACACGAGCCTGTTTGGATTTGAATTCGTTGGATGCTGCAATTGGAGTGACAATTCAATTCCCGAATTGCCCAAGCGAGGCAAGCATGAGCTCCCGATAAACAAGGGCGGAATTGCCCGGACAATGATCGTGAGCGATATCCGAAAGGCAACGTGTGTGACCATTTCCCGGTTGTCACATTGAACAACCGGCTGGTTGACCTTCGAAACGCTATGGCACAGTGCCCTTAGGCCTCCCCGAAACTTCTGAGACGCGCAAATGGGGCCAAGTTTTCAGAGCGGTGGATGTGAGAACGGTGCAGGGCCACACCCTTCGGCGACAAATCCGGATACCATTGAAACTCGTCGACATCATTGTCGCGCAAGTGAAATGTCATCCAACGACAGAGCGGTCTCGAAGCGATTCTCTGCGCCTGCGAAAGTTGCCTGCTGCCACCATCTACCCCAAGACTGCAAGTGCGGGAAAGGTCTCCAGCAGCCAAAACGCAATTATTGAAAACTGGTTTGTTGCCATCAATGTTCCCACACATATCAACAAGCCTCCAATGCACTTCTCAATCAACGGCATGTGCGCTCGCATGCGCTCCATGAAGCCCAATGATCGTTGGAAGAACATCGCAACAAGTATGAATGGAATTCCCAGCCCGGCAGCGTAAACCGCGAGCAGCAGCGTTCCCTTTGCTATTGAACTTTCCTGGGCAGCCAGCGACAAAATTGCACCCAGCTGTGGCCCGATGCATGGGACCCAGCCAAACGCAAAGGCCAAGCCAAGCACGAAGGCGCCGCGGACACCATTCCCACGAGCCGTTCCAAAGCGAAGCTCCCGGTCGAGAATTGGTATGCGGAACAGTCCCAGGAAATGCAGTCCGAAAAGTATGATCACAATTCCCGCAATCCTTCCAAACAGAATTTGGTTTTGCAGAAAAAACGTTCCGACCAAGGAGGCAGTGAAGCCAAGGAAAATGAAGACCACCGACAAACCCAGAACAAAGCACACAGCTGAAAGCACAACTGTGCCTTTGTCGTGATCGGCCTGCTTCAGATTTGTGAAGGAAACCCCGCCAATGTAGGCCAGATAGGGCGGGACAATTGGCAGGACACATGGAGACGCAAAGCTTAGTACGCCTGCCAGCAATGCAATGAACATTGCCGAAAGGAGGCTCGCGTCAAGAAGTTCAAACCCTGCCATAAATTCCCCAGTCGCCGTTTCTCGCCCTGATCAATCGACAAATGTTAGGATCCTGAAGCTGCACCCGCGGCCTCCATGGAGTTGCGCACCAGCGAGGCGCCAACCCTGTTGGCACACGCTGCAAACGGGCCATTTGACGCCTTCAATGCCTAGTTGACCGCCCTGCAAATGCCGATCACAGAACGGCTGTGTACATTTCCGAATGCTGCAACAGGATCTGCCTCTGTGGTGCAGAACCAGTTGCACAGCAATCTACAGCCCGAGCGCCAACTCGATGCCCGATCAAGACAATTGTGGACAGCAGCGGCTTCTGGGCAGTTTGAACAGCCGAAACCGACTTGCAGCCCATTCCCCCGAACGACGAACAGCGATTGATTCAATTGGATTGATCAAGTCGATGAAACCATTGTCGCGAAAGCAAGCGAGCAGGCAGCGAAACGAACTCTAGACCCGGCTGCCATCAAAATGGAATGAAATTCCTGTTAGTGCACAATCGCCTCAACGGAAGAATTGCAGGACCTCATTCTGAATCCTCCCAATGCCGTTACTTGCACTTGAGATTGCAAGACCTGCCGCAGGCATTGGCATTTAGCTGCACATGACATGTCCCAAACCCACAATCGGCATTCAACCCTCAATGTCCCAACAATTCCAAGGTTGGATTGAATCGCAGGAAACAAGGTCCTGCTGGACACCAGCGATGATGGAGAAGGCATCGTCGCATCCACTCGGGCGGCAGGTTGACTGCCGCCTGCACATTGCGCCACATATGGAGAGAAGCCGACTGCGCGGGACAATGAAGATTCCCGGCTTCGAGCCAATGTTTCGAGTGTGCGGCCATTGTGGCAGTGTGTGCAACAGGAATGGCACTCCTCTTCGAGGCGGTCAAGACATCCATCGTTGCGCCGTCTGCGGCGATGCTTGTTTCAGTGGCTGGACTTGCTTACAGGTGAAATCGGATTCAGGCTTGTGTTCGGTGACTGGTGAGGGGCTTGAGCGCCGCCATCGCTCGGCCTCCTTTACGATCACGACAATGCAACTTGCTCAATTTTTGTGAACCAACGGCTTTGTGATGCCCACGACACATCAACTGAATGCAGTCGGGCTGCTTTGTCCGCTTCCCGTACTCAAGATACGCAAACGCATGAAGAACCTATCGGCAGGGGAACTGTTGCTTGTGCTGGCCGACGACCCGGCTGCAACAATCGACATTCCGCACTATTGCGCCGAACAGGGGCATGAATTCATTCAGTGCAGGCCACGAGCAAGCCATCAGGAGTACCTCATTCGGAAGGTTTTGTAGTCACTCCATCCTACGCAGCAATCGATTGTACGCGCTGTCCGGTCTGATCGGCGGCAATGTCAGCATCCAGCTCACGCAGCAACTCGCCTCTCCTGGCATCCGCTGCCCGGTAGTTTTCCAGCCAGACCACTCCAAACCCTCTTACCGACATCGGCAGTTCGGCGAGTTGCATAGCTGCGTCGGACCATTCGCCCACACCTGACTTCAGCACTCTTTCCATATCCTGCTCAAATTGAGCTATGTGCCTGTTCTGCAACTTTCGCTCGCCGCTGTATCTAAACGGATCGAGTGCAGTGCCTCTAATTCTTCGACAGGCAGCCAAGATCTGGAACACTCGATGAAAATGCCCTCCAAACCGTCGCTTTCCAATTCTTCCTTCTGTGTTGGTGCGATTGAGGATGGGCGGAGCAAGATGGTACTCCAGCCTGTAGTTGCCGGTAAACTCCCTGGCCACTTGATTCTTGGTGGACAGATGCAGCCTGGCAACTTCAAACTCGTCCTTGATCGCAAGCACCTTGTAGTAGGATCTGGCGACCGCGAGTTGCAGACGAGAATCATCAAATCGCTTCACGAATTCAGCATATCTGTCCGCAAGTCTCTTGTCCTGGTATTGCACCAGGTGATGATATCGATATTCAATCGGGTTCAGCGCCACTGGTTCAGGCCGACGAGTGAACACCCTCTTGCCCAACTTGGATTCGATTTCGCTGTCGGCCGCTATCCAGCGGCCAATCTCAAAGGCTTTCAGGTTCTGTTCCGCCTTGACGCCATTCAGTTCAATTGCCTTGCGCAGTGCATGTCCGGAAAGTGGCAGGCCACCCATTTGCCAGACAGCTCCCATCAACAGTGCATTGGAGTAGATGGAATCTCCCAGAACCGTCTTTGCAAGCTTCGACGCATTCACGAAACGTGACTTGTCCCCACCTGCTGCCGCTTCAAATCGCTGACGAAGACGTTCAACGGGGATTGTTGCCTCGATGTCCCGTGTGAAGTCGCCAGTGATGGTTTGCTCGCTGTTTATGACGGAAACCGTACCGCCGGGCGAGACCGTGTCCAACGTGGCGGCAACGGCAGAAGTAACTATGTCTCCGCCTATCAGGCAATCCGCTTCACCGGCAGCAACTCGAACGGCGGAGATGTCGTCGGGTTGCCGGGCAATGCGGCAATGGACGGTCACGGCCCCTCCCTTTTGCGCCAGTCCTGCCATTTCGATCATGCCGACGCCCAAGTTGTCAAGATGGGCAGCCATTGCGAGCACCGCCCCGATCGTAACCACACCCGTGCCACCAATTCCGGTAATCACTATGTTGTGCGTTGCCGCAATTTCCGGCAGGTCAGGTTCAGGAATTTGTGGAATTTCTATGGGCGACGTAGTGGCCGGCTTCGGCTTGCCTCCCTTGACTGACACAAACGAAGGGCAGAACCCGTCGAGACATCGCAGGTCCATGTTGCAACTGGATTGATCGATTGCTCGCTTTCGCCCAAACTCCGTGTCGACAGGTATGATTGAGACACAGTTCGATTGCCGCCCGCAATCCCCACATCCTTCACAAACATCCTGATTTATGAACACCCGCTCGCTGATTGGTGCAAATGTGCCGCGCCGCCGTCGCCGCCTCTTTTCCGCTGCACAGGTTTGTACGTAGAGCAGCACTGACACGCCCTGACGCTCACGGAGCTCCAGTTGAACCCGATTGATTTCAGCTCGCTCGAAGCGACGCACTCCCGACGGCACCTTGCCGAAATCCAGTCCTTCCTTGGCGTCGTAGACCAAGACTACATCCTCAACCCCCATGGCCTGCACTTCACGTAGAATTCGGTAGGGAGTTAGATCGCCGTCGTTCTTTTGTCCTCCGGTCATGGCGACGGCATCATTGAACAATATCTTGAAGGTAATGTTGACACCCGCGTGCAAGGCAGCCCGTATGGCCATCAGGCCCGAGTGATTGTAGGTACCGTCGCCAATGTTCTGGAATACATGCTCTCTCTTCGAAAAGGGCGCCTCGCCTATCCAGTTGGCGCCTTCGCCGCCCATTTGCGTAAATCCCAGGGTGTTTCGATCCATCCACTGGACCATGTAGTGGCAGCCAATTCCGGCATACGCTCGTGAGTCGTCAGGGATCTTTGTGGAAGTGCTGTGCGGGCAACCGGAGCAAAAGTAGGCCTTGCGATGCAGGATATCGCCGCTGTTGTCGCGACGCTGCAATGCCTCCAGATTTCGAAGCTGATCCTGCAGTCGGGAGGTCAGGCGATCTTCCCTTTCAAGAACTCCACCTATTCCCAAGGCTATCGCCACCGGGTTCAATTCGTACCTTGTCGTGAACAGCACGTTGCCATCGCCATCGCGATGACCGAAAACGCGAATCTCTCTCCGCAGGTCGAAGAGCGTGTCACGCACTTGCTGTTCAATGAGCTTTCGCTTTTCCTCCACGACGATTATCAGTTTCAGTCCTTGGGACCATTCTTGCAAACTGCGGCGGTCGAGCGGCCAGGTCATTGCTATCTTGTAGGTCGATATCCCAAGCCTGACGAGTTCATCCCTGTCAAGTCCGAGCAGCTCAAGGGCATGCACCACATCCAGCCAGTTCTTTCCAGCTCCAACAATGCCAATTTGCGCGCCGCTCCTCCCATGCATTCGCTTGTCCAGCGAGTTTGCACGTGCAAAGACTTCTGCCGCACTGGCTCGATAGTCGATGATTCTCGCTTCGCTCTGAAGCGGTGAATCCTGCAGTCTAATGTTCAGACCGTCAGGTGGCATGGCAAAATCAGGACGCCGCAACTGTATGCGGTCTATCCGTCCGTCAATTACAGCTGTGGATTCAACGACCTCCTTGACGCATTTCAGACCAACCCAGTTTCCGGAAAACCTCCCCATTTCGTAGCCAACCAGTCCATAGTCAATGATTTCCTGGACGCCGGCGGGAGCAAGAATCGGTACGTAGCAGTCTATCAGCGTCCACTCCGACTGATGCACCGTGGTCGAGCTCTCGGCCGTATGGTCATCGCCCAGCGCCATGACGACACCGCCATTTGGCGAACAGCCGGCGAGGTTTGCGTGACGAAGCGCATCGCCTGATCGATCAACGCCCGGTCCCTTTCCGTACCACAGTC
This sequence comes from Paracoccaceae bacterium, assembly GCA_026713305.1. GTDB lineage: Bacteria > Pseudomonadota > Alphaproteobacteria > Rhodobacterales > Rhodobacteraceae > MPNP01. The sequence goes on from JAPOOS010000052.1 coordinate 7,167, forward strand.
CAAAGACTCCGTCGTGCTTGCCCTCCCCTCGCAGCTCCGCCTGCTGAGCACCCCACAATGCCGTGATCGCCAAGTCTTCGTTGATTGCCGGTTGAAACAGTATGTTCGCATCCGCCAGAAACTGTCCGGCAGACTGCATCTGCAAATCGACCGCGCCAAGCGGAGAACCACGGTAGCCGGTTACATATCCGGCTGTGTCAAGCCCGGCAGCCCGGTCTCTTGCCCGCTGAACAAGCATCAACCTCACGAGGGCCTGAGTGCCGTTCAAGAGCACCTGCGGACAGGACAGGTCAAACCTGTCAGTCAACTTCACTTGGCGAAGCATTGCTTCGCTGCCGTCGGGTTCCCTGTCGGCGCCAGCACCCTCAAAGGCTTTCGATCTGACGATCATCTGTCAATCTTCACTGTTAGTAGTACCAACTTGTCCAAATCGCTCATGAAACTCTGTCTCAGCAGCCTTGGAGCCAGGATTGGTCGGATTCGACAAGGTCGGATGCGTCAGGCTCAAATGCCATCCCGAAACAATCGAGTCATTCCGCAATGCAGACCATGCAATTTCAGAACCGGCGAATTCCCAAGCACGCCTGCCCTGCACTATCATATCTACACCAAGGTCGAGACAACTGGAAAGGGCTCGGAAACCATGAATGAACCGGTGAAGCACTGTCGACACATGGCTGCCTGAATCACGCGGCGCTCCAGGCGGTTGGTTCCTCATTGCAGGACATGGCAAGGGCAGCGCTGTTTTTTGCGCCGTGGTTCCGATGGCTCACGCGGCATGCCTTTCGGGAGTTCGCCATTGATTGAAGAATGGGGATGCCCAGCTCGGCAGTTTGACTCACGCATGTCGCGGAGTTCTGACTTTGCGACCCTCGGGACGCTTTGGCAAAGCGCGGCTCCCGTCATCGAAGATCAATCCATTCAGGCAAAGGACAGGAACGCCACTGGGTCTTCACCCTCTTCCGCCTTGCGTCGGCGTCACCTGGAGGGCCCTCCGCATCAGGAAAAAATGTTTGCTCATTCTTCGATCAAGCGCATTTGAAGGGGTCTCAGGATTGGAACCAGCGCTGTAGGTCAGCATCCAGGCCCGAGTTCAATGGGATTGAACCCGGCCACGCTTCCTTGATCTTAGGCAAGCCTTTCCACCGCTCACCTCCGAGTTTCGTATCACGCAGACCTTTTCAAGGTTGTATGTTCGTTGTCTTGCAGGGTAGCGTCATCTTCGCTCTCAATTGCGTCGAACACCGCACGCGCCGCTCTCAATCCCGGGTCTTCCCCACCTCTGCCCAGCAAATCCAACGCTTCGTTGAACGCTGTGACCTGCGCTTGGCGGCGGCGTTCATCTTTCAGGAGCAAGCTCAACTCGCTCGCAATTGCATCGGAGCGACAGCGCTGACCAAGGAATTCCGGCACAACGTTTCTTCCGACAATCAGATTTGCAAGTGTCACCGTGTCGACCAGCAACAGCCTCTTCACAATCATTCTCGAAAGCCAATGCATGTCGTATGCAACCACCATTGGGGTCTCGAAACGAGCCAGCTCCAAGGTCACCGTCCCGGATGCCGCCAGCGCCAAGTGTGTGCAGGAAAACAGTGTCCGTTTTCTCTGCTCGGCCTCGACAACGCCAAACGGTCGAGGGTCAAGAATCCTGGTGCCTGTGGGCCACAAGTCGCGACTGGATTGCAGCTGCTGGGCCACTGATCGGGCTGCAGCAACAACCAGACAAATGTCGTCCCGCCTAGAAACGATTTCATTCGCCGCATTGGCAAAGACTGGCAGGAGCCTGTCGATTTCGGACTTCCTTGAACCAGGCAGGACGGCCAGCAGCTGTTTGTCCTCAACCCGCAACTCGTTGCGCAGTTGTGCCATGCTTTGTTTGTCCGGCCCTTGAACGAATGCTGTCGGATGACCTACAAACGTCGAGGGAATTCCTGCCCGGTTCAGGTACGCAGGTTCAAAGGGGAACAGTGCAAGTATGTGATCGACAGACCGACGTATCTTGACCGCTCTGCGCGGCCGCCAGGCCCAAATCGTTGGCGACACATAGTGAACAATCTTGATTGGCTTTCCCGCCCGCTTCACTCTTCGACACACACGCAGGGAAAAATCGGGACTGTCGATGGTTACCAGCGCATCAAAATTGCCGGAGAGCACGGCATTGGTCGTTTCCCGCAATCGACGCAGCAGATTGGGCAGGTGTTTGCCCACCTCGGCGAAACCCATAACTGAAAGTTCGTCATAGGGAAACAGGCTCTTCATGCCGGCTTGCTGCATTGCAGGTCCCCCTATGCCGGATATCTGCGTGTCCGGCTGGAGCTCCCTCAATCCATTCATCAGGTCCTGCCCGAGGAGATCGCCGGATGATTCTCCAGCAAGCATGAAGATGCGACGCGGTTTCATGAAGCGGCTGGCCTGCTCCACATGAACATTCCGGCGCGATCGGCCAAATTGACCGAAGTCTGCCGTTCAAGCAGCAGCACACCGCCGGCCTCAAACGCAATTCCGGCCAAACCGGCGCTGGCAGCAAGTCTGACTGTTTCCGGACCAATTGTTGGCAAGTCGACACGCAGGTCCTGATTTGGTTTCGGAGCCTTGTAAAGAACACCGCGCGCACCGTCCTGCTTTGGCCGAACCAGTGGCAGGCTGTCGATGCTCCGTCCAAGCATGTCGTCAGTGCCTGTTGCAGTTTCCACTGCAACGCAAAGTCCTTGAACAACAACTGCAGCCTGGCCAACATCCACCAATCCGAGTTGATGCACGATTTGGGACGCACGCTCCACATCTTGCCTGTCGTCACGTGACGGGACAAACGATGTCAACTGCGAAGCCTCGACAAGCAGTTCAGGCAGGACTTGATGAGCGCCTTGAATGTCAAATCCGATTGCCGCGATCTGTGCCAGCAAGGCCCCAAGCACCTCATCGTCACCCGCCGCAAGGTCGACAGGGGCATCTCCAAGAATCTGCCTCTCGTTTGAGGTTTGATATTTGGGTCGCTTGACGGCCCCGGCCAGAACCAAATGCCGCGCGCCTCTGTTCCACCGTTCCGTCAGAACGCGAACAAAGTTTCCCAGCCCAATTTCAGTCGCCGAGCGGTCAAGCAGCCATTCCAACCTCACTCCAGGCAGGACCAGCAATTCGACCGCGACATTCCGTGACTCGAGCTCCTCCACAATGAGGCGCGGAAGAAGCCCCGAGCCGCAAATGACTACATACTTTGAACTCAAGCTCTTGCCTTCCTCAATGTTGCCGCGCCAACAGGACGCCATTATTCCGATTCTTGGCGAACTTTCCACTCCTTCACGGATACATCCAGGGCCCTGAACAGGCAGCAGCAGCAATGCTTCAAACGATACACGACTGGGTTGCCCGCCACTTATCGAGAGGGGCTGGCAACTGGCGACCCGTTGGCAGGACTTCATGCATGCGAGCGACAATGGGAGGCAAGTCCTTCGTTTAGGCAGCAGCTGGTTGATGAACACGGCGTGTGCGGGCGGCGCAACACGCAGGACATGGCGAACTTGGCTGGCGACCCAATGCGGACAGCTTCACTCTAGACCCGGCAGTTGGTTGCATCGTGATCGACGAATCAACAGCCGAACGGCATGCCGTCAAGAATTGCTTGAGCGCAAAGGCATCACCGCAACGCAAGCAATTGCCTTCGGGAACTTGAACGCACAAAATCCACAACGTCCTGGATCAACTTGTTCCGGTCACTCTCCTGAACGGCCAACAGTTCAATCGCCTCTTCAAGTGGTCCATCGTGATTGGCAAGTTTTTGATAGACCTTTTGAAGCGCGGAAACGTCCCTGCCGCGAAATCCACGCCGCCGCATGCCGATCAAGTTTGTGCCTCGCATAGTCCCAATCGGCCCTTCGACCTGACCATATGGAATAACGTCCCGTCTAACCATTGTCAGGGCGCCCACTATGGCGCCGGTGCCGATGCGCACAAATTGATGGATGCCGGCGAGACCGCCTATGATCACGTAGTCGCCAATCTCGACATGACCTCCCAAAGCAGCCTGGTTGGCCATGATGACGTGATTGCCTACTTGGGCATCATGCCCCACATGCGCGCCGGTCATGAAAAGGCAATCGCTTCCGACGCGGGTAATTCCGCCGCCATGCTTCGTGCCAACATTCATGGTGACGCCTTCGCGGATGCGATTGCGCTTGCCAACCTCCAAGCGGGTTTTCTCTCCGGCGTATTTGAGGTCCTGCGGCACCTCGCCTACACATGCGTAGGGAAACACAACCGTTTCCGAACCAATGCTTGTGGACCCCGTGACCACTGCATGCGACTTCACATGCACACGTTCGGCCAGAACGACCTCCGGGCCAATTACTGCAAACGCCTCAATTCGGCATCCGTTGCCGATTTCGGCTCCGCTCTCGATCACTGCCGCAGGATGGATTTCGGCGCTGCTGGATATGGACATGAAACTAGCCTGTGCCGGCATTCAGTTCCCAAATCGCCGTGATTTCGGCTTGGGCCGCGATGCTGTCGCCAACGCGACCCTCGCCTTTCAATTTCCACACCTTGCCTCCGCCGCGGAGCACCGAAATGTGCAGTTCGAGCACATCTCCCGGAACAACCTTCCGACGAAAGCGCGCCTTGTCGACGCCCAGGAGATAGATGCTTATGTCTTGGTCAACCATGTCAAGCGTATGGTTGACCAGGACAGCTGCCGTCTGTGCCATTGATTCGATGATCGTAACACCCGGCACCACCGGTTCATCGGGGAAATGACCTTGGAAGTAGGGTTCGTTGACCGTGACGTTCTTGATGCCAACAGCGCTCTTGCCTCTGACCATGCAAATGACCTTGTCAATCATGAGAAACGGATAGCGATGAGGGATCATTCGCTTGATTAGCGTCAGATCTGCACACTCCAAGTCTTGACACTCCCGAGTTGCCATTGTCTCGTCGCTCCCAACCCTGTTGTTCGTGAAGCGTATCAGTCGCTATTGCGACGAAACCTCACCGGCGCTCTCGCTCAATCGCTCGGCTTCCGTCAAAATGCCGGCGAAACTCGTCGCTGGCACGTAAGATTGCATCGCTGTCCCATCGGACACGATGCGGTCGATTTCGGTCAATGCAATCTCGGTGATGTTGGCCTCTTCGGCAAACCAGATTACCGAACTGCCAGGCAGGACGATTTGAACCCCCAAGACCTCAGCCAACCGCGCGATCGTTTGCGATGCAATCTGCTGGAATCTGGATATCTGCTGTCGACGCCAGGTCTCCAAGATCGCTTCCTTCCCGTCCTGAATTTCACGGCGCTCTTCAACTCTCCTGTCGAACTCTTCGGCCATTACGGTAAAGTCCTCTTCCGACATGCTTTCCCGCTGGGCGGCCAATGCGCCTTCCTCGATTTCAAACTGGCTGGAGTAGTAGTCGTTCTCTGAGACAAGCGCCAACTGGGCATCACGGATCTCTTCCGCCAGCCTGATGCCAAAGAGGGAATGATCGAACAACGTCGCGAAGTCCACGATCGCAATGGCGGGGCGGTATGCCATGTCCAGTTGCAGCAAACGTTCGCTCGGCTGCTGGGAGATGGCAGTCATTCCGAAACTTGCCAGCGAACCGGCAATCGTCGCCGCTGCAAGCAGGCGCATGGACTAGAACTGGCTATCAAGCGCAAATTCGAAGGACTGGGGAATGTCTCCTGGCTGTGTTTTGACTGGACGCGAAAGGTTGAAGCGGAGCGCGCCAATTGGTGTCGCCCAGAACAACGAGACGCCGGTTGCAGCACGCCACTTCAGTGAATCGTCTGCAACAAGGTTCAGCGGAGTATAGTCCTGAGTTCTGCTCAAACCCCACAAGGTCCCAACATCGAAGAACACGCCACCCTCAAGGCCGGCGTCAGTAACCGCGCCAAGCGGGAATCGACCTTCAAGCCGAGTAACTGCGAAGTAGTTGCCTCCCAGCGCCCTTCTGGTGGCAGGCGAGCGTGGCCCCATCCCGAACGGTGCAAATCCTCGCATCAGGTCATTGTCCATTTGAAAGCGGTCAAGCAACGTTGGTCCGCCCTGTGTAGCAACTGCTGCGCCAGCCTCAACCACTCCCGTAAGCGTGACTTCCTCCCCAAAGGTTGTTGTCTGAGCGCCAAGACGCGCGGTGGTCCGCAATACCCCGTGACTGTGCTTGTTCACTCCGACTTCCTGCTTGAGTTGGGCAACAAACCCTCTGTCCAGATATGCGCCTGACCGGATGTTGTTGAAGTCGTACTGGTAACCTACCGTGCCACCAAATCCGCGAGCAACTGAATCGGGGCCAACCTCCTCCCGCAGGATTTCAGATGGACCCAAATATGTGGTGGCATCCAGAGTTGCTATCTCGCCGGTCAACCGCAGACGGGAGGTCTCGCTCAAAGGGAATCCGACGAACGCGCCAAGCTGCGTTTCCGTTGTGTTTACAATTCTGTCGGTGCGAGCCACATTCAGCCTGCCAAGCGAGAGACCAAGAGCCAGCTCCCGGTCGAATACGCTTGGGTCTACAAACCTGATGAAATAGCTCCTGTCAGTTCTTCCGGTTTCAAGCGAGAACGAAAGCGTCTGGCCTCTCCCCAGCAAGTTCCGTTCGGTGATGCTCACGGAGACTGCGGGACCGGCACGCTCGCCGTACGCAATGCCAAAACTCAGCGAGCCTGTGGGCACCTCCTCAACGCCGACGTTCAAGATCTTGCGATTGCCCGGCAGGTCGACATCCGTGACTTCCACTTCGGAAAAGTATCCAAGCGCCCGAATTCGCGCCGCGGCATAGGCCACTTCGTTTGGATTGAATGCATCGCCTTCCACGAAACGAAAGTTCCGGCGTATCACTCTGTCCAGCGTCGTGAGATTGCCTTCGATCTCGATGCGCTCAACGACTATGCGCTCTCCTCGTTCGACAACGAAGTCGATGTCAATCGTCTCATTGGGACCCCTTGACAGCAAGGGCAGCACCCTCACAAACGGCATGTCCCTGGAACTGGCGAAGTACTCCATGCGCCGCACGGCATCGTCAACAACTGCCGGGGAATAGACCGAGTTGGGTCGAATGCGGCTTTCTTCAAGTATTTCGTCGGCATCGATTTCTTCTACGTTGCTCGATGCGGTGATTTCTCCAAATCGGTGCTGCAAACCCTCGCTTACGTTGAACGTAACGAAAAAGGCGTTTCGCTCGCGAGCAAGTTCTGCCGACACCGACAGAATTTCAAAATCGATGAATCCCCTGGAGCGGTAGAAGTCCGTCAACAGTGTCTTGTCGAGATTCAGACGCTCGGGCGCATACACGTCGCTGGACACGAACGCCCGCAGGATGCCCGCCTGCTTGGATTCCAGGACTCGCCTGAGCCGCCTGTCGGAGTAGCGCGTGTTTCCGACGAATCCTATTCGTTCGATTTCGGTGACACGCCCTTCAGCCACCTCGAAAATCAGGTCCACGAAGTCTCCCTCGCGCCGGACAATCTTCGGCGTGACCGTTGCTGCGAGCCGGCCCGCCGCGAAATATACGTCGGCTATCCTCGCAGCGTCCTCCTCGGCAAGTGACGGCCTGTACACGTAATTGACCCTTGAGTTGATTCTCGGTGTCAGATCATCCTCGTTGATTCGCCGGTTTCCTTCGATCGTGATCGACTTGATGATCGGGAATTCGACGACGTGAATCTCAAGCACCGAGTCGCGCGGAACTATCGAAAGGTCCTGAAAGAGCGCCTGGCGGGAAATGCTCTGGAACGCCATGTTCAAGTCTGCCGAGGTCACTGTGCCCGACAGCGGCAACCCGGAATAATTGATTACCGTTGCGGCATCCACCCGCGTGTTCCCGATGACGTCAATCCTGTCGTAGCTGAAGCTTTGCGCAAGCGCGGCTGTGGAGAATGTGCCTGCGATGAGGCATACAACAGTCAGCAGTGGCAATAGCCGAAGACCGTTAAGCATTAATCCTCCCGTTGCCATCTAGCTCCAACCTGCACGCCGCGCCGTTGCCTATGCTGCGTGATGGGTAGTGGCATTCCTGCATGCTTACTGTGCATGCACACGCACCTATAGCACAATCGGTGCAAACATTCAAAAGCCCGGCAGTTCCCAGTTTCAATGTAACTGCCCTTTGTCCGCATCCACCGTCTATCATTAAGAAACATCCAAATACAGTGCAAACGCCAGCAACAGCACAATCAACACGATGCCAACAAAATTAGCCACCGACACGACGGTGGGAGGCGGCGGTCTTCCAGTGCCAGCCTCGTAGGCGTAGAACAGAAGGTGTCCCCCGTCCAGAGGAGGAATCGGCAGGAGATTGAAAAACCCGATTACCACTGAGATCATGGCGATCAGTTGGATGAATCTGGCAGGACCTTGAGCAGCGGCTTCGCCGGACAATCTTGCAATTCCCACTGGGCCGTGCATGACCTCACGGGCCTCGAGCTGTCCTCCGACGGAATCGGCGATCGCCTGGAACGAAAGGGCCACGACACCCAAGGTTTGCCGACTGCCGAAGACGAGCGCCTCGACCGGCCCAGGGGTACTGCTGCGCGGGTCGAAGGCAAGTCCCATCGAGATGCCAACGAGGCGCCTTTCAAAATAGCCCCCGTCACCATCCGGAAAGGTTTGGACCCGGCTGTTCAAAACCACGACGTCGATGACTCTCTCTCGCCACACCTCAAGTTCAATGGGTTGGTCCTCGGCAAGCGCCACTTTTTCCTGCAACTCGACAAACGAATTGACTGCCGCACCGTTGACGGAAAGAATGACGTCACCTGGCCTCAGTCCCGCTTCGCTGGCAGGGAACCCTGGGTGAACTGATGAAATCAGAGCCGGTGTGGGAAAAGGCCCTTCAACTCGAATCCTCCGCTCATCCCGGATCACCGCGTAGACTTGCGGTTCCAATGGACTTGATCGCAGGCCATAGTCGATCAGGTCGGCATAGTTGTCGATCCTGAAACCGTTTATCGAAGCGATTTGGTCACCGGGCCGCACATCGTGCTCGGACGATGGAAGGGCATGCAATCGTTCGACGACGAAAGGTGTCTCAATCTCGCCCTCCCAGGCGAACAAAATTGCAAACAACAGGACTGCCAGAATCAGGTTGGCGGCCGGTCCCGCCCCGACAATCGCGATTCGCTTGGTCAACGGCAATTCGGAAAGCACCTCCATGCTCGTGCGCGGTGGGGCGCCAGGTGGGGTTTCCAAGCCTGAATGCTCTGTTATGCGTTCTCCATTGTGGTTGGCCTCCGGACCAGCAGCGCCAAAATTCACGTATCCACCCAGCAGCACCAGCGAGAGCTTCCAGCTGGTACCTCGCCTGTCCCTAAATTGGAGCAGTGTCGGACCAAAGCCTACCGAAAACTCCGAAGCAACCACGCCGCACAAGCGGGCCACAAAGTAATGACCGAATTCATGGACAACCACGACTACGGCAATCAGCACCAGGAAGGCGACCAGCGAAGTCATGGCAAATCAGCTCTCAAGCGTCCAGGTCACTTGCGACTGCAGTCCGAGGAATCGGCAGGATGGAAGAAGCGGTGTGACTCCATAGCTGATTGCAATCTCCAATGTGCGCCTTCCGCAACAATGTTTCTACAGTCGGCAAGACAACTGATCTCGCCGAGCATGCCGACACAGACCAAACTGTACGAGCGTCAAGCCTGACTTCACTGGACTCAAGGACTGAATGCAAGCCAAGAACAGCGTTACCAGACAAAAAACTGCCGGCGCCCCAGAACGCAGTCGATGCTCTGCGACAGCCTCCCCCTGTGTAGCCTGCCATGCGGCGCTCGAAGGCGCAATGGGGTTCGAGATTTGGAGCGGGCAGAAACTGCTAACAGCAGACAGCTCGAATCTTGATGGCTCCCGCCGACTCCCTGCACTCGGACAATCACTGGAGAAGGATGAGCGCATGCAGCAGTACGAGCACTATGCCGGCGCCGATCATGCCATCGAATCTGTCCAACACCCCGCCATGCCCGGGTATTAATTCCGAACAGTCCTTCACCCCAACGCGCCGCTTTACCCAGCTTACAAGCAAGTCTCCCGCTTGGGATGCGATGGCGCAGATCACACCAAGCAGCATCACCAAGAGTTCAGGGTTCGAAAAGATAGAGGCGATCCAAACTGCGCTTCCCATCATCAGGTCCGATTCCCTTAGGACTAGAAGAAAGGCAAGGCTGATGAGCAGAGCCGAAATCCAACCGGCAACAATCCCGGACCAGTGCTTGTTGGGGCTGAGCTGCTCGGGCAGTCGTGGGCCACCAATCAGTCGGCCGAATACATAGCCTGCCACATCCGTCGCAATGACCACCAAGACTACCCAAATCAGAAGCCATTTGTATTCTTGAATTCGCAGGTAAGTGAATTCATACGCGGCAAGAAAGGCAATCATTCCAACCAGAGCGAATTCCAGCCTTCGGCCACGAAACGCCATTGAGCTTGCCAACGGCAGTCCAATCGAAGCGAGCAATGCCAGCAGCGGAGAATCAAAAAGACCCAGCACAACCACAATCAGGGAAAGGCCGCTCATGCCGCCAAACACCCACGGAAACCAGGCCGGGTGTTCATCAACTGTCATTCTTGCCAGTTCGACAAATATGAGCCCGAGCACAGCCGCGCAAAAGAACAGAAATGCAATCCAATGGACATAGAACGTCAAGACGGCAAGGAACAGAATCACCGCCGAGGAGACTGTGCGTTTCCGCAGGTCGAAGAATTTGTGTGCAAACCTGTCCATGACTACAGAGCTCCATAACGGCGCGATCGCCGTGAATAGTTTTCCAGGACCCCCTCGAAATGCGAGACGGTGAAATCCGGCCACAAAGCACTCACGAACTCCAGTTCGGAATAGGCCGCCTGCCACAACAGGAAATTTGAAAGCCGACATTCGCCCGAAGTTCGAACGATCAGATCGGGGTCGGGCAAATCGGGAGAATAGGCATGGCGGCCGACCAAGTCCTCCGTGATCTCATCGAGCGCAATTTCGCCGCGCACAACGGCGTGGGCGACATTGCGCGCCATGTGGGCGATCTCGCGCCTGCCGCCGTAGTTCAAGGCGACCGTAAGCAGCATTTTGCGGTGCTCTGAAGTTTCGGCTTCGAGCGATGTCATCCGGTTGATCAGCGACCGCTCCAACCGCCTGCGGGAACCGATGAAGCGAACGCGAATGTCGTGCTCATGCAGCATGGCCGTTTCTGAATCGATGTAGTTCTGGAAGAGTTGTGACAGGCCGTCGACTTCATCCTTGCCACGCCGCCAGTTTTCCGTCGAGAATGCAAACACGGTCAGGTAGCGGATTCCTCGCCGCGAGCAGTACTTGACGATCTGGCGCAAGCGTTCGGCGCCGGCCTGATGGCCCTCGATGCGCTCCAGCCCGCGCTGCCTGGCCCACCGGCCATTGCCGTCCATGACGATGGCCACATGAACGGGGTCAGTTGAATCGCCGCTGTCTCGCGAATTCGTGGGTAACATGAAAGCTATACAGCCATCATTTCGGTCCGCTTGACGTCCAGCGCCTTGTCGACTTCGCCTATGAACTTGTCCGTGATTTCCTGGACTTCGTCAGACCACAATCTGACCTCGTCCTCGCTCACGCCGTCAAGCTTTGCCTGACGCAGTTGCTCCATGCCGTCTCGGCGCACGTTGCGGATGGAAATGCGCGCTGTCTCGGCATGTTGGGCAGCCACACGCGTCAGTTCGATGCGTCGCTGCTCGTTCAGTTCCGGCACCGGAAGCCTGATGACCGTTCCTTCAACTATCGGAGTGATGCCCAGTCCCGAGTCCTGGATGGCCTTTGCGACATTTGAGACAATGGACTTGTCCCATACCGAAACCGACAGCAGTCGCGGTTCGGGAACGTTGACGGAGCCGCATTGAGGCAGCGGCATGCGCGTGCCGTACGCCTCAACCACAATCGGCTCAACCATGACCGCCGAAGCGCGTCCGGATCGCAATGAGGCAAATTCCTTCCTAAGTGCCGCAATTGCGCCGTTCATGCGCCGTTCAAGATCGTCGAGATCTAGTTCAAAGTCGTCTATGGTCATTTTGGTTTGCCTCCCATCGGGGTTGCCTTGAGCGCCAATTCATCGAACCCGGCCAAGCAACGAACGGATCTAGCGCTCCTCGCCAGTTCGTCAAACCGGCCACTGAATTCCTGCCTTTCTGCATCCGGTCCAACCATGCACGCTCTCCGTACAGCTGACGATCAAAGAATGCCGCGACCTGCGGCGGCGGGCCGGTCATGACGCATGCCGTTGACTGGCCAATTGCTTCATTGAAGTGCGCTCGGTCAATGTCCGAGCATACCCTGTTTTGTTCAGATCGACCATTGTGGAACAAGGGCCGGCAAACTTGCACCCTTGCCCCGCAAGCCCTCGCAATTCAGAATTCGCGGCTTTGGCGGAGCCCGAGTCCGCCGGACGCTGCATCGTCAATCTCCTGCTGAGTTTGTATGGTTGTGAACATTCCCTTGCCTTCAACAACCCGCTTGAAGTTTCCTGCAGGCTTGAGAGAGAACACCACCAGCTGGAGCCGTCGCTCTCGTGCCATGGCGATGGCGGCGCCATCCATGACGCGCAGGTTCCGCTTGAATGCATCCTCGTAGCTGATCGCGTCCATTCTGACGGCGTTTGGGTTGGACTTCGGATCGCTGTCGTACACGCCGTCGACCTGAGTGCCCTTGAAGACAATCCCGCAACCAAGTTCGCTGGCGCGCAACGTTGCGGCCGTGTCCGTAGTGAAGAACGGGTTGCCCGTGCCGGCCGCGAATATGCAGATTCGCTTCCGCTCAAGGTGCCTCGCGGCACGTCGATGAATGTAGGGTTCGCAAATCTCGTCCAGGCGGATGGCGGAAAGCACCCTTGTTTCGGCGCCCAGCGTTTCCAGCGAGGCCTGCAACGCCAGCGAGTTCAAGATCGTTGCCAACATTCCCATGTGGTCGGCCGTTGTTCGCGGCAATTCGTCGCTTGCCGCGCGCAGTCCGCGGAAAATGTTGCCTCCGCCAACTACAATGCAGATTTCGACACCGAGGTCATGCACCTCGCGGATTTCCCGAGCGACCTCGGTAACCGCAGGCGGATGTATTCCAAACTCATTGTCGCCCATGAGGGATTCGCCTGACAGTTTGAGCAGCAAACGCGAGCAGTTGAACGGTTTCAAACGGTCAATCCTATCAGTTCATGGCTTGGCCAGTCCCATGTGCGCGCCGGAACTCTAGCGGCCTTTCGCTTCATGGGATATATGATCAGGCTCATCAAGACAAACAAGCGTGAGCGACAGGGAGTCTGTCAACATCAGGTACAGAGACTTACCGCGCATATGCGGCAGCCGGCCGATACTGATCGCAGGTCCAACGGCAGCCGGGAAGTCGCAGCTGGCGCTTCAGTTGGCCTCACGGTTTGACGGCGTGGTCATAAACTCCGACGCGCTGCAGGTCTACAGTTGCTGGCGCATTCTGACGGCGCGGCCAACGGCACACGAAGAGAAGCTCGTTCCCCATCGCCTCTACGGCCATGTCGAGCATGATCGCAGGTATTCCGTTGGCGACTGGATTGCCGATGTTGCCCGTACTCTCGACAGCTTGCGTGGCAGGCGTCCGGTGATCGTCGGAGGTTCCGGGCTGTGCTTCGAGGCTCTGACCCGTGGCCTTGCTCCAATTCCACCGATTGCGCCGGAGATTTCCGAACGATACGAGAGCTTGCTGGAGCGAAGGGGACCGCAGAGCTTTGTCGAAGACCTGCTGCGACTCGACCCCGAGGGATGCCGGAAGCTTGATCTGGAAAACAATGTCCGCGTCAGACGGGCGTGGGAAGTCCTCCACTCCACCGGCCGGAGCATCGGCGCCTGGCACTCCGTGCCCGTCACGCCGCTGATTGAAGTTGACAGCGCCATTCCAATTGTTCTGGAGTGCGACGCCGGCTTGCTTGCGGCCAGAATTCATGAACGGCTTCGCCGCATGGTTGACGAGGGAGCGCTCGTCGAGTGCCAACGAATGATGGATCGGTGGGACCCTGCCCTGCCCTCCTGCCAGGCGCACGGCGCACGGCAGTTCATCGCTCACCTGAGAAACTCCTGCAGCCTTGCACAGGCGATAGACGAAGCCGCGACGGTAACGAGGCAGTATGCCAAGCGTCAAAGGAGCTGGCACCGGACACGCATGAAGAAGTGGCGGCGAGTCGGAGTCGAGTGGTAGGCGGCGACCGGAAAGCGCAGGATTCGAGCAAGGACCCTGACTGACTTTCGAACTGACCTTCCGGACCAAGGGGCGGCCAGCATGAACCTGAACAGGATGCTTCCCGCACACTTCGCCGGGCCGCATGCGCTGCGCCCAATCGTTCTCAACCAAACCTTGCGGGAAGCCGATTGCTGTGTTTCTTTGCCAATCCGCGTTCCTAAAACGCGATGATCTCCGGCCCCATCAACGCCGTGGGCAAGGCCGTTGAGATCCAGGGAACATAGGTGACGATTATGAGGAACAGGAATAGTATTCCGAGGAACGGCAGCGCCGCTCTCACGACATTCAGCACCGGCATTCGGGCAACACCCGACGTTACAAAGAGGTTGAGACCAACCGGTGGGGTAACCATGCCGATCTCCATGTTCACGACCATTACGATGCCGAGGTGAATTGGGTCGATGCCGAGCTCGATCGCAATGGGAAACACCAGCGGCGCGACAATGACGATGAGACCGGACGGCTCCATGAACTGGCCACCGACCAGCAGGATCAGGTTTACCACGACAAGAAACATGACGGGGCCCAGCCCCGCCTGAAGCATCGCCTGTGCCACCTGTTGTGGAACCTGCTCGTCGGTGAGAACGTGCTTCAGGATCAGCGCATTGGCGATGATGAACATCAGGGAAATCGACAGCCTTCCGGCATGCACAAGGGAATCGACCGTGTCACGATGAAACAGCGCCGTCACCAAGGCCGCCGGCCTGCGAAGCAGCGACGCCGGACTGCCGTCGCCGCGCCTAAGCGGACCGATGTCGCGGTAAATGTACATTGCAACCGCGTAGGCATACACGGCAGCCACCGCAGCCGCCTCGGTTGGCGTGAACAAACCGCCATATATGCCGCCAAGTATGATGACGATCAGAAACAGGCCCCAGCCGGCTTCCCTTGCCGACTGGAATACTTCGGACCAGCCAAGCCAGTCGCCCTTCGGCAGGTCTCGCCGAATCGCGATGACATAGATTGCCACCATGAGCATCAAGCCGGCGATCAAGCCGGGAATCACGCCGCCAAGAAACATTCGGCCCACAGACACATCGGTGGCCGAAGCATAGACGACCATGACAATGGACGGCGGAATCAGAATCCCCAAGGTTCCGGCATTGCAGATGACGCCGGCGGCAAACTCGTCCGAGTAGCCAACCTGCTTCATGCCCGCAATCACGATCGTGCCGATTGCCACCACCGTCGCCGGCGAAGAGCCGGACAACGCGGCAAACATCATGCAGGCAAAAACGCCGGCGATCGCCAGCCCACCGGGGAAATGTCCGACCACTGCAATCGAAAAGCGAATGACGCGCTGGGCAACGCCGCCGGTGCTCATGAACGTCGAAGCCAGTATGAAGAACGGAATTGCCAGCAGCGTGTAGTGTCCGGCCATTGCCTGGTAGAACGACTGCGCGATTGAAGCGAGCGACGTGTCGCTCAGAAGGAGAAGATAGACAATCGACGAAAACCCGAGCGACACGGCAATTGGCAGCCCCAGCGCCAGGAGGCCAATGATCATCAGGAACAGCAGGACCACGGACACTTGTTCAGTCCTCTGCCTGGCTGGAACTGGAATCCTGCAATTCGTGACTCACAATCAACATCTCCAGATTGCCCCGCCAAATTGCGATCGTCGCCCGCACAAACCTGTACAGGAGGATCGCCGCCCCTATCGGAAGCGCTGCGTAGGGCACCAATCGCGGCAGCTTTTCGTATTCCTCGCCCTCGTTGATAATTGGCTCAAGAAAGCGAAGGAAATCCAGCATGGGAATCTGGTCGGTCTCGTACCAGGCCCGATCGCGGGTGTTCCAGTCGATTCCGGTTGGCAGCCACCGGCCGGTGGTTTCGTACAGACCGGCAAAGGGCGCCCAGTAGTCCCAGGCGCCCTTGAGCAGCAGCAGCGCATAGGCCAGACACACCGCCGCAGCAGCCAGGCCAAGCAATCGTCGCCGCGACGGCGAAACCCTGTTGACTATGAGATCAACGCCAAGATGGGCATTGATCTTGACGCAGTAGCTTATGCCCAGAAGCACGAACCAGGCGAACAGCACCAGCGTGACTTCCAGCGACCAAATCAGGCTCATGTTGAAAACATACCGCAGAATGACGTTGACGAAAGTCAGCAGCACCATCGCGCCCAACAGCGCCGCCATCAGGGATTCCTCAAGTCGATCCACTGCGTGCTTCATCGCTTTGTTCCGTGTCTGGCGCCTGTCACCGCCTACTTCGCAGCGGTTCGGTTGGCAGTTCGCACGCTCGCCTGGGCGTGCAGCTGCGTCATGGCCTCAGTTGGCCATGCTCATTGCCTGAGCCGCGGCAATGTTGTCGGCGCCGATGTCGTCTTCAAACTGGCTCCAAACCACCTGCATCTTTTCGACCCACTGGGCCCGCTGGTCGTCCGTAAGCTCGCGAATCACGCCACCGCTGTCGATGATCGCCTGCCTGGCAGCCTGATTGACTGCGAAGGCCTCGCCATTGCGGGTCTCGGTGACCTCTCGCAGTATCTGTGCCAGCTGCGTCTGGACCTCGGCATCGAGACCTTCCCACCAGTCGACCGATGTCACGACAAGGTAGTCGATGATGCCGTGGTTGGTTTCCGTCACGCCGTCCTGCACCTCGAAGAACTTCCTGCCGTAGATGTTTGACCAGGTGTTTTCCTGGCCGTCGACAACGCCAGTCTGGAGTGCGCCGTAGACCTCCGAGAAAGCCATGGGCTGTGCCGTGGCGTCAAGCGCCTCGATCTGCGCAACCAGCACGTCGGACGTCTGGACCCTGAACTTCAGGCCCTTCGCATCCTCCGGCACCACCAGCGCCCGGCTTGCCGAAAACTGCTTGAGCCCATTGTGCCAAAACTCCAGTCCGAGAAGCCCGCGTCTCTCCATCGACTGCTTCATCGCCTGTCCGGCTTCGGAAGACTGGAAGGCATCCACCGCCTCGATGTCCTTGAACAGGAACGGCAAATCGAAGATCCTGAATTGCTTGGTGAACTTCTCGAACTTGGACAGCGACGGAGCGGCCAGCTGCACATCGCCCTGCAACATCGCTTCAAGCACAACATCGTCATTGAAGAGCGAGGAATTGCCATAGACTTCCATGCACGCAACGCCATTCATCTCGTTGTTGACCCGCTCCTGCAGCAAAGAGGCTGCAATGCCTTTCGGGTGTCGGTCGATGTTTGTGACATGGCTGAACTTGATGACGATTTCTCCGGGCTCGCAGGATGCCAGCGCGGAGCCGCCGGCAGCAATCAAGGCGGCGGTCAACAGTACTGTTGTCAATGTTCTCATTTTGGGATTCCTGTATAGGTTCTTGGTTTCAAACTTTCGAAAAGGTGGCATCGGACTCACCCAGTCTGTACCTTCGGCAATGTGTGCCACCGTCCCGGGCAGGAGTTTTCGATTGCAGCCGAACGAATCGTTCGATCGTTGCTCAAGGGCCAGCGACTGACGGAAGCAATTCCACCAACGCAGGAGTTAGGACATGAACAAACCGCCCCTACAGATTAGCGACCCGACTTGCAATATGCCGGATGCGGCCGTGAACCGGCTGCTTGCCATAATGCGGCAACTTCGAGACCCGCATTCCGGATGTCCCTGGGACATCGAGCAGGACCTGGAGTCGATTGCGCCCCACACGATCGAGGAGGCCTACGAGGTGGCGGACGCAATCCGCACCGGCAACCACGGCCAGCTCTTGGCGGAACTCGGTGACCTGCTCCTTCAGGTGGTCTTTCTTTCGCAAATCGCCGACGAGATGGAACTGTTTGACTTCTCGACGGTCGTCGAGGGCATCAGCGACAAGCTCCTGCGGCGTCATCCGCACGTTTTTTCGGATGGCGCCCGCGTGGCCACCGCCGCCGAGCAGAGCGAAAACTGGGAACATCAGAAGGCGCTCGACCGCCAGCGGAGCTCGAGCGTCAGTGAAATGGACGACATTGCCCAGACGCTGCCGGCCCTCATGCTGGCAGCCAAGGTTCAGCAGCGCGCCGCTCGCGTCGGCTTCGACTTCGAACATTCGCACGCGGCGCTTGAAAGAGCGCTGGACGAGCTGGACGAGTTGATGCACGCCTGCGCCGAAGGCAATGGCGACGCCACAAGGGACGAGCTTGGCGACCTGCTCTTTTCCGTGGTCAATGTGGCCCGCATTCTGGGGATTGACGCGGAATCGTCGCTGCGAATCGCCACGGACAAATTCACGAATCGATTCCGCGCGGTCGAGAAGCGAATGACTGATCTCAATGCACGATTTGAGGACTTGTCTCCCGAAGCCAGAGACCGCCTGTGGGAGAATGCCAAGGCGGACATTTCCCGGGACTCCCGGACCGGCGACCAATCCAGCCCGTAGTGTCCTCGAATTGGCGGCCCCGTCGTCGTTCGCATGGAACGGAACCGACGCACAGGCGACTGTCCGCATCTTCGTCGCCCGCACACACAACCGGTCGAATCGAATTGATCTTTTGCGTAGGAGCGTCAACGCCTGTAACATTTGTGACGAAGGCAGTCCGTCCGCCAGCATTCCTTTGGTTGCCGGCCAATCCGCCATCCAGTTCGCAAAGGTAGAGACCAGCATGCACGTGCCAAGAGACATCATCATCGACACGGACCCCGGGCAGGACGACGCGGTTGCGATGCTGCTGGCATTTGCTAGCGAGGAATTGCGGGTCCTGGGCATCACCTGCGTGGCAGGAAACGTGCCGCTCGACTTGACGTCCCGCAATGCAAGGATTGTCTGCGAACTTGCAAATCGGAGCGACATCCCGGTCTTTGCCGGATGCGACCGCCCGCTGGTGCGTCCACTCGTCACCGCCGAGGAAGTTCACGGCAACACGGGGCTGGACGGAATTGACATCTATGAACCCGACATGCCGATCCAGGATGTGCACGCCGTTGAATTCATCATCGAAACACTGAGAAAGCATCCTGCCGGGAGCGTTTCACTTTGTCCCCTCGGTCCTCTGACCAACATCGCATTGGCTCTCAACCTGGCGCCGGACATAGGCGAACGCGTTGAGCAGATAGTCATGATGGGAGGCGCCTATTTCGAGGTTGGCAACGTGACGCCCACCGCCGAGTTCAATGTGTTTGTGGACCCCGAAGCTGCCGGCATCGTGTTTCGTTCGGGCATCCCGCTCACGGTCTTGCCGCTTGACGCAACGCACAAGGCGCTTGCAACCAGGCCCAGGCTGGAATCGCTGGGCAGGCTTGGCAACAAGTCCGGCGCCGCGATTGTCAGTTTGACGTCGTTCTACGAGCGCTTCGACCGCCGGAAGTACGGCACCATGGGTGCGCCGCTTCATGATCCATGCGTCATTGCCCATCTCTTGAAGCCTGAAATCTTCTCGTCGAAGTTCGTGAACGTCGAGGTTGAAACGGCTTCGCCGCTTACACTGGGCATGACCGTCGCAGACTGGTGGGGAGTTACCGACCGGAAGGCCAATGCGAACTTCGTGGGCGACGTCGATGCCGATGCCTTCTTTGAACTGCTGACGACCAAGGTCGCCAGCCTGCCGTAGTCCCTGACCTGTCTGCCCCCTGCAATGGCGACAGGGTTGACGGGAGCCAAATATCGCCGCTGACCAAGGTGCGCTACCTGATGTTTAGTTTTGACAACACCTACGCAAAGCTTCCCAACCGATTCTACGCCCGGGTTCAGCCTCGGACACCGTCAAATCCGAAACCCGTCATACGCAATGTCGAATTGGCACGCGAGCTGGAATTGGACATCGACGCGTTCCTTGACGACGCTGGAGTGGCAGCCCTTTCCGGACTTCGCGTTCCGGAAGGCGCCGCACCCCTGGCGATGGCCTACGCGGGGCATCAGTTCGGAGTCTGGGTGCCTTCGCTAGGCGACGGGCGCGCCTTGCTGCTTGGCGAGATCATCGACCGCCACGGACGGCGGCGAGACATTCATTTGAAGGGTTCGGGCAAAACGCCGTTTTCCCGGCAGGGAGACGGCAAGATGTGGCTCGGACCGGCCATTCGGGAGTACATTGTTTCGGAAGCCCTCCATGGTCTCGGAATTCCAACCACTCGCTCACTGGCGGTTATGGAAACGGGCGATCCAGTCTATCGGGAAAGGGCGTTTCCCGGCGCTGTTCTCACCAGGGTCGGAAACGCTCACGTTCGAGTTGGTACATTTGAGTATTTTGCCGCTAGAAACGACGACGCGGCAGTGAAGTTGCTGGCCGACTATGTCATCTCAAGACTTTATCCCGAACTGATTGAATCGGATCGACCGTACATTGAACTGCTGCGAACCTTGATCAAGCGACAGGCCGAACTGATTGCTCAGTGGATGAGCGTAGGTTTCATCCATGGCGTAATGAACACCGACAACGTGTCGCTTGCCGTTGAGACAATTGATTTTGGTCCTTGTGCGTTCATGGACATCTATTCGCCTGGAAGGGTCTTCAGCTCAATAGACAGCACCGGGCGCTATTCGTTCAGCCTCCAGCCAAGTATAGCCCATCTGAACCTGCTGCCATTGGCACGATCGCTCTTGCCGTTCATTGATGACGACCGGAAGAGGGCAATCCAATTGGCTCAGGACGCACTGGATGCCTTTCCTGATACGTACGACCTTGCCTACGAAGACATCGCTCACAAGAAGCTTGGGCTCTATGAGTGGAAAGCTGGCGACAAGGATCTTGCAAGCGACTTTCTGGGCGCAGTCCGATTTGCGAACGCAGACTTAACGCTGTCGTACAGAACCATTTCCACGGACCAGCCCCTTTCTTTAAAGTGTGAGGATTTCGCTGCATTCTGCGAGGATCTGGGTCCATTCGAGGATTGGTTGTACGATTGGCATCGTCGATTGCGGTCGGAGAAGGTTTGTTCCCGTGAACGGGGCGAAATGATGCGTCGACACAACCCGCTGTACATCGCTCGCAATCATCAAGTGCAAAAGGCCATCGACAAGGCATTGGACGGGGACTTTTCCTACGTGCACTGGCTGGCCAAAGTTCTTTCCCAGCCGTTCACCGAACAGGATGGCGCTGAATCCCTGGCCCAAATGCCTCTCAAGCACGAAGTTGTACACGAGACCTACTGTGGCACGTAGCATTGGGCGAATTGCGGCCCTGCCGTTGCCAGCATGTGCTCCGCCCTAACCGCAAGCCATGCATTTGAGTCAATCTTGACTACCGTCCCAGGAGCTGTTCCTGACATTGCTGCGAAGCGCGGCGAATCCAGCACAACCGAAAGGGCTTTGTTCAGCGACCTCGTTGCTGGCGCCATTTGCGTACGAACGCTCAAGCGCCGTTGGAGGCTCACATTGAGTGAGCGACAGAAGGCGCTGACGTTTCTCGCAGGGTCAACCACCTACAGTTCCAAACGTCAGGAGAAGACAGTTCACGCCGCTGCAACTCCCGTCAGTCCTCATATTGGGCCGTTGCATGAACTTTCGGTTGCCGGAATTGGTCTCGTTCCGTTATTTTGGCATTGATGTGCAGCGTGATTTGCCGTCGGGGATGCAACTCTCGCTGCCTTGAACGAAGGCATGCAGCCGGGAAGAGACATGGGCGAGACAATCATCTCAAGATGTGAAGAGCGAGGACTGCGGCTTACCGAGCAGCGGCGCGTGGTTGCCGGCGTTTTGGAGCAGTCCCGCGATCACCCTGGAATACAGGAACTCTACAAGCGAGTGCTCGAAGTTGATCCGTCCGTGTCGATTGCCACGGTGTACCGAACGGTGAATCTGCTGACGGAGATTGGCATACTCGAACGTCACGAATTCGGTGACGGCATCGCCCGATTTGAGGACGCCGATCGTCATCACCATGATCACTTGATCGACATGGAAACGGGAAAGGTCGTTGAATTCTACGACGAACAACTGGAAGCCTTGCAACAGGAGATAGCCAGGAAGCACGGCTACCTGCTCAAGGACCATCGGCTTGAACTCTACGGCGTGCGCTGTTCAACCAAGAATGGAACGGATGAAACCGATGAATAGCGATGCCATTGTTGAGCTTGCGTCGAGGGAGATATTCGACAGCAGGGGAAATCCCACCGTGGAAGTCGACGCTTTGCTTTCCGACGGGTCGTTCGGGCGGGCTGCCGTTCCTTCCGGCGCATCAACGGGTGTGCGAGAGGCAGTCGAATTGAGGGACGAAGATGGAAGTCGATTGGGCGGCAAGGGTGTGCGAATCGCACGCGACAATGTCCTGACAGTCATCGCCCCCGCAGTGCGCGGACAGCGCGCCACCGATCAACGGGCCGTCGACGGAATTCTCTGCGCCTTGGACGAATCGGACAACAAGCGGACGGTCGGAGCCAATGCAATACTGGGTGTGTCTCTTGCCGTTGCGAAGGCTGCCGCCGCACATCGGCAGCAGCCGCTGTTCCGATACCTTGGCGGCCGTGGCGGGCCGTTGCTTCCGGTGCCCCTCCTCAACGTGATCAACGGAGGGTGCCATGCCGACAACGGGCTGGACATCCAGGAGTTCATGATTGTGCTGAGCGGCTTCAGCTCCTTTACAGACGCGCTGGTTGCCGGCGCGGAAGTCTTTCATGCCCTCAAGAGCGGACTGTCGGCGTCGGGGCTCTCAACCGCGGTTGGCGACGAAGGTGGATTTGCCCCGGACATGAAGTCAACGTTTGCGGCTCTCAAATGTGTCGAATCAGCCATTGAAAGGGCCGGTTTCTCTGCCGGAGAGCAGATTGGGCTCGCACTCGACTGCGCTGCCAGTGAGTACTTTTGCAACGGCAGCTACGAGTTTGCCGGCGAAGGCCTTGTCAGGTCGATCGGCGAAAACGTCGAACACCTTGTTGCACTTGCCCGTGACTTTCCAATCGTGTCGATTGAAGACGGCTGCTCCGAGGATGACTGGGATGGCTGGAGGCTGCTGACGGAGGCAATGGGCAATCGCTGCCAACTGGTGGGCGACGACCTGTTTGTGACAAACTGTGAGATTCTTCGTGCCGGCATTGAAAGGCGCTGCGCCAACGCACTGCTGGTGAAGCCGAACCAGATCGGGACACTGACCGAAACGATTGAAGCAGTGAACCTCGCCCATGCGCATGGCTACGCGACAGTCATGTCGCACCGCTCGGGCGAGACCGAGGATACAACCATCAGCGATCTGTCCGTGGCCCTGCGCTGTGGCCAAATCAAGGCTGGGTCAATGAGTCGCAGCGACCGCGTGGCGAAATACAACCAGCTTCTGCGCATAGAGGAGGAAATCGGCTCATCCGCCCGGTTTGCCGGACCTGCCTTGAATGCCTCCTGGAAATCGCGCGGCAGTTGAACCACCGTGGGAAGGGGCTGCGCTCAAATGGCGGGCGCAGCCTGACGCGGAAGGCTTGTTCTGCCGCCGAGGGTGGGCGACCGACAGCCGGTGGTCCCCGGACTGGAAAGCGGCAGCCCGCGGCATGACCGCACTGCCAGAAAAGCGAATGCCTGCGCTTCGAGCATGTCCCCGTCATAGCCCCAGGATTCGATCTTTGTGACAGAGCAGTCGACTTCCTCGTTCAGGAATTCGAGCAAAGTCGCGTTGTGGCGTCCGCCCCCGCACACGACAATTTCAGTTGGGACACTGGGAAGGAGACCGACTGCGGCGGCAATGGCGCTCGACACGCACCGTGTCACGGTCGCGGCCGCATCGGCCAGTTCGAGTTCATCGACAAGCTCCAGCAGGTAGGAAAAGCGATTGCGGTCGGCAGACTTGGGCCCTGATCTTGCGAAATACCGGTCGGACTTGAACTGGCGCACAATCCTTGATGACGGGCGGCCGCGCCTTGCCAAACCGCCATTCTCGTCCCTCGGTTGACCAAGGCGTGTCTTGACCAGATCATCGATGACGCAGTTGCCGGGCCCGCAATCGAATGCAGCAAGGGCTCCGCTGGCTTCCGGTTTGCCAAATCGAGTGTCAATCCACGTCAAATTGCTGACCCCTCCGATGTTTAGGAGCGCGACCGGCGACGAAACTCTCTCGCGCATGGCGATGGCAAAGTGGTAGAATGGGGCCAATGGAGCGCCCTGCCCCATGTTGCGCAGGTCGGACGTTCGAAAGTCCCATACAACTGGGAGTCCCACCGCGTCAGCAACGATCTGTCCGTTTCCCACCTGCATTGACCTTTGGTTGTGAGGTTCATGAACCAGTGTCTGGCCATGAAAGCCCACCAATGCAGTTCGGTCGAATTCTGCCAACAATTCGATGTGCGCTTCTTCAATCACTCGTGCGCAAGCTTCGACTGTTCCACCCCTCCACTTTCCCAATGCGGACTGAATCAGCCGCCTCTCCTCACGATTGAACGGGCGGAATGCCACTTTGCCAAGGTCCAACACAGATTTGCCGTCGGTCAACACTTCAGCCGCGTCAACGCCGTCCATTGAAGTTCCGGACATGCAGCCCACAGCCCAAATCGGTTGCGCTCCGCTTGTGATGTCGGATTGATGAATCATGTCCTGCAGCTTGACTGTTGCAATCTTCAGCCTGACTCTCGCTGGAACGAATTCCAACCAAAGCTGACCTGATTGGGTGTTAAGGAGTGCGCGTGGCGATGTCCATGGAAACAGCAGGCAGCGAGTGTCGCCCCCGGTGTGACGCGCTTTGCCTCCATGGAGGCCTTTCCTGCTGATTCGGCTGGTTACACGTCCCCAGATTCCAAGCACTGTCGGGGCATTCGGCGGCAGTTCGTTTCCCTCCAAACCGCTGTCACGAAACCTCTCCTTTGGGGAGGCATCGGGAACAAAACCTCAATGCCGGTACTTGTTGGAGCAGGATTCAAAGGCGCTTCTGTCTTGATCGAGCATTTCCCTGCAAGCCATGCGAATCCATTGGAGGATGTCATGGCTTGAACCGAGAATGCCCGAGAAATGTACAAGGCCGTAAATGGCCGCAGCCAGTCCAACTTGAACGATGCTCAGTGGCGTGTCGTCGAAACGCTCCTTCCCAGGAAGGGCCGCATGGGGCGTCCCCGCATCGTCGACCTTCGCATGGTTGCCGACGCCATGATGTACGTGTTGCACACCGGATGCCAGTGGCGTTCCAATCCGCCCAGCCATCCGCCTGTTTCGAATGTGCGCTGCCACATCTGCAAGTGGTCTCCAAATCCAAAACGTCAAGCGATGGCCTGCACATTGGGAACAGGGTGCGCTGTACGGAGTGATCTGCATGTTTTGCACATGGGCATGAAGCACCCACACCAAGGTCGGAACTCGCCAATCGGGTTCACATTGTCGATTCTTCCCATTCCACGCCAGGAACGAGGAGAGAATGCTGAACAGGCCGTTCCAGCTTGCAGGCGACCATGTCCATCGGAACAGGCGCTTGTTTCCCGAACCTGCAAGGCGAGCCGAAACTGTGGGACAATCTCAGCCTTTCGGTGGCATCATGCAGAAGCCCCAACGAGTTCCTACGTAGTTCTCCGTTCGATTCTGCAATTCCCCGCTCGCTGCAGCTACTCGAAACGTCCCTCGTTCAATCGCCAAAATATGTCGGTTGAACGCAGCGGGGAATCTTCTGGAATACGTTCAAATGGCACTTTTCCTTCATCATCACGAGCTGACGGGTCCGCTCCGGCATCCAGCAGAACCTGCACGACAGCCGGCGCTTCGCTGAGACCAGCCGCAATGTGAAGAGGGGTCAGACCGACCTCGCCTCGGGCATTCGGGTCCGCTCCGGCATCCAGCAGAACCTGCACGACAGCCGGCGCTTCGCTGAACGCAGCCGCAAGTTGAAGAGGGGTCAGACCATCCCCTGTGCGCGCATTCAGGTCCGCTCCGGCATTCAGCATAAACTGCAAGACAGCCGGCGCTTCGCTGAACGCAGCCGCAAAGTGAAGAGGGGTCCAACCGAAGTCCTCGTGGCGGGTATTCAGCTCCGCTCCGGCATCCCGAAAGAACAGCACCACTGCTGA
>JAPOOS010000051.1 GCA_026713305.1 Paracoccaceae bacterium
CGCGCCGGCGGCCAGTCCCACGGCCGCAACGAAGGCGATCCATGCATGTTTCATGTGTTTTCTCCCTGTTTTCCTTGTGTTCAGGCCCCGCCGCGCCTTCCGCTTCCCCCGTGGTTCCGCCTGCCGCGACCTGCGCCTGTTCGCCGAAACTGGAAGTCCCCACATCCGTGGATCCAAAAACATGGGACTGTTGGTTTGAGGGAGACGCACGGGCGCTGCGCAGGAGTCCTCCAAGATCCTCCTTGAAGCACGAGCGGAACGCTCATTCGCACTGCGATTGGAGGATGAAGAAAAATGTCACTGGAAGAGTGAGGGGAGAGTTGCCCAATGGCGGCCGCCATTGAGAAGCTTGGCCGTGCGGTCGGCGCTCAATGCATGAAGCAGTCATCCACTCCTGCATTCCGTCAATTGTGATGGACCAAAGGAGTTCAGGGACCAGCAGCGCAATCGGCAACACACCCTTGCCGAAATCACAGGACGCTTTCGAAAGCGTCGCCGAAGTCGATGGAGCAATGCCGGCAAATCCAGTTGTTGGCGGCAAAAGGGTTCATTGCGACAGGAATTTGTCGT
Source organism: Paracoccaceae bacterium (assembly GCA_026713305.1). GTDB lineage: Bacteria > Pseudomonadota > Alphaproteobacteria > Rhodobacterales > Rhodobacteraceae > MPNP01. The sequence goes on from JAPOOS010000051.1 coordinate 571, forward strand.
CAATTCCATCCCAGAATGCCCAGTCCGCTGTCCGCGCCTGCCAAGAGTTGGATTGCAAGATCAGCCATATTGCAACAGGATGTACATGCTCGACACGGGCAAAATCCCTACGATGATTTCACGCACTGTCGGATCACGAAATGTTTGAACTGATCATCATTCGAGACTGGCTCGAATTCGCAGTCCGGTGGCTGCATGTCATCGCCGGCATCGCATGGATTGGGTCCTCGTTCTATTTCATCGCGCTGGATCTCGGCTTGCGAAGACCATCGGGATTGCCTGCAGGTGTGCACGGAGAGGAATGGCAGGTTCACGGAGGAGGGTTCTACCACGTTCGGAAATACATGGTGGCGCCTGCGGAAATGCCCGCGCATCTAACCTGGTTCAAGTGGGAGAGCTATGTCACCTGGCTAAGCGGCTTCGCATTGCTGATGATCGTCTATTGGGCGGGAGCGGAGCTTTACCTGATAGACCGAACCAAGTTCGATCTGCAGGTTTGGCAGGGCATCCTGATTTCGGCGCTTTCGCTTTCCATCGGCTGGCTTGTCTACGACAGGCTTTGCAAGAGCCGTCTGGGAGAAAACCCAACGACCCTGATGGTTCTGCTGTTTTTCCTCCTTGTTGCCATGGCTTGGGGTTATGACCAACTCCTTACCGGAAGAGCCGCACTGCTCCACATCGGCGCCTTCACTGCAACCATCATGACGGCAAATGTCTTCATGATAATCATTCCAAACCAGAAAGTCGTAGTCGCTGACCTGGCGGCAGGGAGGCAACCGGACCCAAAATACGGCAAGATCGGCAAGTTGCGCTCCACTCACAACAACTACCTGACCCTGCCGGTCATATTCTTGATGCTGGCAACTCACTACCCACTGGCATTCGCAACGGAATACAACTGGCTGATTTGCTCTTTGGTGTTCCTTATGGGAGTGGCGATCCGCCACTATTTCAATTCGGTACACGCCAGAAAGGGGCATCCACACTGGACCTGGGCAGTCACCGCGATAATCTTCGTCGGCATTATGTGGCTGTCGACGTATGGGCCTCCGGATGAGGCAGGTCAGAGTTCACAGGTCTTGCAGGACAGGCAGCCTGAGACAGAGGACGTTGCTGCTAGGGTTCAGGAAATCGTCTCAGCCCGGTGTGTCGCCTGCCATAGTTCGGAACCCGTTTGGGCAGGCATGCACAGGCCTCCGAAAGGCATGATTCTGGAAACAGAATCCCAAATCCAAAGATTTGCCGGTCCCATCTACCTCCAGGCAGGAATCTCGGTTGCCATGCCTCCCGCCAATCTCACAAACATGACG
>JAPOOS010000050.1 GCA_026713305.1 Paracoccaceae bacterium
CTTTGGAGCGGACCCAGCACGCCGTCCCAATGCAGAACTGGCTTCCCTTCGAGTGGGAGCAGCCTGCATTTCGACAATGGCAACACTGCTTGACGGGTCTATCCCAACCAATGGCGCAGAAGCGCCGCCATCGGCGACCCCGCGGCTGCGGGCTCAACCAAGAGCAATCCCAATCCTCCGACAATCGGCAGCCGAAGCCTTCAAGCCCTTGGATTCATCCCGCAAACAATGATCCGCAACGCAACGGCTGCGGGGCAGCTTGATCCCCCCTGGGCCAGGCAGCTATGCTTGGATGCTCCTGCGTCTCAGTGCAGATCGCAGTGATCTTGACCAAGTCTAGGCCCAATCCAAAACGACATCCTCCTACGAAGAATTGCCGACCTGCAGGCGATCTCTCGGTGAAACCGTCCAAATCCTCCGGCGTGTCCTGGAACCTCCTCGTCGTGGACTTGCGACTTCGACCTGGACATCTCTTCCCGATCGCTGCCGAGTTCCCGAAGATGATCCTGAATTGTCATTCAGTCGCCTTGGCAAGGCCAAGGCTTTGTCTGCAGTCAAGCAGTGATCGAACGGACAATGTTCCGCAACGCTGCCGGCATTTCCGCTTGTCTATGGTCAAGGTCCTCTGATTTCTGTCAGCCCGAAGGACAAAGTGGGAATTCGCACATCCTGAAGCTGGCCGTCCGACATCTCCAATGGAACAGTTGTCGCCATTTGTGGCTTGCCTTCACAGCTGCTCCCAACACGCCGGGAAACGGCAATGCCGAATTTGTCGGCACACCGATCTTCGGCAGGGGCAGGGCCACATTGTCCTCGAACAAGGCAGACGGCTGTCGGTTCGGAAACTGGAACGCTTCCAGGTCCATCAACTTGGCTTGGCCATCATCCTTCCCGCGCAGACCTGAAACGCGGTCGAGAATGGATCTTCCGCCAATGCGCGTTGCGCTCCGGACTGCGGGGCATTGGACGCGTGGATGTGGATGGGTTGTTCGGCTGCTTGGACTGAACTTCCGGCAATTCCGGACGCAACCCTTCAGCCTGTGCGAAGCTGCCTGCCGATGGCGTGGAAACCTGTCAGCCCCGAATCGTCAAAGAATTTGACTCAGGAACTCCTTTGTGCGCGGGTCCTTGGCGCGGGAGAAAAACGTTTCCGGTGGGCCGTGTTCAACAATTACTCCGCCGTCGGTGAAATATATCTGATCGGCGATTTCACGGGCAAAACCCATCTCGTGAGTGACCAGGATGCAGGTCATGCCTTCGGCGGCCAGATCCTTGATCGTCACAAGCACTTCCTTGACGGTTTCGGGGTCGAGCGCAGCCGTCACTTCGTCGAACAGCATGACTTGCGGGTTCATTGCCAGCGACCTGGCTATGGCAACCCGCTGCTGCTGACCGCCGGACAATTCCCCCGGATAGTTGTGCTCCTTGCCGTCAAGCCGGACTTTCCTGATCAAGGTTTGGGCAAGTCTGGCAACGTCGTCCTTGTTCTGCTTCAACACCAGCACAGGCGCCATCATGACGTTTTCCAGCGCAGTCTTGTGCGGAAACAGGTTGTACTGCTGGAAAACCATGCCCACCTTCTTCCGCAGCTCAAGCTTGTTCAGCTTGGGGTCGTGGACCTCCTGGCCTTCAACGGTAATGGAGCCTGACTGAATGTCGTTCAGCGCGTTGATGCATCGTATCAACGTGGACTTTCCCGAACCCGACGGTCCGATGATGCAAATCACCTCGCCCTGCATGACATCAAGGCTAACACCCTTGAGAACTTCAAGATCGCCGAACGACTTGTGCACGTTCTTCAGAGAAACAATGGGTTGATCGGATGCCCAATTCAAGTTGTTCATGGCAGTCTTCCTACGATTCAATGGCAAACTTGTGCTCAAGACGCCGTGTCCACATGGCAATCGGATAGCTGTAGACAAAGAACCAAAGCATGAGCCAAAGGTACATCGGAATCAGGAATTCGCTGCGTCCCTCGGCGGCAAGTGCATTCTGTGTCAAGGTCATCCCGTCATTGACGCCAAGTATCGAAATGAGGGGCGTCGACATGGTCAGGATGCAGTACCAGTTCATCCACGGTGGAATCATCCGCTTGATGCATTGTGGCAAAATGACGCGCCACATGGTCTGGGTTCGGGAAAACGCAAGGCTTTCTGCGGATTCCCACTGACCGGTCGGTATCGAGGCGATCGCTCCCCTGACGATTTCCGAAACGTTGGCCATGATCGGCAGCGACAGGGCAAACGTCGCCTTCGTCCATCCCGGGATGTCGACCCGGATGTCGCCGAACTGCAGCGAGAACGGCAGCAGCAGCATGAAATAGAAAAGAAGCACGAGCCAAGGCGAATTGCGGAACAGCTGCGTTATCGCCCAGCAGAAGCGGCGCAGGTGCCTGTTCGGCGAAACCTGCCCAATTCCGACCCAGAGACCGAAGAACGTGCCCAGCGCCATCGAAATGAAGCTGACGACAATGTTCAGTATGAAACCTCCAAACTCGCCTGAAGGCCCCCAGAACATCAGAGGGGTCCACTTGATCAATGTCTGAAATATCGTCTGCTCGGGATCTCCCTGGACCTGTGCATGGGCCGCGTCAATCATCATCCAGCCGGCAAGCGTCAGGAACAGCGCAACGCCAATCCGCCACTGGAACGTGAATTCCAGCATTCCCTCGATGTAGCGTCCTCCGGCATTGCCAATGACGAACGGCTTGATGACCGGAAGATCGGTTTTGGCGCCATGGACATGGCGGCTTGTTCCCCGGACGTTCAATTTCCGTACCCCGGTATCTTGATGGACTTCTCCCATCTGTGCATCAGCCAGACCAGGAAGCCCACAAAAACGATGTAGACGATCCAGACCACGTTCATCATCTCGAAGACATTGTACTCGTCCGACCAGATCTGGTTGGCGACATAAAGAGTTTCAGGAACGGCGATTGCATATGCAACCGTTGTCGTCTTCAACAGGTTGATGAGGTTGCTGTTGAGAGACGGCAGGCAGACCCTGAAGGCGAGGGGAAGCGTCACATATCGGTAGATCTGCAGTCGTGTGTACCCAAGAGCTTCCGCCGCCTCGGTCGTGGACCTTGGAACCGATTCAACGCCGGCGCGGAATATCTCGACATTGAATGCGCCTGCGAAGAACGACAGCGACACCACGGCCCAGCCATAGCTGCCCAGCACGCCACCGGTTATCCCGAACAATTGCGAAAGCGCTGCATCAACCGCGAAATAGAAGAAGTAGAGCTGAATGAGTGGTGGGGTGTTGCGGAAGAACTGGATGTACGCCTGCACAATCCTGCGCATCCAGACGAGATTCGACATTTGCAGCCAAGCGCCCGCTACGCCTATGACAATGCTGAGGAATATGGACAAGGCCGAAAGGTGGAAGGTTGTCCACATGCCGCGAATGAACCTGTTTCGGTCCCATTCGTCGTAGAAGATCGTCAGCTTTATCCCGTGGACGTCATAAAGCCAGTAAAACCATTCCCAAACGAATTCCATTGAAAGCCCAACCGCCTCCCTTGCGAATACAACCGCCGGCCGACTAGGATGTCGGCCGACTGTCAATCATGTGAAGGCTATTCGCCTTCGTCGTATGCATCGTTGCAGATCGGGTCGTCAGCGAGACACTTCTGCTGCATCTCTGCAAGCCACGCCGTTGCCGGGATCCCCCACTTCGCCTCAAGCTCTATCAAGAGGCCGGACTTGTGCCAATCGATGATTGCCGCCGA
>JAPOOS010000064.1 GCA_026713305.1 Paracoccaceae bacterium
GGCAACCAGCCCAGCAGTCCCACCTTAACGCCTGCTCGGTCAGCCTGAGATCGTCAAGCGTCGTGTCCTGCATCGATACGGGAAAGACCCGTGTTCCAAAGCCCATTTCTTCTGCTTGGTCCACCAGATTGCGAACGTAGTTGGTCCAACCACTATCATTGCATAGATTTTTGTCAGCGAGTACGACAATCGCCGTGGTTTCCCCATCCTTCATTTCGATGGGAAGCGGTGCCGTATGGCCGTCCACGGAAGCGCTCCGGTAGATGACGCTAATTCCTGTACCTCCCGACACGTTGTCAAAGAGCGGTCTGCGGAATTGGTTGTACATGGATTCCGCGACCTTGGCACCTTCTGCAAATTTGGGATGCCATGCGACATAAATCGCAAAGGGCGGTTTGCTAATGTCTGACACTTTCTCCTTTGGGAATACCTGTCGACTAAATCGTTCGTTCATCCGTTACTTCGCCGTGTAAGATTGACATTCCAATTGACAGATTCTTGGCAACTTCTTGGTGACCTTGGTCCCTTGCTTTGGCCAATGGCATCTGAGTATTCGCAGTGAACGAATGCGCCATTCAAAAAGGCATTGGCGAACATGTACATGGTTTGGGACAGTGCGAGTTGTGTTAATTTCCTTTGAGCAGAACCTTCACAATCAGCTTTCAATTGGCAAGAATAGGTGTGGCAAGAGTTTGTGATGGAGCTTGGATCCAAGATGTTTGACTTGAGAACATGGATACCTTTCTTGCCGAATTTGCCAATAATGCACGTAATGCCGTTCATGACAATTCACACCATACCTGCAAGAGCGGTGTAATGAGCAACTACACCAAGTTCATGCTCAAATGGAACAATTGGTAATGGCTTAAGCTAATGAAATGACATTACATCGCGATTTGGCAATCTGTCCCATGCCGCTTGGAAGCAAATTGCAAGTGCGCCAAAGCTGCATGCTACATTTTGGATGCACCGCTCGGGCACTTCACAATTGACGGGGCACTGGCACATTGGGGACATCGCTATTCACGCGATGAAACTGCATTGATGGCAGTTTGCCTGGGTGCATGTATTCCCGGCAAGCAGCCTTTCGCAGCGCGATGTCGCGCTTTCAAATACCAGACGGGTGTTATGTACTCCATTCGAGCGGTTTTCCACGATAGCCAGTCTGGCGAAGAGATAGCAACCAGCCACAAAAGTGCTGAACTTGTTCTTCGCTAAAATTGCACCTGTGACCCCTTCCACTATGACAAATGTCCAAGTCGCCAAGCTTTCGGATTTTCAAGGGTATCTTGGGACCTTCACCGCCCCAGTAGGCGAAATGCCTGCCCACAAGGACCCGGTCAACCCTTGTGTCATTGCGAATGTTTTTCAGATTTGGGGTGCCGTCTGATTTGCTATGGTGCGAGTCTTCTTGGCGCCAGCAATCCCTATCCTTGTCCCAGTTGTAAATGTTGTCCCCGTACGCCTGCTTCCAGCTGCCCCGCAGATTCGGACGTTTTTGCCGAAAGCGCCTATCGGTCCAATACTTGTCGAATGTCATGTGTTCCGAAACTTTCATGGCAAAAACGAGATAGCCCCGGCGTTCGAGTGTCTTGCTTCCTGTGCCAATTATCAGATCACCAACCTGTGCCGTTTTCCTAATTTCGGGTTTGCACGTCGCCAGAGTGCAAGTCCCATGGAATGGGTTAGGTGCAAATCCATAGTCTCGCGCCACGACATACGAATACAATCTCATGCACGTCTCACTTAACAGCTGTATCGTTTGATTGCTTGATAACTACCGGGTGATCCGTCAGGCTCCTGCCAATCGTTATTGTCGCCGTTTATGGCGTCCACAATGCTGTTGCCTCTCCAGCCCGCGAAGGCATCGCCGTACTTGATTAACGCCTCGGGTGGTTCGCAACCTTTTTCACCATGAGCCCACACACCTACTATCCGCTTGCCCTTCTTGTGGGCATACTCAATTTCCCAATTCACATACTTGCTGTTCTTGGTTTTGGGCGATACATAAACCGCGACAACTGAGCATTGCCGAATTCTTGGGGCCAAGATTTGCGACTTGATATAGCTTTCAGAATGAGCATTGTTGGGATTGTCGGAATTTATGGAGTAGTCTCGGACAGTCATACCATTGGACTTGAGCAAGGTCTTAAATTTGCCCAAACCTGCGTCGTCTTCGTGAATGTGGCTAACGAAGACATTTCTGGTACTGTGATTCACTGTCAATCCCCTGCCTGAATAGATCCGAGTTGGCGGCTGGACCGCATATGGGGCTTGCAAGTGGTGTTTCAACTTGTCGAGAACCATTCGCCGGATTCCAGAATCTCGTTGGGGCGGAGAATTCCAATGAGCCACTACAGAAGGCAGCCCCATGAGATGTCAACTGCCGACTGCAAGTTCACAAACTCCATTTGCATACAGTTGATGCACCCAAACGCAGTTGTTGGAAACGTCAAGCCTGACTGACAATGGAAAGCAAATACTGTTGCCAATCAACTCGACCACCTCGCTCGACATCTCATGCCAAAACGCCGCCCCACTTCTTCACACACACCTCTCTTCACTGCAAATGCGGCCGCGACGCATCGAGGCGTAGATTCACCAAAATCTTTCCAAAGTCGTTCCAGGCAAAGCGGCAAAATGGGACCGCCAGTCGGCAAAGCCGATGCGCCAGGCCAATTGGAACCGACAATGAATTCTCAGCCCGCGCCCAAACCCTTGGCTTTCGCGCCGCAAGTCAAGGTGACAACAGCCTATGAGAGCTTCTGGCGTTTCGCAGCCGAACGCCAGGAGATATTCTTCCGCCGTGTACGCGGCAAGCCGCATCCGTGGACAAATGATCCTGTGCTTGCGAAATACAAGTTCACCAATGCCTACCGAGCCTCCGACCGCGTCAGCCAATATCTAATTCGCAATGTCATTTACCGGGATGATCTGCCCGGTTCTCCGAATGAAGTGCTGTTTCGCATCCTGTTGTTCAAGTTCTTCAACAAGATCGACACCTGGAAAGCGCTTGAGCGCGAACTTGGCCCCCTTGTCTTTGAGAACTATCGGTTCGCAGGTTACGACGCTGTGCTTACAACTGCCCGCCAGGCCGGCCGCAGCATCTACTCGGCAGCCTACATAATGCCGCCAGGCAATCGTTTCTTCGGTCGAAGGGCCAAGCACCGGAACCACCTGCTTCTGCTCGAACGAATGGTTGCCGATCAGCTCGGTGAGCGGCTGACAGAAACCCGCTCAATGCGCCATGGCTTCGAGATGCTGCACTCCTATCCGACAATCGGCAACTTCCTGGCCTACCAACTCATCACCGACATCAATTACAGTGAACTCACTGACTTCGACGAAATGGATTTCGTCATGCCTGGTCCCGGCGCCAGCGACGGTCTCCGAAAGTGTTTCGCCGATCCGGACAGCTTGAGCGAGTCGGATCTCATCCGACTGGTGGCCGCCAGGCAGGAGCAGGAATTCGAACGATACGGCATTCATTTCCAAGAGCTCTGGGGCCGCAGACTCCATTTGATAGACTGCCAGAACCTCTTCTGCGAGATCGGCAAGTATGCTCGCGTGGCGCACCCGCACATTGCTGGAACTACGGGCCGCGTCCGCATCAAGCAGAGGTTTGTGCCTTCATCGAAACCCATCAAACTGTTCTTTCCTCCCAAGTGGAAGCTGAACGACAAGATCAATGGAGCTACACTGCAACCCGCTTCAGTGTCATTTTCCTGGGGAGAAACACATGGACTTCAACAGCTACCAACGGAACGCCCGGCGCACCGACCAAGTTCCCGACGACAAGGATGACTTCTCGATGATTGTGCCGATGCTCGGCCTCGCCGGCGAGACGGGGCAACTACTCAGCGAATACAAGAAGCACCTGCGCGATGGCGAGGCGCATCAACTATACAAGGAACGCGTTTCCGAAGAGTTGGGCGACATTCTCTGGTATGTCGCCAATGTTGCAAGCAAGTTCGATCTCTCGCTTTCCGACATTGCAACTGCAAACTTGGACAAGATCAGGCAACGCTGGTCAGGTCAACGCAACGAACCTCTCGACTTCGATGCAGGGTTTAGCGAAAACGAGCGTCTGCCGCGCCGGTTCGAGGTCGAGTTGACCGAGGTCGAAAGGAACGGGCAGCAATATGTGCAGATCCATGTCAACGGCATGCCTTTCGGCTCGGAACTCACAGACAACGCTTACGACCCTGATGGATATCGGTTTCATGATGTCTTTCACTTCTCGCACGCCGCCGTGCTTGGCTGGTCGCCAATCACGCGCGCGCTGCTCCGTCGAAAGCGAAAGAGCAAACCGATTCTCGACGAAGTGGAAGACGGCGGCCGGGCGGCCGTCGTCGAGGAAGGCGTAATCGCACTTGCATTCGACTATGCTCGACGTCATCGCTTTCTCGAAGGCGTTTCCGCGATAGACTCGCAGTTGCTGCGAACAATCAAGGACATGACCTCTCACTTGGAAGTTCACCAATGTACTACAGGCGAATGGGAACAGGCCATCGTGCAAGGCTTCGAAGTATGGCGCGAAGTAAACGCTAAGGGAGGCGGGCGAGTTGCAGTTGACTTGGAAGCTCGGAGGATTTTCTTTGTCGGCGTGCCCACACATCTCCCTGACCGAGACACCGGGGAATGTCTGGATCTACGTCCGGACGAGGATCAACAGCGATAAGGGATTTGGAGGATTGAAATGAACCCATGAGCCCGGGACATGTTTCTGCAATTGTGAGGCACTTACCCAAAGACAGAACAGGCTTATGGTAGGGCCAATCGACAGCAATCGTGTGGATTGTAGCGCCTCCAAACTTACGATTGGGCACGAAATCTATGTTTCACCCGCCTTTCAAGCAGTTGATCCTCCAGGCTCTTTTGTTCGCACACTCCCCAAAGAGGAAGCATTTCCGCTCCCGCCCGGGCATACAAGACTGCAGCAAACACCTTGCTGATAGTCGGCACGAAGAAGCTGAATGAAATCGAGGCCCCGAACATCCGTCTCTCCAGGATGAACAGTGGATGCACCAGATGGCAGTGCCCATGCCCCATTCCTCAAGCATGACAACATTCAAGTGTTTCGCTGACCATCCGTTCGAGTGCAGGCTCAAACGATTCCGCAATGCAATGGCAGTTGCGGAGGTCTGCACGAAGGACCAGGTACCGAACATTGCAGTAGTGGTCATTGATTTCATGCATGGAAATGCTGAGGACATTCCGGCATAGCCGGACGGGGCAGAAGGTTTCGAACCATGAGCCAGCTGAGGAAAGTGCGGCATGAACCACTGTCCATTCCTGTGGCTTGGATGGAACGACATATGTCCTGAGTATTGGGTGGCGAGTTCAAGCACACCGTAGTTTCTCGAACATTCCCGGTCAATTGGCAGCACACGGACTGCCGCCGCAAATCGCAGTCAAGTCCCTTTTCAGTAGCGCTTTCGTCATTGCTTGCCACGTTCCCTGCCCTTTCTCGGCCTGCTGGAGCAACACGCAAGGACTTTAACAGCAAGTTGATTTCCAGGCAGCCGGAGAGTTGAAAGTAAGGTGCTTAAGGATGTCAGACTGCTCTCGGCGAACAAAGCACTGTGGATATCGGACCGCGCATTGCTGCCTGACTTGCAGCCAGCAAACCAGTTTGAACGCGAATGCTGTCCTTTGCGAACCCATTGGTTTCTTCGGTCGAACAATTCCCAAATTCCATCAAGAACCGATTCAGGGGTCCAGTAAACCATCATGGCAGCTTCATTCGACACGACCGAATGGGATCGTTGTTGGCCCCAAGGATTTACTCCGAGAATGGGTTTGGAATAGTGAATTGCTCCATCAATTTCCAATTGAATCCATTGCCTATGGTCCGCGTACATACCTGTTGGTATGACCACAACATGGCAACGGGCAATTGAAGATTCATAGTGTATTGGGTCATCGCTGGGCAACGAGTAATTGAAGAACTTGAGGAGCACCGAATTCTTTTGCCAACGCTCTTCGAAAATCCACAACGACAACGTTGTGCCGTGCTCCGCATAAAGCCAAGAATGGCTGAGGTACAAATGAATCCGATGGCAGCTCAACTGTTGAGTTCCCTGTGCGGGCATCTTGGCAAAGTCCAAATTGGCGACGCCTCGGTAGACAGAACAAAGAGTGTGTTGGTGTTGGCTCTCACGAAACGATGAATCGCTTGTCAGGCGAATTGACCTTTGGAGGCAAACTCTCCGGCGTGAAATGCCAAGTGGACAGCACAATGGATACTCACGTCAGGTACGAACACCTGACAATTTGGGACCGATTGGGGGCAGGCGGAACTGTTCGGCCCTTGGGTTCATACATTTTGCCGGGCGGGACCTCTCAAAGCTGAAACGATTGTTGGCAGGCATTTCCGGATCTGTTCTCGATCGCTTTCTTTCTCCTTCTCGGACAAGTCCTTGTATGGCGTGGCACTTTGCCTCTCCCAGCGGGAAACCAGTTCGGCAGAGAGAAGGAGGGAGCCGTCTGGCCGGCGTCTTCCCTTGCAGTGCAGGTGTCGCTGCCAATTCGCCCATCGTTCATGTTCAATGTCGGCAAGCGCCTTCATGACCAGGTCCAAGCGTCGTTCCAATCCTTCTGTCTCACCTTCTGTTCATTCCTCCCTGGCCAATCGAACCTTGAACTTGCCGTTGAAAACAAGCTTGCATCCACCGTTCTTCATGCCCGCGTTCCACCAATGTGGCGCTCCTTCCGACGCTGCCAGATTGATTGATGCGATTGTACTCTTGGAATCCGTTGCAATGCAGCATGGCGCGGCGGGTCAGGTTCCGGCATGCCGGAAGCGACAATGCGCAAGATGCGTTTCGGTGCGAAGAACTGGTCCAATCCGAACTCGCACGCCGGTCAGGAAACCCTTGCAACACGCCTCAATTTCTTGATCTGGTTTAACTGCAGGCTGTGTCTTGGTCCCGAGCGATACAGTTTCGCATGCGTCTTGAAAGGGGAAGGTTGGGCCCGAACGTCAGGTGAGTGATTGTCCTGCACGCAATTGCCTCCGAATGAAACCTTCCTTGCAAGCCTTGCAGCAGTTCCATTGAGCGCGTTGACCATGGGCTTCGTGATCCTTTGGAATCCGCCCTGCCCGCCTGCAAACCCTTCCTTGGTCACAGCGGTCAGGATGCCTGCTCCCTCCTTTGGATTGACAACCATGGAGAGTGGATTGTTGCCAGCGACACCGCTTTGGCAATCCAGGAAGATCAACTGTGCTGCGAGCTCCGGATCAATCCGTCCAGGCAACGACTTCATATGGAAATGCCGTCAAGAACTGGCCGATGGGTTGAGGCGCCAAGAATATCATCAGTGGTCTCAATGTATCCGTGACCGGGATGCCAAGGGAGTGCAGTCTCACAGTCATCCAGGGGTTGCCCATTGGCGGAACGGGGCACGTTTCGCCTCTCGCCCTGGCTGGAACCTTGGAGAAACCAGCAAGCATGTATCGAAGCGCTTTGAACCGCTCGGGTTGCAGTTCTGTGTACAGACTGTGCCATTGAACACGCAGCCATACGGACGATGAATGCGTTCGTTTTTTTCCATTCGGCAACCAAGGCTTCTCATTGCGATTCACTATGGAGCTGACCACAGCGCCAGCGAGGAACACACACATGGAACGGATCTTTCCCGAGCCAGGCACATGTCCCTGCATTGTGCATCTTCGCATGGTTGCAGATCTTTCCATAGTCCCAAGCGCGGCTTCGCGGCCTTCTGCCAATGGCAAAGCACTGAAAAGCCTGTGTCGGTTGTGCCCGAACCTGGAAGCCGATCAAGCGCGCAGCAAAGGTTATGGCAGTGGAAGGATGCTGCCACTGCACGTCATTCCTGCCAGGCAAGCCTGATTCCATTTGGAATTCCCAACGCCAGGACAATCCAAGCGCGGGGGTCCGCTTGCTTGCAGTTGGCCAATGCTGCATCGCCATGACGAACCGACTGACCGCGTTGCTCGCGCAAGGATGGAAACTCTTGCAGAATTCTGCCTTTCGCTCATGGGCACAGGGAATCAAGGCCATAGCCTGTACCTTTGCGACTTCACATGAGCATTCGAATTGAATGCCGCGCAGTGTCAAGGACTTGAAGGACACTGCCAATAGAGGTTCCATCGGTTTGTCCGAGAAGCTTGCGCAGCCGTGATAAACGAAGAATCGTCAAGTTGTCTGGAACGCGTTAAATTGTTCCTGTAAATCGCTTGGGATGTATTGAACAGTATCGAGGCAAGGGGTCATGGGCACTAGCTTCCGTCCATATGAGCCGGACAAGTTCTTGTTGTTTTCGCCGGAAATACTGGATGGCCTTCCGCAGGATCATATGGTCCACAAAGTTGGCCTTATCGTTGATTGGCTGGACTTGAGCGCCTTTTACTTGCCCTACGAGGGCGGCGGTCGCCGCAACACTCCCTATCACCCTGCGATGATGGTGAAGGTGTTGATCTATGGCTACGCGACGGGTGTGTGTTCGTCGCGCAAGCTTGCTCGGGGGCTGAAGGAGGATTTGGCATTTCGAGTGCTGGCGGCCGACAACACGCCGGCGCATCGGACGATTTGCGGGTTTCGTCAACGTCATCTGGAAGACTTGAAACGCGTGTTTGCAGAAACGGTGCATTTGGCAAACGAGTTGGGACTGGAGGGTTTCGACGGTTTGACGATCGACAGCACAAAGGTGCCACCAGAGGCTTGAAGCGCTGGTCAATGCAATTCCTCAAGGCGCCAGTGGGAAGAAAGACAGCGGCTAAGGTGTGCTGCGGGCAAACAACGAAAGCACCGTTCAAGAGCCTCAGGAAGCGATTGCTGCGGCGTCGCTTCCTGCATGAATGCTGCACAGATCTATCTCGAAGCTGATGGTATTCTTCATTCCAGTCCACTCCGCAAGCCACAAAGAAAGAGACGTGCAGATTTGCGAAGCTGAAGAAGCCGCTGCAGAATGTGTGTGGCATGTTGGAGCTTGTGTGCCTTTCTGTGGTCAAGAACCGCAACTCAGGGCCTGGCCTTGAATGGCTTGCAAAGTTTAGCGGCTCCCGTTCCCTTCGAATTCCTGCGGTGTCCC
>JAPOOS010000056.1 GCA_026713305.1 Paracoccaceae bacterium
GACGACTGATCCTCGCCTGCAGCCTCGGGCGTGGGTTGCACCTCCGGCGAAACCGCCTGATCCGTCTGGTCCTGATTGGTGGTGACTATTTCCGACGCCGTGTCTTCGGCCGCAGACGGCTGATCCTCGCCTGCAGCCTCGGGCGTGGGTTGCACCTCCGGCGAAACCGCCTGATCCGCTTGGTCCTGATCGGTGGTGATTTCTTCCGAAGCTGCGTCCTCGGCTACGGACGGCTGCTCTTCGCCGGCAGCCTCGGGTGGAACATCCACCACTGAAGGCGAAGGCAGCTCCAATTGATCCTGCGTAGGATTCTGAGTGTCGGTCGTTTCCTGCTCCCCTGCATTCCTCAGAAGCCCAAGCTCGGTAAAGAACAGCAGGTAGAGAACCAGCATTAGCAGCAGGGCACCCACCACTATTCGAAGTATGTTCCTCTTTCTTGACGCGGACGGCCGGTCAGTTGGTGTCATAGCGACATCCTAACTTTCGAAAAACCTGGACCAGGTGAGCCAGCAACTATGATAAGGTGTCCGACAAATGTAATTGTGGCGGCGTTGCTAACAAAATTGGAGTATATTCTAAGTGCGCCACTATTCCAAATCAGTCTGTGTCTACTGCGGTTCCAGTTTTGGTCGCGACAGGAGGATTGTCGACGCAGTTCGCGAGCTTGGCTCGCTAATTGCCGGTGAAAAGTGGCGGCTTGTCTACGGAGCCGGCAATTGCGGGCTGATGGGCACGGTCGCCGATGCCGCAAGAGAAGCCGGTGGCAACACATTCGGCGCCATACCTGTGCACATGCCCGAACAGATCAATTTCGATCTCGACTGTCTGGTCTTTACCGGAAACATGCACGAACGCAAAAGCCTGATGATGACGAACTCAGACGCATTCATTGGGCTTCCGGGAGGATTTGGAACTCTTGAAGAATTGTTCGAAGTCGTTACATGGCGGCAGATTGGCATCCACTCGAAACCGATCCATCTGCTGAACACCGGAGGTTACTGGGACCCTCTGATAACCTTGATGCGAAGCGTGATTGCCAACGGGTTTGCCAAGGAAACTGCCATTGAATTGCTGTCCGTATCTGACACGCCACGGCAGCTGGTGGCGAAGATCAAAGCGGACTTCAATTCACAGAGCTAGAACTCTCCCGCTGGCATTGCAGTTTGATTTGGTGGCGCGGCATCGCCGCCTACAGCGCAGGCGCGGTCGCCTGAGCGCATACACACGTTGCCGCCCGTGGCGTGACGACCAAGCATGCTGCGGCAAACCGGCCCGAAACGGCACCACCCACACTCCAAGTCGATTCGATTGAGAGGTTCAATCTAGCTCAATCGCGAAGCCACATTCTCCCAATTCACGAGATTCTCCAGAAAGTTCTGCAAATATGCAGGACGCTTGTTTCGGAAATCGATGTAGTAGGAATGTTCCCACACATCACATCCCAGCAGCGCAACCTGATCTGTGCAAAGTGGATTCACGCCGTTTTCTGTCTTTGTGACGGATAGGGACCCGTCGCCGTTTTGCACCAACCAGCACCAGCCGGAGCCAAATTGGCCAATGCCGGCGGCCACGAATTGCTTCTGAAATTCTGCGACACTGCCGAACGACGAAGCGATGGCCTGCTCAAGATTGGACGGCATGGCGTTTCCGCCCGGCCCCATCATTTCCCAGAACTGGCAATGGTTCCAGTGTTGAGAGGCATTGTTGAAGATTCCGCTCTGCTCCACTGCGCCCGCCTCGTAGGTGCCGGTGACGATGTCCTCCAGCGACTTGTCCTCCCACTCTGTCCCGGAGATGAGATTGTTGCCGTTGTCGACATAGGCCTTGTGATGAAGGCAGTGGTGAAATTCCATCGTTTCCCGCGACATCCCTGCCGATGCAAGCGCATCGTGGGCATAGGGCAAATCTGGAAGACTGAATCCCATGGTCTGTTCCTTTCGATACCAGGTAAGGTTTGCATCAACGGAGTTTGGAATTCCTAGTCGGAGTTTCAACCCGCCTTGCGAACCTCGGAGTCTATTTCAGTCCCCGTGACAGTGCAATGTGGTGTGGGACCGCAAATCGGTTCCATGGATTGCTGCTGTTCGGTCAATTGCCACTTTGGTTCCCCCCCCCCAAACAATGCGATTCCAAGGGAGTTGCGGCACTTGCCATTTGTGGCCATCTGACGTGCGGATGCCGTTAACCTGGACGCCGTGTGTTCTGGTCCGACATCAACTCGCAGCCGGAAGCAACTCTGACAGTCCAATTCCTTGGCGCATTCAATGTGGTGAATGTCCCATGATGAAAGAACCATCCTCGCTTTCTGCCTTGTTTCGGATGGCTTCCACGATCTGTAATACGGCATGGCAGACGATGGGGCCACCATGTCCAGGCAAATGCTCGCTCTCTTTCTCGCCAAATTGCCTCACCAAGCCGTCAACAGGTCGATGCGCATCCATTCCGTTTCCGACTTCCGGCGAAGAGCGCTTGAAACATGCACAGCACAAATGTATGATCCCCCAAACCCATTCTTCCCGTTGCAGCGTTTGAACAAGTGGGCACAAGCGCATATTGCCTTCACAGGAACTGGCTTGCGTCAATGCCGCTGTGGGACATGATC
>JAPOOS010000124.1 GCA_026713305.1 Paracoccaceae bacterium
CATCAAGTCGAACTTCCTTCGCAACCGTGTGCATCCGGATGTGGACGAAGCGCAGCGTGCGCTGGTGGAGGCGTGGCGGATCTTTGCCGACGACCCGGCCCGCATTGCTTCGATCATGGCCCGGCAATGGGCCACGGCATGATCGCCGAGCCAGGGACCGAACGGAAGGACATCAATGATTATTAAAGCGTATTGGTATAAGTTTCACAACAACGGGAAACGGCCACTGTTCGAAATTACATGGACAACCGATGGAAATTCAGTGCTGCAGTGCCAAGCGACAATAGGGTCACTCCTTTCAGATTCTCACCAAATGCGAAGAAGCCGATACTATTTGGAACAGGGTTATCCAAGAAACGCCGATGTGCTGCTTTAGAAACTGGGCTAACTCCGTTGTGTTTAGATAACAGGCCACTATCAAGACGGAGAAAAATTGCCAAACTGTGTCAACGAGACGATAGCGGCCATGAACCCAATGCCACCTGAGTCAGAAAATCCTAGCCCAATTGAGATAGGTACAAATCGTACTTGCGATTGCAAGCCGAACCACATCTGTTGCTTAACTGCAAAACAATGGCTGAAGAACCAACTGGGAGTTTGGGAGTTCTACTATGAGAAGCGGGACATACGAAACAAAACGATACATCCTGCGACATTTCCCATTGCACTCCCACGCCGTCTGATCGAGCAGTTTACCCATGAGGGAGAGCTTGTCTTGGACCCTTTCGTTGGCAGTGGGTCAACTTTATTGGCAGCTAGAGATTGCAATCGTAATGCCGTCGGTTTCGACCTATCTAAGGATTATGTAGCATTGTGTCGTCAAAGGATGGCCGAGTCACAGCCCATGTTGTCAAGTTCGTTGTCAAATTCAAGACAGATTGCGGTCCAAGATGATGCAAGAAATATTGACCGCTACTTGGCAGACGAGTCTATCAGTCTGGTAGTCACCTCACCTCCATACGCCAACTTGTTGAACCGAAAAAGGAAGAACAAATCGCGGCGCAACCGGAAGAATTACCAGTTGGGTAAGGTCGAACAATACTCACAAGACAAGCGCGATCTGGGAACCATGCCCCTTGAACAGTACACGAAGAATATGGGTGACATTTTCGAGGCGTTGCTACCGCTGCTTCGGCCCAAGGCGCATTGCGTCATTAATGTGCCGGACATGTGGTGGGAGAACAAGAGAATTACCATTCATGTATCTTTGATCGAGGAACTGCGCAATCGAGGCTACGAATTGCGCAATATAATCATTTGGGACCGAAGGAATATCGTGAATCGAATCGGAATTTTCGGTTGGCCGAGCAACTACATCACGATGGGAGTGACATTTGAATACTTGTTAGACTTTTGGAGACCAGAAAAGTGAAACAGTTTACAAAGGAGTCTCTCGTTGGAAAACTGGAAGACATACGTGCAATGGGTTGGATTGAGACTGCGCGCCCTGGGAATGATGGCGGTGTGGGAAACACGCTTGAGGACCTTCTTGGAATTCAGGAAAACAATCTACCACTTCCGAATTCAGGTGAATGGGAGGTCAAGGGACAACGTGCAGACTCAGGGTCACTAATCACTCTGTTTCACATGGAGCCATCATGCCGCGCATTCAAATTCGTCCCCCGGGTGTTTCTTCCAAAATACGGTTGGCGGCACAAAAAGGCAGGCCAACGGTATCCGAATTGTGAAAGGAGTTTTAGGCAGACCATAACAGCCGGCCAATTCACCAGTCGAGGCTTTACGATTTTCGTCAATCACAAATTTCGTCGAGTCGAGGTTTCATTTGACAGTTTCAAAGTGAACATCGAAAAACATGAGGATTGGCTTAACAGGGTTGAAAGATTAGCCGGATTGGGTGAACTTAATCCTCAGCCATATTGGGGATTCGACGATCTCTACCACAAGGCAGGAACGAAGTTGAAGAGTACGATTTACGCCGTCGCGGAACGAAAGCGCCGTCGCGGAGTGGAGCATTTTAGGTACTCACAATTCTTTATGCTAGAAAAATTCAGGCAAGACAAATTTGTTAGTGTGATTGAATCAGGCGACATAAAGATAGACTTTGACGCTCGTACTGGACACAATCACGGAACCAAGTTTCGCCTGAAGCAGCAACGTTACACAGATTTGTATGATTCTGTGATACCGCTTTGAATAACCATATATAACCTGCCATCAGTCACCCGTTTAGGTACCATTGTGAGCAACCGGGGAGTTTGTAGTGTTACACTTTACAGCCTCCTGCGGTCGTCAATTGGCATCCCGATTTGTTGGTTGTAAGAAAGCAGGTTCCACCAACCACCTAAGGGTCGCTCTATGAAAGGCGATGTGAACTCCCCCCGAAGGGGACAGGAATTCGATGCCGGCAGCCCAACGTCAAGTCGAATCGCTCAAATCGCCATGCGGACATGGAGCTGCGTCCGCTACTGGTAGTAGAGCATCACCGTGTGTCGGGCCTCGGCAAAGAAGAGCCACCTGGCGATGCCTGCTCCCAACAGGTGGGCGATTGCAGCCAACCAGGACAAGGCAGGCTGGCCGGCAATCGAAATGCCCGCCCACAAACACAGGATAGCCGGAACTGCGGCGCCGACGATAGCCGAGATCCAGCGCAGTTTTGCCGCATGCCGCCTGGCAACGACGTAGCCCATCTCCGAAGTAAGATAGTTGGCGCCGGTATGCGGGGGTTCAAGCATGCGGACGCTTCCAGGGTTTCCGAGACCGGTCGCCGATTCAGCGGACGACTTGCCGAATCCAACTGCATCCCGACGACGCCACCATAGGTACTGGACCAGAAACGCTGCGGGCGCCAGCGTTGTCGCCAGAAACACCAACAAGCCGTCTGGAACGACGGGGCCGCCTCCATGTTGAGGCATGGTCAACTTGGCCAGGCCCAACATGGCCAGCATGAAGTAGAATCCGCTCGAGATCGCGTACGCCAGAAACAGCAGGGGCGTTCGCATGGTGTGCCATGCGGCCACCGCCTTCAGCTGCGTGTAAATCATCGACGTTGCGAACACCGCAAGCAACGCCACTGGCGCCGCAATCCAACCCAGCGTTGCAGCTGCGCTGTGCTCCAGAGCGGTTGCAGCCACAAAGGCAGCCAGCATGGCCAGCGAGGCTGGGGCAATCAGCGCCTCCCTCGACAGCCATGACGAACGCCACTGCGAAAACGCGCGCCAGGCACGGCTGGGCCTTCGAAGATGAAACACGGAACAAAGCAGGCCTGCCGAGGCGAGTCCAATGGACGCGAACCCGGTCAGGGCGACTTGATATGCATGCAGTCCCGAACCCAGCAAGCCCACCCAGAAACAGAGCCCGAAGCCCGCTCCGGAAAGCGTTGTAAACAGAATTATGGAAAGTGCGGGATGCATGCTCGCCTAAAGTCTGTCGAGCGCTCGATCGATCCAGGCAAGAACGCCGGAGGGTGTTGGGTCGGCAAGCTCGGCAAGCGAAAAGTCGGGCTCCGCCAACTGATCGATTCCCTGGCGTTCCCTGGGCATGAGATACTTGTTCACCGGACGCGTGGACTGTTCGGGCATCAGGTCCTGTCCGTCTCGTTCCGCAACCAACTTCGAAACGGAGGAGTCTGGATCCGAAAGGTCGCCAAAATGCCTCGCGTTCGTTGGGCAGGTTCTGACGCACGCCGGTTCCCGGTCCACGGCGGGCAGGTTCTCGTTGTAGATGCGGTCGACGCACAACGTGCATTTTTTCATAACGCCGGCGGAAGGGTCCATCTCCCGGGCTCCATAGGGGCATGCCCACGCACAAAGGCCGCAGCCCATGCACTTTGACTCGTCCACCAGCACGATGCCATCCTCGGATCGCTTGATGGATGCGCCCGTTGGGCAAACTGTCACACAAGGCGCGTCGTCGCAATGCAGGCAGCTCTTGGGAAAGTGAACTATCGTCGCCGCGCCACTTCCGGAATCGACTTCATAGCCGTGAACCCTGTTCAACCAGGCGCCTTCCGGATTGTCGCCGTAGGGCTGGCTGTCCGACAGAGCGGAGCCATAGCCGCCAGTGTTCCAGGCCTTGCAGTTCACGACGCACGCCTGACATCCTACGCAGATGTCGAGGTCGATGACCAGTCCGAGCTTGCTGTCCGTCTTGTCCGGCAGGGAAGTCATCAAGTCCACTCCTCGCCGTAACGAAGTTCAGGCGGACCGTCTTCAAGGCCGGGAGGAAGCCCTTGCAGCGTGAACTGCGGATAGGCGCACTCCTCTGTGTCGTCCGCACGCCTGATCGAGACGCGAAGGTCGAACCAGGCCGCCTGTCCGGTGATTGGGTCCGAATTCGACCAGCGGCAGCCGTCCGGCTGCTCGGGAAGCAAGTCGGAAATCACGTGATTGAGCAGAAAGGACTTGCGCGATTCCGGCGCGCCCTGGCTCAATCCCCATGCGCGCGGCCGCTTTGCAACAGCGTTCCAACTCCATACGGTCTGCCCGTTCACGGCTTCCATTCGCTTCACACGAACCTTGATGCGGGCAATGGGCGATTCCAGCCATGCCCAGCATCCGTCGGTCAGCTGCGCGGCGTCGCACACCGGCCCGGGCACATACAGGCTGTTGTCCGCATGGAGCTGCCGCAGCCATGGATTGTGCGACCCCCACGAGTGGTACATCGCCATTGGACGTTGGGTGATGGCGTGAAGGGGATAGTCGCCTGCTGCATCGCCTGCTGCATCGTACCAGATCGGGAACGGGTCGAACTTCTCTCGTATCCGCTGGCGAAGTTCATCCGGAGGCTGCCGCTCGCCAAAACCTTCGGCGGCCAACTGGAACCGGCGCAGCGGCTCGGAATAGATCTGCAGCTGAAACGGAGCCGGACGAGGAAGCAACCCCAGATTGACGGCCCACTCCTGATAGTCGCGATTGAGATTCTTGAAGAAGCGAGCCTCCGACGGAATTTCCTGCGACCAGAAGCATCCTGCCTCGACATACTTCTCCAGCTGCTGCGGATTGGGTTCGCCGCGGCCGGTGCGATCGCCATTCCTGCCACGCCAGCCAGCAAGCGGGCCGATGCCAGGCACGACTTCGCGTGTCACCATGTAATGGGCATAGTCTCGCCATCTCGGCTTGTCGCCGGAGGTGACAAAGCCCGGCAGCTTGAGTCGCCCGCCAATCTCGATCAGCACGTCCTGGAACGGTCGAACGTTGCGGGTTAGCTCGACCACGGGCTGGCGAACGGCATCGGCAATCAGATCCGGTTCGCCAATGGGCCGGTCGAGAAGCGATATGCAGTCGTGACGCTCCAGATAGGTCGTGTCCGGCAGGACGAGATCGGCATAGGAGGTTGTCTCGGAGTTGAAGGCATCCGCCACGATCAGTTTGGGAATGCGGTAGGCGCCATCCTCTCCTCTTGCGGTCAGCGCCTCGATTGCCGCCGGCGTGTTCATCGAGGAGTTCCAAGCCATGTTGGCCATGTAGAGGAACATGACGTCAACCGGATACGGGTCGCCAGCCGCTGCATTTGGAATGGCGGCATGCAACATTCCGTGCCCCGCCATCGGAGCTTCCCACGAATAGGCCTTGTCAAGTCGCTGCGGGTTTCCATGCGCGTCGACAAGCAGATCGTCGGGACCAAGCGGATACCCCAGCGGCGGTCCGGCCAGAGGTGTGTCGCAACCCGAAAAGCCGCTTGGACGAGGATGCAGTTCCACCGGCTTCGGATAGGGCGCCTTGAACCTGGTGCCTCCCGGACAGTCCACGGCGCCGAGCAGCATCTGCAGCAAGTGAAGCGAGCGGCACGTCTGAAACCCGTTTCCATGCGCCGAAATTCCACGCATCGCATGAATGGCAACCGGCCGTCCAACAGTGGTCGGATGGGTGTTGCCATGCACGTCCGTCCACGGAACCGGCAGCTCGATCGTCTCGTCGAACGCCGTTCGGGCCAATTCGGCTGCAAGCCCCCTGATTGCGCTGGCGCTGACGCCTGTCCTGGGCGCCACGGTCTCCGGGGCATAGCGGTTGTCAAGATACTTCGCGGCCATGCGCGAGAAGACCGTGGACGCCCTGCTGCCGTCCGGCATGTCGACCGAAGCCGCCAGAAGCGGCACGGCGCCGGGAGCGGCGGCATTCGCCAACTTGCCGCTGCTGCCGTCCACCACCAGCGGATTGCCCTCCTCGTCCCGGGCAAACAGGCCGGCGGATTCTCCTTCGCCGTCCACCACCAGCCATCCAGCGTTCGTGTGGCGGCGCAGGAAGTCCGAATCCACGCGACCCGAACGCAGGAGCTCCCGAACCAGTGAAAGCACGAGCAGGCCATCGGCGCCGGGCGTAACGCCAAGCCAGGTGTCGGCGATCGCGGAATAGCCCGTTCTCACCGGGTTTATCGAGACAATGCGTGCGCCTCGCCGGCGCAGGGCTGACAGGCCGAGCTTGATCGGGTTGGAATCATGATCCTCGGCTACGCCGAACAGCAGGAGCAGGCGCGTCCGCTCCCAGTCCGGCTGCGCGAATTCCCAGAACGACCCGCCGATGGAGTAGATGCCGGCGGCGGCCATGTTGACCGAGCAGAAACCGCCATGCGATGCGTAGTTCGGAGTTCCAAACTGTTGTGCCCACCATGCAGTGAGCGACTGGCTCTGATCGCGTCCGGTGTAGAAGGCCAGCTTGCGCGGGTCCTTCGAGCGTATTTCGCCCAGCCAGGCACAGGCGGTGTCCAGCGCTTCGTCCCAGCTGACTTCCCGGAACTCCCCGGCGCCGCGCGGTCCTGTCCGCATCAACGGCGACTGCAGACGTGCCGGCGATTCGAGGTGAAGCATGCCTGCCGAGCCCTTTGCACAGAGGACGCCGCGATTGACGGGGTGATCGCGGTTGCCCTGTATGTAGCGGACCCTTCCATCCCTTACGTGCACGTCAATGCCACATCGGCAGGCGCACATGTAGCAAGTTGTCTTTCGAACTTCGTCCGAGACGTGCGGAGACTTCGTTTGGCAATCAATGTTCATTTGTTCAGCCTGGTTCCCAAACAGAATCGCGCCTGAGCGCCGAAACAGCAAAGGTTGTCGCGCCGTCGTCGGAAGATCATGCGTCAATAGCGAATTCGGCAGGGAAAGGACAACCGCAATTCGGGTGGCTGCGCGGTCCGTGCAAGGCAACCCATGCCGCTTGAATGGGTGGAAGGCGAAGTCAATCGGGAAGCGAGGCTGGATCGTTCCGTTGCCGACTCTGGCCGCCGAAGGCCGACCGGCGGACTTGGAGTCCGGCCGCGGCATTCATTCCGACGGTCGCCGGTTCACGCGAATCCCAGCCAAGGCCAAGGAATGGAAAGCTCTCTCCGGGGATCCGATCCTGGTTGATTTTCCCACCGCAATGGAGCATGAGGCGGCCTGCAGATTGCATGCAAAGCAGGTGACGATGATGAGAGACATGCTGGAAAGTCAACTCGCTGCGACCGAGAGGCGTTGCCGCGGTTTCGGGACCATACTGGCGGTGCAGGACACCACTGTGCTTGACTACGGCGGTTTGGGGAACTCAATCGGCGGAGGCAGGGGCGGCAAGAAAATAGCGGCGCACGTGTCGCTGGCCGTTGGCGGCGGACGCAGTCTCGGTCTCCTGGGCATCGAGGATGATTTTCGTGCCGCCGTCACCAAGGGGAGCGCGGACCAGCTCTGGCTGCGGGGCCTCGCCAAGGCGCAGCAGCTCGGCCGAGCCTGCCCGGACAGCCGCGTCATCTCGGTCTGCGACCGTGAAGGAGACTTCTGGGACATGTACGCCACCCAGGCTTCGAACCCCGAGGCGGCCGGTCTTGTGGTCCGCACCTGCGCCTCGAAACGGCATCAGGTGATCGCCGAAGGCGAGAGCTGCGACCTGAACAGCCACATGACCCGTCAGGAGCCTGTCGGCTGGCAAACCATCGACATTCCCGCACGCGCCCGCATCGTCGCCGGAAGAGGAAAAATGGCGCGGGCAAGGCGTCCGAAAAGAACCGTCAAGCTGCAGCTTCGCGTGGCCCGCATCGTCCTCAAGGCTCCGGGCAGAAGGCGCAAGACGCTGCCTCTGCTCGCCGTCCTCGCCAGCGAACCAACAACCCCTCCCAAAGGCGCGAAGCGGCTGCATTGGCTGCTGCTGTCAACTGACGGCACCGCCGACCGCAGCGGCGCCGAACTGGTCCTCGAACGCTACGCAGGAACATGGACCATCGAGGAATACTTCAAGGCTCTAAAGCGGGCCGCTCGCAGCAAGGACCGGTTCCTCGACGTGTCCGACAACCTGCGCCAACGCCTTTTGACGGACGCTGTCATGTCGTGGCGCATTTTCGAAATGCAGCGTGCTGCCAAGGAAGAGCCGGATCGTCTTGCTCTCGACTTCTTCTAACAGGATGAACTTGAAGCCTTCGACATTGGCATGGTGCGCCGAGCCAACTGGTGTATGTGTTTCGGGTGAAAGTCCCGAGAAAGGAATGGTTAACCACCAGCTTTCCCGCGAGCAGTGGCGAAGCGGCGGCGGATTGGCCTGCTCCTGACGCCACCCCCAAAGGCGGCATTCCCTGGCGGAAAACTGCGGAACTGTCATGCACTGCAGCAAAGCGTCCCGAGTTCAGCCCAAGTTCGGGGAATGGGAGTCGAGCTCCACCGAATCTGTCAAAGTGGCCTTCGGAATGCCGCGGCGCTTGAAATGCTGCAACGCAGCAATTAGGTTGGGATCGAACAAACCTGTCACACATGGCTGAAGGGAAACAAGATGTCCGCATATGAACAATCGCAGGAACAGCTGAATCAATGGTTCAAGAGCTTTGGTCTGGACGGCAAGGGCCTCAGCAGTTCGGCGAAGAACATCGCCACCTTGAACGAGCAGCTGACAAAGGCCGCCCTGTCGGCGGCGGAGAAGAGCGCCGAGGTTTCCGGAAACTGGAACCGCGAGGTGCTGGATCAGATGGCCAGCGGAAACGACGCCGGACTGTCGCCACCCGAACGCGCCGAGGCGGCTACCAGGATCTCTTCCGAAATCGTCAAGTCCTCGTCCCGCAACATGCAGGCGTACGCTGAAATTGCGCGCGAACTCCAGAAGGAGACCATGGCGCTGTTGATCGATGCAAGTCGAGGAGAGGCGAAGGAAGCTTCCGGCAGCGACCAGTCGAGCGAAGCTGAGGCAAAGACGGACGACTAAAGCGCTGGCGCGTTGCCGCAAGGTCGGCGAGGCGTCCTGACAACAGGGTTCCCGCCAACGGATGTGGGGCGGGATCCGTTCCATCCACAGTTGGCCTCGGCAGGAATGTCCTGCCGCCAGGTTGGAACTGGCTTGCCGGCATAGGACGGTCGAGACGCGGGAGAGCCAGCTGCACGCGCCGGTTGGGAATTCAGCGTCGATCGGGAGATTGCCGGCCAGCGGGGCATGAACTTGATTTGTGACCGCTGAATCTCTCAATTTGCCCATGCAGTCTCGCCAACCGGTGGCGCCAATCATCGGTGCGCATGCCAGCGCGGCGCGGTTCTTCGCCGCTGCTGGCTGCCCAAGGCCGCAGGCTGCGCGTAGTCTGCCCCGCCTTGTTTCGACTTCCCCTTACTTCAAAGTCGGTTCCGTTCGGCAAGTTGCCGCGCTGCCGGAATTGGGCGCTCCGCCATGCAGAAACAATTGATTGCAGAACTGTTGCTGGATGGCATGTTCTGTCGCCAGACTCCCCGAAACGGCATCCAGGTGAGCAAGACGAGGCACGCTGGCTGCAACTCACAGCGAGAATTGCTCAACCATCGCAGGTGTCGGCACAAACTGTCCATACCGCCATGCAATGTTCATGGCAGTGTTTGACCCACCATTGTCGTTGCACGGCAATTTTCGCGGGTTGAGACATGCTGCTTTCAGGGTCTACAGTTTGTTGTGATTGTTGAATGCCCGCATGCTCCCCTGGTTGTCAAGGGGAGGGTTCGATGAAACCGGCTTGATCGGGATTGAGAGCC
>JAPOOS010000287.1 GCA_026713305.1 Paracoccaceae bacterium
ACAAGCAGTGAAACACAGCGACCTCGGACGCGAGCGTATCCTGCAACCTGGCAATCAGGCGTTGCTGGAGGGCGCAATGGGCAACCGGTTCGACATCAGATGAAATGGGCAACAGCACAGCGATGCAGCGGTAACTTGCTGCAACAGGACTTCGCGTCAGCGGAGGATATACATGGCGCTCGCCCGCTGCTGGCGATTGAGCAAACCTTTGCCTGGGAGGGACGCTGAAGCCAGTTGCCGAGGAACTGCGTGCACACTGACGTGGTCGCAGCTGGCAGCGTTCCGCTTGCCGTTGCATCGGCCTGATCGCAATGAGAGATTCCTCGAGCTGAACCATGTTCCAGTCCGGGAACATGTGAATCAGACTCCGTGAACAGGGACGCGAATTTTTCCCAGTCTCAATGCAAGCGACATTTCGGGATGTTCAAACGCGGGGGAGTACACCTTGCAGTCGCCCGAAGTCATTCCTGCGTCGAGACAGCGCTTACGCCATTCCTCCGAAATCTGCGTAGCCATGAGAAACGCTGTGTTTCTCGCAATGTTCTCGTCAATCTCGAATAGCGGCGCCGCCTCTATGGCAGCCTCGATTGATGCCTCTGTGCCACTGAGCGGGCTAATGCCTGTCTCAAGACCACGTTGGCGGTATGGCTGCGGGTTGATGTCGAAGGCGGGCGAAAGCATCCAGCCGTTTTCACCTGCGTGAAGGAACCCATGGTTCTTGAGATGATCATCGTTGTTGCTGACAAGAATGGTGAACAGGAGCCGCATGAACAGTTCGTGCACCTCTCTCAGAAACTGCTCGGCGGTGCCCCCATGCGCACGCATGGCGTCAACGATGTCCGTATAATGGCCAGCTTCTCCATCTGCCTTTGCCAGCATAGTCTGGGCAGAGGCATAGTGGCGACGCATTCCAGTTTCCGCTTCGCGGTCGAACCTGCGGATGATTGCAACCGGATACTTGGAATCCTTCAGCGCGAGCTGCGCCTGCGCGGCTCGCAGTCCAACCCGTGCCGCCAAATTGAGCGTTGCCACCTCCATGCGCTCGATTGGCATGGTGTCCCGGTCGGACGTGTACTTTGCGATGGCCAGAGCCCCGTCGTCGTCGAAATCCGATTTAGGCCTGGCGCCGCCCAGGCTGCCGGCGGCACCTCTTAGTTTGCGGACTACCTCCTGCATGTCGCCACCCCCGCGTTCGAACGTCCGGTTGAGCTCCTGAAGTCCCTTCAAGTCAGCAAGGCGCGGAACAGGCGGTTCGGAGAAGGCGAGAGGTCGCCCTTCTTCATCCAGAAACCGCAGCGCGCCGACGCGTGTTTCGTCGTTTGCCGCCAGCAGACATTCGAGATCGTTCGGTGGGTATCCGAGATCGCGTGCAATGAGCGCTCGGCCCCAGGAATCCGGCGCGGCATCGGAAACTATCCCTGGCAACGAGTTCCCGCGACTGCCGGAGAAAAACATTTTGGAGTCTGCCAACGGCATGTCGGGAGCCAAGGCAAAGGCGTCAGGGCGTTCCAGCCATTCGTCATTGTACATGAAGACAGAATGCTGGCGCCGTCCGTCGGTCTGGAAGATCAGGGTGCCGACCGTGTAGAGCCCGGCGCCGATCGCAACCGTAACTCGGCTCGCCGTGTTCACAACCCGAACCCTGTACCTCGGTTCAGCGGCTGCGGCCCGCTTTCTTCTCGCTTGCGCCGAGCGTCCTGCCGCCTGATCCGCTTCGGCAGCGCTGCCTGATCGTGAAGCAGGCCGATATCGTCCGATGCGACGTCCAGCGCATCAGAGAAACGGTTGAGACACCCCAGTGACAGGAACACCATGGCAAGAATGCCGATTGAGACACCCGGGTCACCCTTCTCCAGACGTTGAAGCGTGGCGACACTCACACCCATCCGGACCGCAAGATCCTTCTGGCGCAACCTGCGTTTCTTTCTTGCGGTCTGGATATCGCGCCCCAGCCGCGCAACGGCCTCAGCCGCGTTTGGAGATATGGTCCTTGCCTTCATAAACATTACATACACAATGTAATATGGTTTAACAATGCAAATGTACTGCATTAGATTCTTGAAGTGATTTCGCAGTCCGCTCCTGGACACGGGCTGCCAA
>JAPOOS010000049.1 GCA_026713305.1 Paracoccaceae bacterium
CGAAGGGAAGAAGAAGAAAAGGAAGGAAGTCGCCAGCGCGATGGGCAACGACATCATGCCGTTCGAAGGTGAAGAGAACGTGGAGGAGGCCTATCTTCTTGAAGCGGAAGACCTGCTCGAAAACCCAACCGACAGCATCCCTGTCTGCCTTGTGCTTGACGTGAGCCTGTCGATGGCGGGGGACCCGATTGACGAGCTCCAGGCAGGAGTGGAAACTTTCTTCAATGAAGTCCGTGCGGACGAGGTTGCAAGGTATGCCGCCGAAATAGCCGTCGTCACCTTTGGGGGCACGGTCAAGGAGGTTTTGGGATTTGCGTCCTTTGAGCGCCAGTCCATCCCATATCTCACCGCGTCGGGAAATTCTCCGATGGGACAGGCCGTCGAGACTGCCTTGGAGATGCTGGAAAAGCGCAAGGAAAGCTACAAGTCCACGGGCGTCGACTACTTCCAGCCCTGGATGGTCCTAACGTGCGCCGGAGCGCCGACCGACAGCATCGCCAAGGCAAAGCGGCTTGTCGACCAGGAAGCGTCCGCAAGGCGGCTCACGGTGTTTCCGATCGGCATTGGCGACGATGCGGACTTGGACATGCTGGGAGAGCTGGGCGGAGGGCGTGCCCCCATGCGCTTGCAGGGCCTCAAATTCAGGCAGTTCTTTCAATGGCTGAGCCAGTCGGTGGCACGCGTGTCGCAGTCGATACCTGGAGAAAAGGTTCCTCTTGACACAGATGCCATGAGCAGCTGGGCACACGTTTGACCGAATGTTTCAAGTGGTGATGTCTGGGCGGCGCCACTGACGAAGGAGTGCCGGGGCCTCTTGCAGCCATTCGCTTGAATGGTCCGTGCAGCCCGAACCGACGATAATGCCGATGACCGATTCTCGGTGGCCATTGTCAATTGACGCTGCGACGATTCGAACAGAATTGCAGGAAGGATACATTGAAATGCAACGGGTATCGTATGCGGCGCTTGCAGGCCGAGCGAAGCCCAAGAAGCCCGTGTTGAATGGCATGCTTTGTTGAAGCTAGTTTGTCACAATGCCTTCATGTCCAAGCAGCGTTTCTTTGCGCGCTGTGTCAAACATTTTCAGGTAGTGGCATGGAATGCCCGTTGCGTTGCATGATGTCGAACTTTGCAAGGTGCGAGGGCGGTCGTTGAAGTGCGGGTTCATTGTTGCGGGCCTTGATGCGTGGTTTCGGCCATTCCCGAATCAGGCCTCAACCGATGCGGGCGGGAGTGCCTTCGCCGCGCATTGCCTGTGTCTTCGCCTGCTCCTTCCACTTGGAAGACAACGGTCTGCTCCTGTCGGCATGGTCGTGAGGGCGGAGGAACGCAACGACGAAATGCACCTTCCGGCCAGACAACGGAACCAATTTGGGGAATTCGTGGCGGCAGTGAAAGCCCATTGAGGGCAAGATTCAGCGGACGCCAGCCGCCGAAATGCGCGGCGCTTGCTGCTTCTGTCGCCGGCATGCACGGCCGCCGGCGAGAGGGAACGCCACCTTGTTTCGAATTCGAGTGATTCGGAACTTGCGACACGCCGATGCCGCTGGGCAGCGACCCGCGAGAAGTCTTTCGTGGAGCCAAGCAGTCAAAGCCGGAAAGCAC
>JAPOOS010000104.1 GCA_026713305.1 Paracoccaceae bacterium
CTGCTTCCACAGGTCAAGGCAACACTTCTCGATGTCGGCGAGCATGTCCGCGCGGCCCGCATAGTAGGTCGGCACGCTGCGGTCCATGGCACGAATGAACTGTGCCAGGTCCTTAATCTGCTTCTCCGAAAGCGTCATGTCGTGTTTCCCGTGCGGGTTTCCTCCTGCCATGGGATGCGATGCTGGACCATTTTTGCAGTCATGCCGGGCGGCATGACTTGCTCCCCAATCCACTCCAATGGCGGCACCTCATGACAGCAAACACTGGGATGTGCTTGAACTGTCGCCGCATGCCCAGGAGTTCCCGAAAAGGGGAAGGGGTCGAGACCAGTCGAATCTGCCAGGACGGCTTCCATGGGGACAATGCGCGTCCTGCTGGATGAAATGAACCCATGGGCAACAAGTTCATTGAAATTGCCGCCAACACTGTGGCAAGTGGGCATGCAGGTTTCATGAAACCGATTTAAGGCGCGTTGTACATTGCAAAAATGCATTCAGGCCGCCATCGACTGTTCGGACGATCGACAATTGTTGCTCTGCAGGGGAGTGCCGCCATCATGACTAGCTTCGTCTTTCGAAATGTATTGGTGTGGGATTCGCGCCGGCAAGAGCCGGAACCGGGGGAAGTGCTTGTCGAGGACGGGCAGATCAAGGAGGTTTCCGACTCCCGAGTTCAAGCCACGTCGGCTATTGAAGTGGATGGCGGCGGCGGCGTGTTGATGCCCGGCCTGATCGATTGCCACATCCATGTTACGCTTTCGGACATCAATCTGCAGAAGCTTGCGGCAATCCCGGTGACCTTAATGAGTGCGCTCGCTGCGAAGAACATGCACGAGACGTTGATGCGCGGATTCACGGCGATAAGGGATTGCGGAGGAGCGGACCGCGGTCTTGCCATCGCATCCGAACTGGGTTTGTTCGAAGGTCCGCGAATGTTCGTCTCGGGCCGAACGCTCACGCAGACCGGCGGGCATGGCGATTTCAGAGTGGCGCCCGAAAGCCGCGGGCTTCCGGGCGCGGAGTCGTGCATTGGCGTCCAAAGCCGTCTGGCCGACGGCGTGGACGAGGTGCGCAAGGCCGCTCGCGACGAACTTCGAAAGGGCTGCGATCAGGTCAAGGTCATGGTGTCAGGCGGTGTCGCGTCACCGGTCGACCCAATCGACAATGTCCAGTACTCCGCCGAGGAACTGCGCGCCGCCGTTGCCGAAGCCCGCGCATGGAAGACCTATGTGGCGGCCCATTCCTACACATCGGAATCGACGGTTCAGGCAGTGAATTGCGGAATACGAACAATTGAACACGGCAACTTGATCGATTTGCCGACCGCGGAGCTCATGGCCGAGAGGGGCAGCTACCTGGTGCCAACCTTGGCGACCTACGACGTAATGGACAAGCATGGAGCGGAACTTGGATTGCCGCCTGTTAGCATTGAAAAGTTGCAGCGCGTGAAGTCCGCCGGCATCAGGGCGGTGGAGCACTGTCGAACTGCCGGCGCCAAGATCGGATTTGGATCGGACCTGTTGGGTGACTTGCGGGAACATCAGTCTCTCAGCTTTCCGCTCCAAGCCGAAGCGCAGTCGACGCACGAAGTCCTGTCCTCGGCAACTGCCGTCAACGCCGAAATACTCAATCAGTCCGGAAACCTTGGCATCATTGAATCGGGGGCGGCGGCGGATCTCATTGTGGTCGAAGGCAATCCGCTGGAGGATCTGGGCCTCCTTCAACATCAAGGCAAATACATCAAGGCCATCATGAAGGCAGGGAAATTTGCCAAGAACGAACTGGATTGAATTGGAGACAGGGTTGTTGCAAAGCCTGTTTCGACTGTTGCCAGGTCCGCCACGAGATGGTTGACCCGGTTGCAGCAAACTGCCTGGACAAGGCAGAGGAGCACGCAGGCCGTCCTGCCGGAAACGGCGGAGGACGGCGTGACTCGCATCTCTCGCACAGTCTTGAGAGGGCAACTCAAAGGAGGGGAAATCATGTACGTTTTACAAAGGTTGGCGCAGCGGGCGCTGACTGCCGTCGCGCTGGCCGCGACGCTTGTCCTTGGCAGCATGCTGGCTGCCAACGCGCAGTCGGACGAGAACACGCTGATCGTCGCAGTGTCGAGGGACCTGCAGAACATCGATCCGACACTCACAAGCGGAAACATAAACACCTGGGAGTTTCTGACCAACGTCTACTCCTGGCTCATCGACTACGAGCTCGTGACCGGAGACGACGGTGTCACTCTGGGCGATCCAAACAGTTTTGTCGGCGGCCTGGCAGAGAGCTTCGAATGGAGCGAGGACGGGAAGACAGTCACGTTCACGATGCGCGACGGGCTGAAGTTCTCGAATGGAGATCCGCTCACCGCAGAGTCGGTCAAGTTCACTTTTGACAGACTGTTTGACCAGCAAGGGGTTACCGTAGGCAACATGGCGTTGGCAGAGGTTCCGGACAAGGAACATATCGAGCTGATTGACTCGAAAACTGTGGCGATCCACCTGGACCGTCCCAACTCTCTGCTTTTCGGCAACATGGCTCAGGCCGGCAACTCGATTCTCAATCCGAACGTGGTGGGCCCATACATGACCGAAGACGATCCTTCGGCGCATGAGTGGCTGAAATCGGATTCCACCGGAACCGAACAGGGCCCGTATCGACTCGAAAGCAGGGATCCAGGCAACCAGTACGTTCTTGTGCGCAACGAGAACTACTTCGAAGAGCCGGCCCACATCGAACGGATAGTTTTCAAGGTGATTCCCGACCCGTCCAGCCGCCTTGCGCAGCTCGTGAGCGGCGCCGTCGACATTGCGCTCGAACTGCCAACATTCGACATTGCGTCGCTGGAAGCGAATTCGGACATCACCGTGCATCGAAACACCAGTCGCACAATCGCCTACATTGGCATGAACAACGAAGTGGCCCCTTTCGACAACAAGCTGGTCCGGCAGGCGATATCCTACGCAGTGCCCTACGACACGATTGTCAACGACGTCATGAACGGGTACGCCGTGCAGCTCAAGAGCCCAATTCCCCAGGGCACGCCGGGACACACGGACCAGTTCTTCGTGTACAAGCACAATCTCGACAAGGCGAGGGAGCTGCTTGAACAGGCGGGTCTCGGAGATGGATTCTCAACCGTGTTCGAGATTCCGATCGGAA
Source organism: Paracoccaceae bacterium (assembly GCA_026713305.1). Lineage (GTDB taxonomy): Bacteria > Pseudomonadota > Alphaproteobacteria > Rhodobacterales > Rhodobacteraceae > MPNP01. The sequence goes on from JAPOOS010000104.1 coordinate 3,151, forward strand.
ACCAGGAGGCCAAGGAAACGGCGGTCTTCCTTCAACAGTCGTTGCGGGAAATTGGAATCGACGTGGAGATCCAGGAACTTCCCGGGGCGGCGTATTTCGAGAAGATCCAAAAGCATGAGCTGATTTTCTTCTTCACTAACTTCTGGATTTCGATAAACAACGAGCCCTACTACCATGTGTACTGGAAGTTTCATCACAGCTGCTGCAACTATGCCAACTATGCCAACCAGACCGTCGACGACCTGATCGCCGACAACACGATCAGCACCGACATGGAGGCACGGGATGCGGCGCTTGTGGAGATTCAGCGCATACTTCTTGACGAGGCGCCATGGGTGCTTCTGTATCAACCGCAGCACATACTGGCGATGCGCTCGAATGTGAAGGGGTATGTGTTTTATTCCGCTGACAATCTGACGCGGTACCAGTACCTTTACAAGGAATAGGTGAAGCTGCGCGGAGCCGGCAAGAGGCCGGCTCCGCCGTCACCAGTTCGACTGTCGATAACAGCCGCGGTGCGTTGGCTTCCGCGGCACGAGTGAACCACACGGCATGGCTGCATTTGTTGCGCGGCGAATTCTTCTGCTGATCCCGGTCCTGCTCGGCGTCACCGTTGTGACCTTCACGTTGACGCGCGTCATCCCGGGCAATCCGATCGATCTCATGGTCAGTCCATTGGCGAGCGAGGAGACGCGGGAGCGAATTGCGGAGAACGCCGGTCTGAACGATCCAATCTGGATACAGTACCTGCGCTACATCGAAGGCGTGACGCGCGGGGACTTTGGCGACTCCTTTGTCACCAATCAGCCCGTGCTCGACGACTTGACGTCGCGCTTCATGCCAACGTTTGAATTGACATTGTTTGCCATGCTTCTGGCAATTGCGTTGGCGGTTCCACTCGGAATTGCGGCCGCGGTCTGGCGTGGAACCTGGATCGACCACGTCTCACGTCTGCTCGCCGTGTTTGGCGTCGCCATGCCTGTGTTTTGGGTCAGTCTGGTGGCGATCTACGTGTTTTTCTTTCTGTTGCACTGGTTGCCGGCTCCTCAAGGTCGCATCAGCGTCATGATTCCGCCACCTGACCGCATCAGCGGCCTGTACACGATCGATTCACTGCTCACTGGCAACTGGCAGGCTCTCAAGAGCACGGTTCAGTCGCTCCTGATGCCAGCGGCCGTTCTGGCATTTGCCGCAATGGCGCCGCTTGCGCGAATAACGCGTGCGAGCATGATCGAGGCGCTGGAATCAGACTACACGCGGGCCGCACGTTCTCTCGGCTTGCCGGAGAGTTCCATCGTGTTTCGCCACGCACTGCGGAACGCCATTCTGCCGCTGATCACGATGATCGCGATAGTGTATGGATACCTGCTCGGTGGCGTTGTTCTTGTGGAGAACGTGTTCGCCTGGCCGGGCCTAGGCCGGTATGTCTACAATGCCATTGCCTCGAGCGACTATCCTGCCTTGCAGGGCTTCATACTCTATTCGACAACTGTCTACGTGCTCCTGTTCCTGCTCGTGGACATCCTGTATGTCCTGCTTGATCCACGGGTGAGGTTGTAGATGGCCGAAATTGCCGTCCATATGACGCGACGCCTTGCCGGACTGTCCAAGTGGTGCCGCCGAAACCCGATCACGGCGCTTGGATTCGGCATAATTGTCGGGTTGGGAATACTGGGTCTGCTGGCTCCACTGATTGCTCCCTACGACCCCTATGCCCTCAATCCGCGTGAGAAGATGCAGGCGCCGTCCTTGAACCATCTGTTTGGCACCGGCATCTTCGGCGAGGACATATTTTCCCGTGTGCTCTATGGCATTCGAATAGATTTCGGCATTGGGCTGGGAGCGGTTGCCATTGGTCTGTTCACAGGATCGACAGTCGGAGTGATTGCCGGGTACTACGGTGGCCGGATTGACGAAGTCTGCATGCGGCTTATGGACATCGTCGCGGCGTTCCCCGGCTTCATCCTCGCAATGGCGATTGCCGGCGTCCTTGGGCCCAGCATTCCCAACTTGATCATAGCCATCGCAGTTGTGAATGTGCCGGTCTATGCCCGTCTTTCTCGAAGCCGGTTTCTGGTCATTCGCAGTTCGCTGTACGCGCTGGCGGCGCGCGGCGTGGGAGCCTCCGACGTTCGCATTCTCGCCTGGCACCTGCTGCCGAACAGCCTGGCGCCCATATTCGTCCAGTCGACGCTGCAGTGTGGATGGGCCATTCTGGATGCCGCGGGTCTCAGCTTCATCGGCCTCGGCGTTCGGCTCCCAACCCCGGAATGGGGTGTCATGATTGGCTTGGGAGCGCCGCGCATCATCACTGGCCAGTGGTGGATTTCGTTTTTCCCCGGGCTTGCCATCGCCATTACAGTCATGGGCTTCAATCTCATCGGTGACGGACTGCAGGATCTGTTGGACCCCAGGCGGAAGTGATGGAGGAACCCGCCACTTCCATGTTGCGGAGCGTGAACGACCCGCTGCGCCCGGGAGTCAACTCGTCCGGCGAGCGTGTATTGAGCATTGAAGGATTGCGGGTTGAATTCAGGCTGCCGGACGAAAGCACGGAGGTCCTGTGCGGCGTGGATCTCACAGCGCGTCCTGGCGAGATAGTCGGAGTTGTTGGCGAGAGCGGTTCGGGAAAGACGGTTGCAGCGCTGGCAGTCGTCGGGCTGTTGCCGTCAGCCGCGCATGTTTCAGGCGGGAGCGTGCGTTTCTTCAACGAGAATCTCTTGGATCTTGATTCGAGGCAGATGCGCGCCATTCGAGGCAGCCGAATTTCCATGATTTTCCAGAATCCGCGAGCGTCCCTGAATCCGGTGTTCACTGTCGGCCGCATGCTGCGGGAGGTGCTCCTGGTTCACTCCGGCCTGCGCGGCCGCAAGGCCACTGTCCGGGCGCAGGAATTGCTTGCCGACGTTGGACTGCCTGATCCAAGTGCGGTCATGCGCCGCTATCCACACCAACTTTCAGGAGGAATGGCGCAACGCGCCATGATTGCCCTTGCGCTCTCGTCATCGCCCGACCTCCTGTTGGCTGACGAACCAACGACAGCGCTTGACGTAACGATACAACATCAAATCATTCAGTTGCTGCTGCGACTGAGGAAGAGGCAGAATCTCACGCAAATTGTCATTACCCACAATTTCGGGGTCGTTGCAGAGCTTTGCGACCGAGTTGCCGTGATGTATGCCGGGGCCATTCTGGAGGAAGCTCCCGTGGGCCGGATATTCGAAGCGCCGGGGCACCCCTACACGCGAGGTTTGCTTTCCGCCAGAGCAAGGGTTGAGCAGTCATCCGGCATTAGGAGCATCCCAGGCCAGGTCCCGGAACTGAAGAACCGTCCAACCGGCTGCTCCTTCCATCCTCGCTGCGAACATGCCCGGGACATTTGCCGCGTCTCGACGCCGCGTCTGGAATCGAGCGCGCCCAACCACTCGATAGCATGTCACCGGTGGCGGGAACTGGCGCAATGAAACCCCTTCTCGAGGTAACCGGCCTCAGCAAGCATTATCCAGTTCGAACCAAGCTGTGGAAGTTTCGGAATCTCGTCGCCGCGGACGACGTCTCCTTGACTGTTCAAGCCGGTGAAACGCTGGCGATTGTCGGGGAGAGCGGCAGTGGCAAGTCGACCGTTGGCAAGTGCATTTTGCGGCTTGAGGCGCCAACATCGGGACACGTTGTGCTCGACGGTCAGCCGATCAGCGAGCTGAGTGAAGTCGAAGTGCGATCCCTGCGCGCGCAAATGCAGATGGTCTATCAGGATCCTCTTGAATCACTGAATCCCCGTCACAAGGTGGGCAAACTGGTTGCAGAACCTCTGTTGCTGCATGGGATTGTCAGCAGAAAGGAGGTGCGCAAACGGGTTTCGGAGTTGTTTCACCTCGTGGGGCTGGGCAGCGAGCACATTGATCGATATGCCCACACCTTGTCGGGAGGCCAGCAGCAGCGCGTGGGCATCGCCAGAGCGCTGGCCACCAGCCCGAAGCTGCTGGTGCTCGACGAGCCAACTTCGGCTCTTGACGTTTCGGTCGAAGCGCAGATTCTGAACCTGCTGCAGGATTTGCAGCGTCGAATGAAGCTGGCGTTTCTGCTGATATCGCACGACCTGGCGGTCGTTTCGATGCTGGCCGACCGGGTTGCCGTCATGTATCTCGGGCAAATCGTCGAAACGGGTCCAACCAGGGACATTTTGGCTTCCGGCTATCATCCCTACTCGCGGGCATTGGTTTCCGCCACGCCCGTCGACCATCCGCATCAACGCAAGGTTCGCATCGCGCTTGACGGCGAACCAACTTCTCCAATCGACCCACCGCAGCATTGCCGCCTGGAGCCGAGGTGTCCCTTTGCACTTCCCGTTTGCAGGGAGCAGGTGGCAGATTTGAAACAAGCCGAGGAGCGTCGATTTACACGCTGCATTCGCTTCAATCGTGAACATGTGAATGGAAGTTGGGACCCTGATGCCTCGGTTCAACCAGGCATTGCGAAGCCGCGAGCGGGCTAGCCGCCCGCAAGGCGGCATGGCGCTTCCCGTCAATTGACTGGAAGCTTCGAGACCGGAACTCTTCCGTTGGATCTCGGCAACAGTGTTCCAACCCGCTGCCGTGACGACCCGCTACCCGCAAGGAGTGGAGAGGTGGCTTCAAGGCCGAGGGCGAACCCAAATACCACCGACACCATGCGTCAGGATCAACCACTTGGACCAAGTCCACTTCAACGCAGCCTGCCATTCAACAACCATTGGGCCAAACGGTTGGGAAAGTTGGGCAGTCGAAGACTGCAGCTGGGCCTACAATGCCGCTGCCGTGCTGCAGTCCATTGCATGCCGCGAGGATTGTCGGGCCGGTCAGACCTGGGCGGCAGTGTCAGCGCGCTGGAGATCGGCAAGGGCCACAAGTTCCGCCATGATTTGGTTTATTTCGAAATCCTTGGGCGTATAGACTGCGCGCACTCCTCCTGTCAGCAGATCATGCTTGTCCTGGTCGGGAATAATTCCGCCGACCACGAGTGGGATATGACCCAACCCCCTTTCCACCATGAGTTCCCTGATTTCGAGAACAAGTCGCATGTGTGAGCCCGAAAGGACGGACAAACCTACGAGATGGGGCTGCTCGTCAACGATCTCGGCCACAATTTCGTCGGCAGTGTGCCGTATGCCGGAATACACTGTAGCCATTCCGCAATCCCTGGCGCGGCAAATGATCTGCTCGGCGCCGTTGGAATGTCCGTCGAGACCCGGCTTGCCGATCATCAGCTTGAGGCGCCGTCCGAGCTTGCGCGAGGCGTCGTCCACTGCCATTCGCAGATCATCGAGATTCTCGGTTTGATTTGAAGGCGACATGCGTACACCCGTAGGTGCGCGATAGGAACCAAACACGCTCTTTAGCGCCGCCGCCCACTCGCCAGTTGTCACGCCAGCCTCGGCGGCTGCAACTGATGCCGGCATGATGTTGTTGCCGTTTCGTGCAGCTGCATGAACCTCCGACAAGGCCCTTTCGACCCGCTCGGGGTCCCTGTCCCGCTTCCATTGGCGGAGCGCGGCAATCTGGGATGCTTCCGCTTCTGAATCGACGTGCATGGCGGTCTCAATTCCGTCAGTGAGCGGAGAATCCGCAGTAGCGACAAAGGAATTCACTCCCACGACAGTCGTCTCGCCGGACTCTATGCGCCTAATGCGGCGTGCATTGCTCTCCACAAGCTGTTGTTTCATGTGCTCAAGCGCTGAGATCGCCCCACCCATTGCGTCTATGCGAACCAGTTCCTGCTTTGCTTGAACCTTCAACTGTGAGACTGTGCGATCAATCTCGGAATTGCCGTCGAAGAGATCTTCGTACTCGAGAAGATCCGTCTCCAGCGCAAGTATCTGCTGCATGCGCAGCGACCATTGCTGGTCCCATGGTCGGGGCAGTCCCAATGCCTCGTTCCATGCCGGCAACTGCACCGCTCGCGCCCTTGCCTTCTTGGACAGTGTCACGGCGAGCATTTCCAGCAGTATCCGGCAGATGTTGTTTTCCGGCTGCTGTTCGGTAAGTCCAAGGCTGTTCACCTGAACGCCATATCGAAACCTGCGATACCGGGGGTTGTCCACGCCAAAGCGCTGGCGGCAGATTTCGTCCCACAGTTCGACAAAGGCACGCATCTTGCACATTTCGGTGATGAAGCGAAGGCCGGCATTGACAAAGAACGAGATGCGCCCCACGACCCTTGGGAAATCCACCGGGTCGACGCGCAGCCTGATCTCGTCAAGCACTGCAATAGCCGTAGCCAAAGCGTAGGCAAGTTCCTGGACAGGTTCAGCGCCCGCTTCCTGCAGATGATAGGAGCAGACGTTGAGGGGATTCCATTTTGGAAGTTCGTTGTGGCAGTATTCGGCTACGTCGGCAATCAGTCTCAAGGAGGGTTCCGGTGGCAGCATGTAGGTGCCCCGACTTAGGTATTCCTTGATAATGTCGTTTTGCACCGTGCCACGCAGTTGGTTCAACTCGGCAGACTGTTGCTTTGCCAGCGCGACGTACAGCGCCAGCAGCCAGGGCGCCGTGGCATTGATGGTCATCGAAGTGTTCATCCTGGCGAGCGGTATGCGATGAAACAGCTTCTTCATGTCGCCGAGATGGCAAATCGGCACGCCGACCCTCCCGACCTCTCCCTTGGCCAGCACATGATCGCTGTCGTAGCCGACTTGCGTCGGCAGGTCGAAGGCTATCGAAAGCCCTGCCTGCCCCTTGGACAGGTTCTCCCTGAACAGTGCATTCGACCGTTCGGGTGACGAGTGACCTGCATAGGTACGGAAAATCCAGGGTCTGTCCCTTGAATTGCCTTTCATGATCCTATCGACCGTCTTCCATTGCCAGAGATATCCCCCCGTCCTGATAGCGTGAAACTGAGAAAAGCGCAATGTGCTGCAATGCAGCATTTGTTGAGGCTGTCAACAGCGGGGCTTTGGCCCACACTGCAGCTGTGCCCGCCGCAGCGCTGAATGCCTTTCCTCCTCCAGGGAACACATGCCGGTTTCAAGCTGTGATAGCCGAAGTGCAAACAGCCGCAAGTCAAGGTTCCATGGCCATGGGTTGCGAAGCGCTGCTTTCCAACATTTTCGTCCCCTTGCTTGGCGCCAACTTAATCTGTTTCAGCCGAGTTCCGTCACTGATCGACCAGCCTTCGCTGAATTGAGCAGAGAGTTCGGCTCACCCGCTTGAAGCAATTGTCGCGCCCGAGCCGGCGCCTGTTGCCTTCGAGTAACCTGTCAGTCCTCTTGAGGATGGAAATGCAACGAACGAACGAAACAATGCATCACTCCGCCAAGCCCGCGAATTGCCATTGCCAAGCGTGGAGTCCAATGTGTTGACTCTGCAATCTGCCGAAGAGGGTTGGCAACCGGCGGCAGTCGGAAGTCTCGACGTCATGATTGCGAAACGTTGTCGAACCAGCCAGCGTCTGCCAATGTACCTGCCGTTCGGATGAATTGAATTGTTCATGTCATGGGCCTGATTCACCATTGATGACATTCCACTCGGCTTCCTGCCATGTGAATGACATTGGCCATTTTGGGAACCAAGATCGAAGTGAACTTCTCCGCATTGTTGGCATTGTTCGGACATGCCTGGGTCTGCAAGCTTCAAAGGGGCGAATGCCGGGACGGCCGCCAAGCGCGCAATTGTGGCAAAGAGTAGTCCCGGGAATGCGACCACTGCTTTTGTTTGCGCAAGGGGAGGCATTCGATGGGGTTGTAAATCAATCAGCTTCGAACCTGTCCGGTGGACGGGCAGATGCGTTCGGTTGCCGGTTGCATGCACACGGCTTGGCAGGAAAGTGGCC
>JAPOOS010000048.1 GCA_026713305.1 Paracoccaceae bacterium
CCACTAGACAGTCATATTTCCAATCAATGTGTTCGCCGTGGCTAGGATGCGCTGCCGACACCCGTCGGTCATGCCGGCATTTTCTGCCTTGCCAGTTTCGCTTGCGTCGCTGGAGCCGCAGGGGGCCACCAATCGCGCTGTAACCGCAACTAGCGCATGGTCCTGGTTGCTGTTGCCCGAACATCTTGCCGACGGCTGCCGTTTCACCCATGGAATGGCGCGCCGGCACCATGCAACTCAACCCCAAATGCCAGTCTTCCACATCGGCTGAGAGCTGTTTCCGAGATTGCAAGGTCGCCTGTGATCGACTTTCCGGCACGCAGCGCGGCCGCCGCTGCCTATGGCTGTTGGGCAAGCCCTCAACGAGCCTGTCGCATTTGCCAAGTTCGACGGTCACGTTGCGGATTGGCTTTCATTCTCGGGAAGTTCGTTAAGGATGTGAACACCGGCAGCAAAAGAGACGATGAGCCCGCCACTACCGCTGCAATGCCTTCGACACTCTCATGCTCGACAGCCTCAAGCGGGAATTGGCACCCCACAGACCATCGCAACCATAGACTGACGGCTATGATTGTGGCTGATCAATGCGCTACCCGTCAGACTGGAGCTCCGAACTCTGGATGGTTCTGACGCCCGCGTTTGCCAAGCGGTTGCGCATTGGTTCAGAATCTTCATTCCTGAACGACCCAACCGCATCCTGAACCAGATACGCTTCGAAGCCCTCGGTAACAGCATCCAACGCCGAAAAGCCAACGCAGTATTCAATGGCCAAGCCCGTCAAGAACAGTCTTTTCACACCGCATCTATCCAAGAAGCCCGACAAACCGGTCGGTGTCGTTCGATCGTTCTCGAAAAATGTGGAATATGAATCAATTTCCTTTCGATAGCCCTTTCTGATTACAGCGTGGGCTTTGTCTGTCGCCAGTTCAGGGTGAAACTCCGCACCCTTGGTGCCAACGACTGCATGGTCCGGCCACAGTATTTGCTCGCCATAACTCATTTGCACTACATCCAGAGGATTCCGACCCTCATGCGACGAGGCAAAGGACAAATGACCATCCGGATGCCAGTCCTGGCTTAGCGCTATATGGTCAAACAAATTCATGAGTTCATTGATTTTTGGCACGACTTCGTCGCCATTCGGAACAGGAATGGCTCCGCCCGGGCAAAAGTCATTCTGGACGTCAACTATGATCAACGCATCCGTACCGCTTAACGATTGGCTGAGGGAAGCCATGTTCTTGCTCTGCTGTCTCTGTTGAATGTCATTGCGCAAGTCGAACCAGGAATCGGCATGCAATTTGACCGATCGATTGTCAAGGATTTCAGTCCTGAGATTTTCGGCCATGCTGGACTTGTTCGGCTCATTGACGAGATGACGAGTGCCCGCCTGCCGATGGTCAAGCAGTTGGCCGACTTGAGCCTTTCGGCCTCGCCGGTCAACGAGCCCCTGATCTGCGACCCCTGCGACTGGATCAAAGCCACACTCGAAGCTCGCAGCCGCCACCCCAACAGCCTAAACATCGTGCCGCTCCGCTGCACCTTCAAGCCCACGACAGCCTGAATGTCGGATGTCGCGCTCGACATTGGACCGACATGCAATTTGACATTCACGCCAATGAACTGCACAAATCTCATTCCTATGTGACTATGGAGGCTGGCCTTGACACGCACCATCTTCTGCAACGGCAAGTTTGTTCCCGAAAGCGAAGCTGTCGTTTCCGTACTAGATCGAGGTTTCCTGTTTGCCGACGCAGTCTACGAAGTTACGTCGGTGCTGGAAGGCAAGCTGATAGATTTCAACCGCCACATGGCAAGGCTCCGAAGATCGCTTGCGGAAATCGAACTGACGTTTCCAGTTTCCGACGAACAGTTGCTGGACATCCACCGTGAACTGCTGAAACGCAACGAAGTTCGCCAGGGCTTGGTCTATCTCCAAGTGTCGCGCGGCGTAGCCGAGCGAGATTTCGTCATGTCCAATGTTGAGCCCACGCTGGTTGTGTTTACGCAGAAGAAGGATCTGCTTGGCAACAGCAAGAACGCCAGCGGCTACAGGATTGTCACGGTTCCGGACCTGCGATGGGGACGACGCGACATCAAGACGGTTCAGCTTCTGTATCCCTCCATGGCAAAGATGATCGCAGTCAAGGCCGGAGCGGATGACGCCTGGCTGGTCGAAGACGGATTTGTGACCGAAGGGTCGTCCAACAACGCCTATATCGTCGAGCAATCTGGCGACATCGTGACCCGTAATCTCTCAAACAGCATTCTGGCCGGCATAACGCGCCAAGCCGTTCTGGAGTATGCGAAGGAGGCCGGCATCAAGATCGTCGAACGGCCATTTACAGTCGCCGAAGCCAAGAATGCGGCAGAGGCCTTCGCCACTGCGGCATCGCTTTTCGTGGTGCCGGTGGTTGAGATAGACGGAGATCCCATCGGCAATGGAAAACCCGGACCTGTGGCCCAAAGGCTGCGGGATCTTTATCTTGAAGAGTGCCGGAAGAGAGCCTTCTGAGCCGGCAATTCTCAATGCGGCGCCTTTCCCTTCCGTTCACGGGATTGGACGGGCTCCGTTCAGTTTCGTTCAATTGACGGTGCGGGGAGGCAACGGTGCGCATTGGCTGACAGATGGTAAATCAGACAGATGGGTGAATTTCGACCATCGCCCGCAACATGACCTTCAAGCTTTCGTACGTGGTTTGATGGATTTGAGACCGGAAGGCGTGAAGAATTGTCCTGCATGTTTGCGCCGCCGTCCCTGCCCCGCTGCCAGAAGCTTGCACTGTCATGCCGAAGACAGATTGCATGGCGCATGCGAGCAGGTTGAGAGTGACATGCCGCGGGGACAGCCGGGCGCAATGGACGCCGAGAGGCGCATTTCAACATCGCGGGAGTTGTGTTTCATCCAGCATGACCCGCTTTTTGGCCCTTGGATGCTGCCTTGGCCGATTCGACTGATCACATCCTGCTGACTTGGGGAACCTTTGGCCATCCGCGGCAGTTCAGTGGCGTTTCGCAAATTGCTGTCACCGAGCCCCGTTCTTGGGGTAGTGTCGGGAGCAAGTGGAGCCGCCGTTTCCTGTCGGTTTCGGCAACAGTCCTTTCAAAGAGGAGCGCTTCCGATGAGCACAAACGCGCAAATTTCAAACGACAAGGAAAAGCTTTGTGCCAGATTGTCCGAGCTGGTCGATGCAGGCATGCCGGTGGAGGCATTCGATGCCTTTGAAGATGGTGTCCGTATTTCCCTTCAACCGAAGGGCGACATTGCGGACGTGGAGAACGCTGTCCTCGACGGTTCGCTGAAGCTTGGCCGCGTGCTGCTCGTCAATGCTGTCACCAACCTGGACGACAAGGCCAGGAGCATCCTGCTCGGCGGCGAGTCATGGCATCGGGTCTCCGAGGCGCCCAAGCGGATTGTCACGAAGCTGGGCACCGTCGTATACCGGCGCAGCTGCTATCGCCGGCGCGACAAGCAGCGTCAGCACTGTCCCGTGGACGAGCGGCTGGGTCTGTTTGCCGGCTGCATGACGCGTCCGGCAGCCAAGCATGCGGTCTATCAGATGACGGGACAGACAACGCAGGAGGCGACGGACACGCTTGCCAGCTTTGGTGCCATGCAACCATCTTCGAGCATGTTGCGCCGAGTGATGCAGGATGTTCACGAGCGCTGGAGGCTGCGGGAAGTGGGATTGCATGCGACGCTGGCGGCGGGCGAGGAGACACCGCGGGAGGCAGTGTCCTTCCTTGTGTCGCTTGAGGGGGCGATGTTGCAGATGCGCAAGGGTGAGCCCAATGTGTCGGAGTCTGATTGGCGAGAAGCCTCTTGCGGAGCTCTGACTTTCCACGACAAGGACAGCAACCTGCTGGGCGCAATCTACTTTGGCCGCATGCCGGAGTGGAACAAGTTCACGCTGAAACGCTTGCTGACACAGGAGATCGAGCGCGTGCGAGAGCAGCAGCCGGATCTTGTGATGGTCGGAGCGTCCGACGGAGCGGTGGACAACTGGACCTGGCTGGACAGAATGGGAGCCGACCATCTGGTGATCGACTGCTGGCATGCTACGCAGCATTTGTGGGAAGTCGCTGAGCATCTCCTCCGGAAAGAGAAGTGGTTCGAGCGTCAGAGGAGTGTTCTGCTCGAAGATCCCCAAGGCGTGGAAAAGATCATTCGTGCGCTGCGCTTCCAACGCATGCAAGCAAAGAATGCGAAGAATGCGGAAGCGCACGAGGTGATTGAGAAAGCGCTCGGGCACTTTCGGCAAAACCGCCGCCACATGCAGTACCACAGCTTGCGGCAGGCCAAGCTTCCAATAGGTTCGGGCCTCAATGAGGCGGCAAAGGACCTTCTGATCAATCGGCGGATGAAGCGCCCGAGGATGCACTGGAGCATGGCCGGCGGGCAGGCGGTCATGACTTTCCGGGCGCTCTTGAAGTCAGGCCGGTTCGACACTGCGTGGGATCTGTTGACGGAGCAGCAGCGCCGGAAATAGGCACATCCGAACCTTCCCTGCGGGCAGTTGGAAGCGGCAGCCGAGACTGGAATGGCATCACAGTCCGTCTTTCAAGCCCCTCGCGAATCGCGGGGCGAGAAGCGAGAACGGGTCAGAGCTCAGCCTGATGCTCAACACTTCTCGTCATGCCATTGCGCTGTCCCCGCTGCCGGCATGGACGAACTTTTCGATCAGGCAAATGTGTTGCCCTACTGGGTGGCAAAGCGACAATTCGCCGTGAAGGCATAAGGTCCCCCTGCTCACGCAGGGTTCGACCTGTCCGCCATCAGGCTCAACAAGTTGAGCGTTTCGTTCTCGATCCATCCCAGGACCGGGCACGCTTGGCGACTTGCGCGACATTGTGGCGGATGGCGTCGAGCCTGAACACGAAGGCGAAGCGGCTAGCCTTGCGGGCTTCGAACCTGGCCTTGGTCAGTTGATCTGGAATGCGCCCTTCGAGACGTCCAGCGGCAGGCTGCAATGCAATTCGTGCCGTTTGATGCAGCGTTGCAGCGAACCTGGAGCTCAAGGAGGAAGGCGCACGTCATGAAGAAGTCAGCGAAGATGGACACGCTGGCATCGCCAGTGGTGTGGCGGATGTTCCTGCTTCGCTGCTTGTCGGCCACGGGAGCTCTGCGCATTCCGATCGAATCGGGAAATGTTGCCGGCAACTGCTTGACGCATCAGGAATCGCCTTTGCGAGGCTCGTGAATTCCCCTTCCTGGAAACAGCTCGACATGGCCTGCAAGCATCCATGCGGCCGTGCCCAATTTAGGATTTCAGCCGCTGAGCCCTTCCAGCGAGCGGTCCGGAAACCGGCTTCCGCTCCATGCCGAAGACATCTCCTCAAGCGTATCGACATCGGAAAGGATGTCGGCAAATCCGACGCGCAATGCAGAAACCGAACTCACCGAATCTTCCAGCGCATGTTCGCTTGACCAGCGAACCCCCGCCAGGAAGCCTGCGGGAATGGCGCGTGTGCGCTTGAGGCCAACTAGCCAATACCCACCGTCCGGCGACGGGCCAAACACAACTTCATGGCTGACCAGCACGCGAAAGGCTCTTGCTATGTGAACCGCAGTTATTCCCGGCACGTCCGACCCAATCAGGATGGACGGACCAGGCGGAAGCTGTCTGAATGCCTTGACCATTCTGTCGCCCAGCGAACCTGAACCCTGAGGGATTCTCGGCAAGGCCGAAGGCCAGATGTTGTCATGCGCATCGCCGTTGTCCGGGGTCACCGCCAGGAAGGTTTGCCATCGGTCATCGACACCGATTCTGCCGATGATGCGGGCGCAGTTGCGGCGATACCAGTGTGCCGCAGCCAAATTGCCTGTGGATTTCGCCAGTCGAGACTTGACCTTGCCCAACCTAGGTTCGCGAACCATCAGGACAAGCCTTCTTTGGTATCCGACGTCAACCAAAATATTCCAGGAGGCAGCGGCCGTACACTCTCTTGAGCGTCACGATTTCGTCGATCGAAGCTCGTTCGTCCACCTGATGAATCGTTCCGCTGGTAACGCCGAATTCAACCACTGGGCAAAGCTTGGCAACAAATCGAGCATCGGAAGTTCCTCCAGCCGTCGAGTATTGCGGCTTGACGCCAGTTTCCGCTTCCACTGCCTTCGCCACCATCTCCGCCAGAGGTCCATGCTTCGTTATGAAGCTTTCGGCGCCGTAGAGCTGCTTGACCGAAGCTGAAATTCCATGTCCATCGCTGTGCTTTCGCGCCTCGCTCTCAATCCATCTTGAAAGCGATGCAACGGAGTGCAGTTCGTTGAATCGAACGTTGAAGGACATGACGGCATGCGCGGGAATTACGTTTGTGGCATTGTTGCCCGTGTCAATTGACGAGATTTCAAAGTTAGACGGCGAAAACTCTTCAGTTCCTTCATCGAGCGTACGCGTGACCAGGGCGTGGGACAGATGGGCCAATGCCGTAAGCGGGTTTCGAAATCGATTCGGATATGCCGAATGCCCCTGAACGCCAGTCAGCTCGATGCAGCCCGACAGCGAGCCGCGCCTGCCAACCTTGATGGCTTCTCCCATGAAATCGGGGCAGGACGGTTCACCAACGATGCAAGCGTCCATGTGATGGCCGTTCAGTTCCATCCAGTCGAGAATGGCAGTCGTGCCATCCGCCGCGACCGCTTCCTCGTCGCCTGTTATTGCAAGGATGATGGAGCCATCGGGAGGCGATCTCTGCACAAAGTCAATTGCCGCAGCTGCAAACGCCGCAACTCCGGACTTCATGTCCGAGGCGCCGCGGCCCCACACAAATCCGTCGCGCAACTCACCGCCAAACGGATCGCAACTCCAGCCCTCGACATCTCCCACAGGCACAACGTCCGTGTGTCCATTGAAACCGAACACCGGGGATCTTCCTCCCCAGCGGGCGAACAGATTGGGAATGCCGTTGCGGTCAACGCGTTGGCAGCGGAAGCCTGCCTGTCCGAGCAGCCTTTCGAGCAATTGCAGCGCTCCCGCTTCGCGGGGCGTTACGGAGGGACATCTCACCAGTTCGGCCGTCAGCTCTACCGGGTCGATGGCTTCGAGAGGCGAAGGGCTCATGGTGCAGGCCATGTGGCCTTGCGCGCAGAAGACTGCGTCAACTTCTCAGCAATTCGTTGATGGCGGTCTTGCTCCGCGTCCTGGCATCGACGCGCTTGACGATGACCGCACAGTAGAGATGAACGCCGTTCTTCGATGGAAGCGACCCTGAAACGACCACCGAGTAGGGGGGCACCTCGCCATATGTTATGGTTCCTGAGTCTCGGTCAAATATCCTGGTCGACTGACCGATGAACACACCCATTCCCACGACACTTCCCTCTCGCACAATCACCCCCTCGACGATTTCGGAACGGGCGCCAATGAAGCAATTGTCTTCAATGATGGTTGGCGTGGCCTGCATTGGTTCAAGCACTCCGCCGATCCCTGCCCCTCCGGACAGATGAACCTTTCGGCCTATCTGTGCACAGGAACCCACCGTGGCCCAAGTGTCCACCATCGTGCCAGCGTCGACATAGGCGCCCAGATTGACAAAGCTCGGCATGAGCACGACGTCTGGAGCGATGTAGGCCGAGTGCCTGACGATGCAGTTGGGCACCGCGCGAAAACCTGCCTTGCGCCAATCGGCTTCGCTCCAGCCGGAAAACTTGGAATCAACCTTGTCCCACCAGCCCGAACCCTGCGGCCCGCCTGACTGCACTTCCATGTCACGAATGCGGAATCCAAGCAAAACCGCCTTCTTGGCCCACTGATTGACCATCCAGCTGCCATCGTCCAGACGCTGGGCCACGCGCAGTGCGCCGCTGTCCAGCGCGTTCAAGGCCTCTCGCACCGCCTCGGGTCCGGGTCCCTTGGATTGGGGTGAAATGGTGTCGCGGCTCTTCCAGGCCTCCTCCACCGCTGCTTTCAATTCGTCGCCAATCAACTCATTTTCCTAGTTCTGCCTTCGTCCGATGCAGTCGGGCCGCTGTGGAAGGCCCACTTCGCGGTGCGGCCCAATTTGGCCGGGTCTCGCTCTTCATGCTGCCAACGCGCCTCAAGGGCGAACTACGGCTTTCAGCCGGCACCGCAATCGTGTTCCTTCGGATTGGCACGGTTGGGGTGCGCCGCCTGCATTGCGGGCGTCGTGCGCCTCGAACCTGCAACATCGCTCTTGGCAACTGCAATCCATGTGCCATTCAAGTTCGTGCCCGTCTCCTGGCTGGCGTTCATGGCGCATTCAACACTTGCTGACACTGTTCCGGCAAGTCTGCCATTACATAGTCCCGCGCTCCGCGCGGTCTGGGCGGCGGCGGATCAGGCGGCGGCTTCTTTAGCGAGTCCAGATAGGCCGTTACCCACCACTCCAACGACTTGTCGCAGCCGTCTCCCCCGTTGGAAAGCTCCGCAACGGTGGGCGTCTGTGTAATGCAGGTTTCGGACTCAGGCGGGCATTTCAGACGGACATGAAAGTGGTAGTGATGTCCGTAGTAGGGTCTGATCCTTTGAAGCCAGGCCCGATCCTCGCCGGCAGTCTTGCACATTTCCAGCTTGATGGGAGCTGTGACGAAAATGCGGTCCACAAGCGGATTGTCTGCTGCGGCCTTCAGCACCTGCATATGCGTGTCGGTCCATTTGTCGTTCAATCCAGCTTGATCCGCTGTGCGGACCGACACTGCCGAGATTTCCTCGCGCTCCGCTACGCTGAGTTCCAAGCTGGGGGGCGGCATCAACCAGATGTCGGCGTCAAGTCCTGATTGGTGCGATGCATGCCCACTGGTCATTGGTCCGCCGCGGGGCTGGTTCAAGTCGCCGATGTACAGCCCCTTCCAACCGAGATCCCGCGCCCTTTCGCTCAGGTCAATCAAGTAGTCAATGAGAATTGGATGTCCCCAGTGGCGGTTCCTGCTCAACCTCATCGCCTGCCACGTCGGTCCGGATTCCGGCAGTTGCACTGCCCCGGAAAGACACCCCTTGGCATAGCCTCCTATCACCATGGGCTTCGACATCGTTGGCAACTCCTTGGCGCCAAACAACTGGTTTGCCTTGATTTCCTCGCCGCTGGCAGGCACGGTTCCAGCCGCCGCCAACAGGAGGACAATGCCAATGGACTTGCGAAGCCAACCCCACGATGCATGAAGCGCTTCCGAATTCGAGAATCTCACAGCCTGTTCTCCCCTTGCCTCGTCATTTGGCCTTCCTTGGCAACCGCTGATCGCCATTGCCAAGTCAAGACCTCAATCTGAGCGGGCCTCGGAAGAGGCAATGCACCACGGACAAGCCAGGACGGCTCGTGTTATTGTTTGCCGTCCACAATAGAGCATCCAGGCCATTCAATGCAACGACTTTCCGGCGACGCAAATTCCCTGGGCTCGGATTGCACTCGACGCTGCACGGGACAAAGCGCGTTCCGCTGCGAGCAATCTCGCGCGTTCGTTCCAGAATCGTGTTCCAGTCCCCTTGCGGATGTTCCTGAAACTCCACTGCCGGAAAGTTGGCCGCAAGGGGCTGGCCAAATTTCGGGACCGCATGAGGTCCAGTCTACCAGGTCTGCACCTGCTTGGTGGACAACCGGCCGTCCGAATTCACCCAAAGCATTAGAATCCCGCCGACCGCGAACAGACCTATCAGTGGCGTCACGCCCAACCGTTGATCTCCAGTCCAGCGCGTTGCTTCGGCTATCAGAAACGGCGCCAGGAAGGCAGTGGCCTTCCCGGACAATGCATACAACCCAAATGCCTCGGTCATGCGGCCCTCATCGGCCTGCCGGCACATCATGGTCCGGGAAGCGGCCTGTAGAGCTCCGCCCATGGCCCCGATCAGGCAGCCAAATATCAGGAACACAGTGTCCGGCAACGTCGAACCAGACGCAACGCCTACCAGAAACACCTGCTCCCGGCTTGTCGTCACGATCGCAATGCACGCCAGGATCAATCCCAGCAGGGACACGATTATTACAGGCTTTGGACCGAGCCTTTGGTCGGCATGTCCTCCCAGCCACGCAAAGACCGCTCCGAACACGAGCCCCAGTATTCCAAAGACGCCGACCTGAACGATCGACCATTTGAGCACGCCAACCGCATAGATTCCGCCAAATGCGTAAAGCCCGTTGAGTGCGTCTCTGTAGAACATCGATGAACCGAGATACGCCAGCAGACTTGGATGGCGGGGAAGCGACCTGATCGTTTTCGCGAGCCCGGCAAGGCCCTCGTTGGCAGGCGGATTCTCTCTTCTCATCGGCACCCACAGGAAAAACGGAATCATGAACAATAGATACCAGATCGCCGTCAGCGGTCCGACCGCTCTGGTTCCCTCCCGGCTCTGGGCGTCAAGTCCGAACAACGGTTCCAGCCCGATCAGCGTGCGTCCGCTCTCCTGTTCGGCGAAGAACAGGAGGACTGTCGCCAAAGACAGCAGACCACCCACGTATCCGAAGGCCCAGCCGGACCCGGAAATTCTGCCAATCTCTTGACGCGTGCCCAGTTCGGGAAGGATGGCGTTCGTGAAAATCGTTGCAAATTCCGCTCCCATAAGGCCGACGCCGAATGCAAACATGACAAGCACCGGATAGGGAGATGCCGGCGCGGCAAACCACAAGGCCGCAGCTCCAACCACGTAGAACAGCGAGAATGCCAGTATCCAGCCCCTGCGAGAGTGGCTGGCATCCGCGACGGAACCCAACACCGGCGCCAGAACGGCGATGACCAAGCCTGTGACGGCGAGCATCCATCCCCAGTATTGCTGAGCCAGCACCGGGTCGTCCATAACCACCGAGGTGAAGTACGGCCCAAACACGAACGTCAGCAGAATCGTGGCATATGGCTGGGAGGCCCAGTCAAAAAACATCCAGCCAAACACAGGCTTTCGGGCATTGGGCATAGCTTTGTTCCTTGCTTTCTTCCCGCTTGAAGAATTTGCGCTCGTTGCGTGGCTTGAAATCGAAATCGGCCGCAACTATCTCAAAGGCATAAATTCGAGGTGGAGCATGTCCTTAATCTTCGGTGTTCTAGATGCCATTCTTGATGTTGCATGGTGGATTGTAATCGCCCATGCGCTCATGAGTTGGTTGATTGCGTTTTCGGTGCTGGATCCGCACCAGCAATTTGTGCGGGACATTTGGAACTTCCTGGAGCGCCTGCTGTATCCGGCGTACTCCCGAATTCGGGCCTTCATGCCTAGAACCGGCGCAGTCGATCTCTCGCCGCTGGTGCTCCTGTTCATCATAATTTTGCTCCAACGGGTCCTGATACCCGCCTAGGACGGGCGAGGTCAGCGAATCTGACCCACTTGCCGGATTCCGCAATGGCAGGTCAATGACTCGCTCTCCAACCCCTCCCACGGGACAGGTCTGGACCGATCTGCGGCATGTGCATTCTGCCAATACTTTGGAACCGGCCCTGCATCAACCTCGGAGAACTACAACGGTTGGCCCCATTGTGGCGGTCAAATGTCGGCATTCCGTTCGCTGAGACGGGCCTTTTGCCAGCGCCCGCCGATGGAGGAACCTCACCAAACTTCTGCGACTATCGCTTCGCGACTGTTCATTGAGATGTACTCCCGAACACATTGGAAGTGCAATCACTGGCGCGGTCATGCCAGCATTCTTGAACTTCCCTGTATCGACATGGCGTTGGCCTCTCGCCGGCGTTCGCTTGCCCTTGATTTTCCACAGGCAATCGAGACGTTCTGCCCCTGGCCCAAGCACGAGTGGATCGCCTTGCAACCACATTTGCCGTCTGCCCGGATTCGGGAGACTCCGAAAGCCATAGGCAACACTTGCTGAATTTGGGGATTTGACGCGCGCGCAACCAACGATGGACGCATCCTGGTCAATCAGCTGAAGGAAGCTGCGCGGGATTTGTCCGAAGAAGGGCCTTCGCCAGCCCGCCTGGACGGCCGGCTGGCCAACCGAACGCCAGAATGGCGTTCTACCCGTCCGTCATGTCGCTCCCGACGAACGGGACTGGGCAAATGTTCGCCTCAGTGTTGTATGAACGCGCTGTCCGTTCCCCACAACTCCTGGATCTTGGCATCTCGACCACAGCTCTTGCGATACCGCTTGTAGGCATCCGCCTGCTTTATGATGCCAAAACGTGTGATCACGTGGTTCTGGCCCAGATAGTAATCCTGATGGTAGTCTTCGGCCCTGTAAAACTCGGTAGAATCCAAGACCGGCGTAACGATTTGCCGGCCCAGGTCGGTTTGGGCCTCCTCCAACGAGGCCAAGGCAGCTTGCCGTTGGGCTTCGTCCATGACGAAGATTGCAGTCCTGTAGCTTTCGCCCCTGTCACAGAACTGCCCGCCTGCATCGGTCGGGTCCACGCTGCGGAAAAACAGATCGACGAGCATGCGGTATGAGACCACGTCGGGGTCGAATTCGATGCTAACGGCCTCGTAATGGCCTGTACCGCCGCGAGTGACCTGTTTGTAGGTCGGGTTCTTGACCGAACCGCCGATATACCCGGATACAGTGGATTGAACACCATCGACTGAGTCAAAGTCGCTTTCCACACACCAAAAGCAGCCGCCGGCAAATATAGCCGTTTGGCTGGCCGCTGTCGCCGAACTGGCAGCCAGCGCCAGGACAAATCCACCGGCTGCAACTATGCCAAGCGCCGGCTTCAGCACTCCATGGACACGCTTCATGTTAAATCTCCTTCCGAACCGGGACGCCAGCATGACTTCCGACAAGGGGAACTGTTGACCCGCAGCGTGCAAGTCAACGGCTGCCGACCTGGAATAACGTTGCTTTTAGCATGATTGCTCCCGTCCCCGATCGGCAATTCCCGAACGACCCAGCGCATGGCCATTGCAGGCGCCGTCAGTCAAGAACGCGATGCATTCGTCGATTTCTCAAAGTCGGTGTGAAGCCAAGCCAGTTCGCGATTGCCCAGGTTGGCATGCATATCCGTTGCATCCCTGCATTCGGTCTCCATGCAATGGCGCAATGCCGGGAGTTGCGACCAGGCCAGTTCCAATGTCAGCCTGGGTGGATGGGGCTTTCCACAGCAAGTCATCGACCGTCTGCCTTGCAGTTCAAGTGGCTGAAGGGTCTTGCCACCGGGCATGTTGCGCTCGACATTCAGCCTGACTGCCTGGCGGCAACCGCGCGCATGAGTTCAAGCACGATCTCGCAATCCGTCGACGCCTTGTGAATTGCGCCCTGAGTCCGCGCCCCTTCGTATCTGGCCGCATCCGTCAACCGGTGCCACTTGAAGCCGCTGTTCCACTGGTTGGGAACTTTGCGATAGGCAGCGTAGTCGAGCATTGCACAGCGTCCGGGAAACGGCTTGAAACCCAACCGGTGCTTTCTGCAAGTCTGCTTCAGCAAGCGCTCGTCGAAGTTGAGGTTGTATACGAACACCGTGGCAGCGGAGGCAATCAACGAGAAGAATCGCTCATGATGAACCGGCCAGGTCATTGCGCCACTGTTCTGCAGCATCTGTTCGGTGATCCCGTGTATTCTGCTGGCCTCCTGCGGAATGCCTATGGTTGGAAAAACCAGTTCGTCAAAGCAAACCGCTCCAGTTGTGTCTATGCAGGCCACCTGGACGACTTCGTCATACCCCTTCACGCCGGTGGTCTCAGTGTCGACAATCAGCACGTCGTCACGATTCAACATGTCATGCCAATCACTCACGCCGGGTGGTCTTGTTCCGCTAGTTCGCATGTGTGAAATCCTGTAACTGGACTGGCTCACCGTCAAACCGGTGGGCTGTCATGTTTCTAAACGATGCTTCAACATTGCCTTTCCCGGCCGGGGAATCTCGGCAATGCGGAAACCATGAACCAATGTGTGTCGTTCCAACCAAGGTCAAGGCAAGTTGTGGCAAGGTCGAACAAGGTTGGATGCCTGGTCACCGAGAGGCAACTCCATTGATACAACTTGCAGGCAGGCTCTGGCCAGCGGCGGCAGCCGAATTACTTGCGGAGAAACCTCAGATAGTCGCGCGCCAGTTCCGCCGCGGCGACAGACAGGAGTTGCTTTCCGTGCTCGGGAGACGCAAGCGCGGAATGCGACCCCACTCGGCCGTCCGGAAACTCCCGGCGGTGTTGGTCCGCCGGTCCATGCCTGTCGCCGGCGTGTGCCAGAATGTACGCCTTCGACAGGAGCTTTGGAGGCTGCCGCGCTTCGAGTGGCACCAGCTTGCTTCCGTAGACATGCTGCGTAATGGCGATTTCCGAGGGTGTCGCATGCATTCCCTCCCACTTGCCGTAAAGGCGTTTGCGCAGCTTTGAAATCTCTTCGAACTCCCACCAGCTGCGAATGCGGATGCGCGCATTCTTGACGCTGCCGCGAACTCGCCGGAGGCCGGCGACATTGGCGCCGTGACCGTTCACGAAGTAAATCGACCTGAATCCCTGCCGCGCCAGACAGAGTGCGATTTCTGCGGCAAGGTTGGAAAACTGCGCCGAAGAGACGGAAATGGTGCCCGGAAAGGATTCATTGAATGGCGCCGGCGTGTATCCGATTGTTGGAGCTACAAGAGCGCCGCAAATCTTCGCAGCACGCCATGCCACCAACTGGGCGACCAGCGAGTCGGTGCCGATGATTCCGATTGGCCCGTGCTGTTCGGTCGAACCAACCGGAATCATGATGCCGTCGCTCCTCTTGAGGTAGGTGTCCACCTCGGTCCAGGTCATGAGCTCGAGGCGAGACACGGTCCCCTCAGCCGGCTGGCCCGACCCGACCGACTGCCAGGCAGCAACCGTCGGGCCATCCGGCAGTCGTCAGTTTGACAGGCGCCACTTGGCCCCGAGTTCCTGAAAGAACCCTCCTTCACGCTTCAGCGTTATCCAAGTGTTGACGTAGTTGATCCACACCTGGTCGTCCTGTGGCAGCAACATGGCGATCGGCGTGCGCGCCCGCGGTTCCTTTACCGGAACTATGGTCAGCTGGTCGTACTTGTCCACAAGCGTGGCGGCCTCGACATTTGACGTGATGTGGGCGTGGGCGCGTCCCGACAGCACTTCCTGGAAGTCGCGTGCCGGCGCCTCGACAATCCTGATGTTGGCATTTGGAAAGAACAGCTTCACCTGTTGTTCCTGCGTCGTTCCCAAAGTTGCCGCAACAGTGACGTCCGGATTGTTGAGATCTTCCCAGTCGTTGTAAACGCCAACATACTTGGAGTGTATCAAGGGAACTGTCGCAACCGAAAAGTAGCTGTTCGAATACCCGGCAGCCTTTGCCCGCGAGGGCGATATCGATGCCGACCCAGTGATGTTGTAGGTGCCAGCGGTAACGCCAGAAACGAGAGTTTTCCAGTCTGTTGCCACAAACTCGACCTCGACATCAAGATCCTTGGCCAGTTCCGTCATGACGTCAATGTCGTAGCCACGGTAGGTGTTGGTCGCTGGATCCTTCATGGTCATCGGGTTCCAGTCACCCGTGGTGCCGACCCTCAAGACGCCTTCGTTCAGGATCGTGTTTAGTACGGACTGTGCAGCCACGGTAGTCGCGAACAGTCCCATGAATATGGCTGTAAATGCTCCGATGAGTTTCATCTTGATTTCCCAATCAGTTGCTTTCTTTCTTGAGTGTTTGCTGTACATGTTCGTTGTAGCTTGTGTATATACGGCTTTGTACGCGCAGCAATGTTTCCACTAATTCGAGACAATGGCCCATGTATGGCAACGAAACCAAGACGATCATTCGTTTCGAGAATGTATCGAAGTTCTTCGGTGACTTTCAGGTCCTCCGCAACATTGATTTCGAAATTCGAATTCAAGAACGCATAGTCGTCTGCGGGCCCTCCGGTTCGGGAAAGTCCACGCTGATTCGCTGCATCAACGGGTTGGAAAATCATCAACACGGCAACCTTGTCGTCGATGGCGTCACTCTTGACGGATCTTCCCAAACTGTCAACCGCATTCGCGGCAAGATCGGCATGGTTTTTCAGGGCTTCAACCTTTTCCCGCATCTCACTGTGATTCAAAACCTCACGCTGGGACCCATGCGCGCCAGAAAGATGAAGGCGAAGGAAGCTTTGGAACTTGGCATGCACTATCTCGAACGCGTGCACATCCCCGAGCAGGCAAGCAAGTACCCGCGCGAACTGTCCGGTGGTCAACAGCAGCGCGTGGCGATCGCCAGGTCCCTGTGCATGGAACCCAAGATCATGCTTTTCGACGAACCCACCTCGGCGCTTGACGCCGAAATGATAAACGAGGTTCTCGAGGTCATGGTGGAATTGGCGCAGTCAGGAATGACCATGGTCTGCGTGACCCATGAAATGGGTTTTGCCCGGGAGGTTGCAGACCGCATCGCGTTCATGGACGCGGGCGAAATCGTGGAGTGCTCCCCTCCGAACAAATTCTTCACCGCTCCTGACAGCGAGCGCTGTCAGCAGTTCCTAGACAAGATTCTACATCACGAAGACGACTAATGCGCATAGCCACTCTTCTACTTGCCGCACTTCTGCTCCTGCCGGGCTGTTCCTCGGGTCAGTGGGGATGGTATGTCGTAAACCCGGCCACGGCTTCGGGGATGACCAACCTGAAGTTCCTGCTTGGCGGCGTCTACTACACGGTGCTTCTGACCCTGACGGGGATTCTGATTTCCGTTGTCGTGGGGCTGCTGGTCGCACTTCCCGGCCTGTCCAAGATCCGTCCACTCCGAGTTGCCAGTCGAGGATACGTCGAGGCGGTTCGTGCCGTGCCCATACTCGTGCTGATACTGTGGGTGTACTACGGCCTGCCGCAGCTGACGGGCTTTGCGATCTCTGTGTTCTGGGCAGGCGTCATCGCCTTGGCTCTTTCGGACAGCGCGTTCGAGGCAGAGATATTCCGCGCAGGGATCCAGTCCATTGGAAAGGGACAGTACGAAGCTGCGCACACGATCTCGCTGGGCTACGGCGCCACCATGCGCTACGTCATTTTGCCGCAGGCGATTCGCCGCATTCTTCCGGCGCTTGGCAACCAGCTTGTCTACATGCTCAAGATGTCCTCGCTTGTGTCGGTGATTGGCATGCAGGAACTGACCCGAAAGGCAAACGAGCTCGTCGTCGTGGAATACAGGCCGCTTGAGATCTACACGGTGCTTGTTCTTGAGTACCTGGTGCTGATTCTTGTGGTGTCGGCGGGTGTGCGTTGGCTGGAACGCAGAATGCGGGCTGACGAACGGGGCTGAGATTCGGGGGCGACGGACGGACGACTTCAAAGTTGCCCTTCACAGTGCATCAAGAATTCAATTCACGCTCGAGACGGCGCGAAATCCCCTCGTGACCAACGGTCCGCCAGCGGGTTTCCGCAATCATTGAAGCAACCAGATTGAGATCGTCGCCCACTGCCTGCACCGATCCGGAACGGCTCTGCCGGCTGCAGTCCAAGCAGGCAAGTGGTGGTTGAACGAATGTCAGCGGCTCAGTTCATTGCCGTTGCATCATGCCGAAATCGGCACTGCTGATGGGGCGCTACTGCCCAAGAGGCCGCCGCATCCCGAGCAATCTCAGTCGCAGCGCATTGAGCTTTATGAATCCCTCCGCATCCTCCTGATCGTAGGCGCCTGCATCGTCCTCGAAGGTGACGTGTTGTTCCGAATATAGAGAATGCTTCGATTCGCGGCCTACAACGCGCGCGCTGCCCTTGTAGAGCTTCACTGTGACGCTTCCGCTGACCATCCTTTGGCTTTCGTCGATCAGGGCCTGCAGCATCAATCTTTCCGGACTGTACCAGAAACCGTTGTAAATCAGTTCTGCGTATTTCGGCATCAACTCGTCCTTGAGATGTGCCGAACCTCCATCCAACGTTATCTGCTCGATGCCGCGGTGTGCCTCCAGGAGAATCGTTCCGCCCGGCGTTTCGTAGATTCCTCGGGACTTCAATCCCACAAATCTGTTTTCCACCAAGTCCAAGCGGCCGACGCCGTGCCGCCCGCCAACTTCGTTCAGCCGGGCCAGCAAACGCGCAGGCGACAGGTTCTCACCGTCCACAGCCACAGGGTCACCGGCCTTGAATTCAATCTTCAAGCGCTGTGGCTTGTCGGGCGCATCTTCCGGGCTGTTTGTGCGTTGGTAGACATGGGCCGGTGCTTCGACAGCCGGGTCCTCCAGGATCTTTCCCTCGGAAGAAACGTGAAGCAGGTTGGCGTCAACTGAAAAAGGCGCCTCTCCGAGGCTGTCCCTGGCTACAGGAATCTGGTTCAATCTGGCAAACTCGACCAGCTTTGCACGGCTGCTCAGCGTCCATTTCCGCCAGGGCGCGATCACCCTGATGCCTGGATTGAGGGCGTAGGCGGAAAGCTCAAACCTGACCTGATCGTTGCCCTTGCCCGTTGCGCCATGCGCAATGGCATCGGCGCCGGTTTCGTGTGCAATTTCGACC